>JBLNEO010000247.1:0-47882 GCA_050262775.1 Pseudomonadota bacterium | reverse complement strand
GGAGATGCGCCGTGACCCGCGCGTCTTCGTCTTCGGCGAGGACGTGGGCGTCTACGGCGGCGCCTTCAAGGTGACGCTCGGCTTCCAGGAGGAGTTCGGGCCGTGGCGCGTGATCGACGCTCCGCTCTCGGAGACCGCGATCGTCGGCGGCTGCACCGGCGCCGCGATCATGGGCATGCGCCCCGTCGCCGAGATGCAGTTCGCAGACTTCATCTCGTGCGCGTGGGATCACCTCGTCACGGTCGCCGCGAAGCAGCGCTGGCGGGTCGGGACGCCGGTGCCGATCGTCGTGCGGCTTCCGTCGGGCGGCGGTTTCTCCGGCGGGCCGTTCCACTCCCAGAACCCCGAGTCCTCGTTCGCCCACATCCCTGGGCTCAAGTGCGTGTGCCCCGCCACGCCCGAGGATGCGAAGGGGCTCATCATCTCGGCGATCGAGGATCCGAACCCCGTCCTGTTCTTCGAGCACAAGCACCTGTACCGACGGATCAAGGCGGACGTGCCCGAGGAGCGGTACACCGTGCCGCTCGGCAAGGCGCGCACGCACCGCGAGGGGGACGACGTCTCCGTGATCACGTGGGGGGCGATGGTGCACACCGCCGACGAGGCCGCGAAACAGCTCGAGGGCGACGCGATCTCCGTCGAGATCGTCGACCTGCGCACGGTGATGCCGTGGGACCGGCAGGCCGTGCTCGCGTCGGCGCGGAAGACGTCGAAGGTGCTCGTGCTCCACGAGGACACGCGCACCGGCGGCTTCGGCGCCGAGATCGCCGCGACCGTCGCCGAGGAGGCGTTCGAGGACCTCGACGCGCCCGTGAAGCGGATCGCCGCCCCCGACACGCCCGTGCCCTTCTCGCCCGAGCTCGAGAAGGCCTTCATCCCGCAGGTCGAGGACGTGGCCGCAGGGCTGCGCGAGCTCGCCCAGTACTAAGGAGTCAGCGCCATGGCCAGCACCCAGGTCGTCGATGTCGTCATGCCCCAGATGGGCGTGTCCGTGTCCGAGGGCACGATCACGAAGTGGCTGAAGCAGCCCGGCGAGGCCGTCGAGGCCGACGAGCCGCTGCTCGAGATCTCGACCGACAAGGTCGACACGGAGGTGCCGTCCCCGGGGACGGGCGTCCTGGCCGAGATCCTCGTCCCCGAGGGGGAGACGGTGGACGTCGGCACGAAGCGCGCGACGATCGCGCCCGAGGGCGCGGAGGCAGCGCCGGCCGAGCCGCCGCCCGAGCCCGCGACGCAGGAGGCGGCCGCGGAGGCGAGCGAGGCGTCGCCCGCGGAGACGGTCGCACCGACGGCCGCGGCGTCGCCGGAGCCGGCCGCCGCGCCGCCGACACCTGCGCCCACGCCTGCACCACCACAGGCCGCACCCGCCGTCAGCGGCAACGGGAAGACGTTCGTGTCGCCCGTCGTCGCCCGCATCGCCTCCGAGCACGGCGTCGACCCGGCGCAGGTGCCCGGCACCGGCGCCGGCGGCCGCGTCACGAAGAAGGACATCCTCGGCTTCATCGAGGGCGGCGGGCCCGCCGCACCGGCTGCCCCGACCCCACCGGCTGCGCCGCCCGAGCCGCAGGCCGCTCCGGCCGCGCCGCAGGCGGGGGCCGTCCCCGCCGCGGCACCGGCACCGGCGGCCGCCGCGCCTCCCAAGCCGGCACCGGCGGCCGCGCCCGCCGCCGAGCCCCAGCCGGGCGAGGCGAGCGAGCCGGTCACCGCCATGCGCCGCGGCATCGCCGAGCACATGCGCCGCTCGCTCGACACCTCCGCGCACGTCACCTCGGCGATCGAGGTCGACATGTCGAAGGTGGTCGCGATCCGCGAGAAGCTCAAGCGCGAGTACCAGGCCGCCTACGGCGTCAACCCGACCTACCTCGCGTTCGTCGCGCGCGCGACGGTCGAGACGCTGAAGGACTACCCCTGGATCAACGGCGAGCTGCGCGGCGACCAGATCGTCACGCGGAACTTCGTCAACCTCGGATTCGCGGTCGAGCTCGCCGACGGCAAGGGCCTGATCGTGCCGGTGCTGAAGCACACGGAGACGCTGAACCTGCTCGGGATCGCGAAGGGCGTCGCCGAGATCGCGCAGCGCGCCCGCGACAAGCAGCTCCTGCCGGACGACGTCCAGGGCGGGACGTTCACGATCACGAACCCAGGCGGCTACGGCACGTTCCACGGCACGCCGGTGATCAGCCAGCCTCAGAGCGGGATCCTCGGCACGTACGCGGTCGTGAAGCGGCCCTGGGTCGTCCAGGACGAGCTGGGCCAGGACGTGATCGCGATCCGCCCGATCATGAACCTGACGCTCACGTACGACCACCGGCTCGTCGACGGCGCGTACGCGGGGCGGTTCCTCCGCGACCTGCGCGGGCGCCTCGAGAGCTGGGGCGAGTCGGACTACTAGCGGCGCGGGCGTCGTGGCGGGCGACGCCTTCGTCTCGGTCCCGCTCGAGCTCGGGGACGCCGGGCGGGGGGCGCCCGCCGCGTGACGGCGCGCGAGGCCGCCGGGCGCTGGGCGCGTGAGTGGGAGCGCGCGTGGCGCGAGCACGACGCGGAGCGCGTCGGCGCCCTCTACGCCGATGGCGCCTCCTTCCGGACCGGCCCGTTCCGCGAGCCGCAGGAGCCGGCGGCCTACGCGGCGTGGGCGTTCGCGTCCGAGGAGCCCGGCGGCGACATCCGCTTCGGCGAGCCGGTCGTCGCCGGCGACGACCGTGCGGCCGTGGAGTGGTGGGCCGTCGTGCGCGAGCCGGGCGGTTCCGAGACGACGATCGCCGGGGTCTCCCTCCTGCGCTTCGACGACGACGGCCTCGTCGTCGAGGAGCGCGGCTACTGGACCGAGGACGTCGGGCGCCGCGAGCCGCATGAGGGCTGGGGCTCCTAGCTACGCTCCGGCCGTGGCCCGCGACGCCCACCTCCTCTCCCTCGGCGAGGTCCCGTACCTCGAGGCCTGGGAGCTCCAGCGCAGGGTCGCCGCGGCCGTCACGGCCCGCGAACGCCCGGACACGGTGCTCCTCCTCGAGCACCCGGCGGTCGTCACGCTCGGGCGGCGCACGGAGGAGGCGTCGGAACTCCACGTCCCCGACGACGCGGCGGTCGAGATCGTCGAGACCGACCGTGGCGGGAAGTCCACCTTCCACGGGCCCGGGCAGCTCGTCTGCTACCCGATCCTCGACCTCACCCGCCACGGGCAGGACGTGAAGCGCTACGTGCGCGACCTCGAGGAGGCGCTGATCCGGACCCTCGCCGCCGTCGGCGTGAGGGGCGAGCGCATCGACGGGCTCACCGGCGTCTGGCTGACGCGGCCGCCGCGCAAGATCGCCTCCATCGGCATCCACGTCTCGCGCTGGGTGACGACGCACGGCTACGCGCTGAACGTCGACCTCGATCCCGCCCCGTTCACCGAGTGGATCACGGCCTGCGGGCTCGAGGACGCCTCGTTCACGACCATCGCCCGCGAGCTCGGCCGCCCCGTCTCGGTCGACGAGGTCAAGCCGCATGCCGCAGCGGCGCTCGCGGACGTGTTCGACCTCGCGTTCGCCGCACTCCCCGCGGACGAGCTCGCAGTGCCGGCCGACGCCGGGGCCCGTCTCTAGACTGGCCGGGATGGAGACGTCGCTGCCCGTCGCCGAGCGCCCGCGCCGGCCCGAGTGGATGAAGGTCCGCGCGCCCAGCGCGGACTCGCAGTACTTCGACGTCAGGAAGCTGCTCCACGGCGCGAGCCTCCACACGATCTGCGAGGAGGCGCGCTGCCCCAACATCTCCGAGTGCTGGGGACGGGGGACGGCGACGTTCCAGATCCTCGGCGAGACGTGCACGCGCGCGTGCCGCTACTGCTACGTCCACTCGGGGAAGCCGTCGGAGCCCGTCGACCCGCTCGAGCCGCTCCGCCTGGCGCAGGCGGCGGCGCAGATGGGCCTGAAGCACGTCGTCGTCACCTCCGTCGACCGGGACGACGTCGAGGACAAGGGTGCGGGCCACTACGCGGCGACCATCCGGGCGATCAAGGCGAAGCTCCCGGAGGCGTCGGTCGAGGTGCTGACGCCGGACTTCCTCGGGGTCGAGGAGGGCGCGCTGCGGACGGTGCTCGGCGCACGGCCCGACGTCTTCAACCACAACATCGAGACCGTCCGGCGCCTGCACCGCCGCATGCGCGGCGGCAAGGCCGACTACGACGGGGCGCTGTGGCTGCTCCGCCGGGCGAAGGAGGTCGCCGACTACCCCGTGCTGACGAAGTCCGGGATCATCGTCGGGCTCGGCGAGACGAACGACGAGGTCGTCGAGACGCTGCGCGACCTGCGCGCGCATGGTGTCGACGTCGTCACCATCGGCCAGTACCTCCAGCCGAGCCCGAAGCACGCGGAGATCGATCGCTGGGTGCACCCCGACGAGTTCCGCTGGTTCCGGCAGCAGGGGGAGGCATTGGGCTTCGGCTCCGTCTTCTCCGGCCCGCTCGTGCGGTCGTCGTACCGCGCCGACGAGCAGCGTCATGCGGCCGAGACCGGCCGCGGCGCCGTCGCGTACTAGCGCGGGCGGCCCCGGGACGCCGCCGCCCGCCCGGGCGACCCGGACGGGCGGCGTGCGGTCGATGCGGTCGCGCCGCTAGGGCAGCGCGATCTTCCAGAGCCCGCGGCCGTGCGTGGCGGCGTAGAGCTCCGTCCCGCTCGGCGAGACCTCGACGTCGAGGGCCACGGTGGCGGGGAAGTTGGTGCCGAGCCGCTGCCAGGCCGTGCTGCCGGGCGCGCGGTAGAGCACCGCGAGGTCGGTGCCGACGACGAGCGCGCCGTTCGACAGCACCTTGACGCTGTTCGCGGGCACATCCGGGAACGCCGAGGCGCCCGAGCCGTCCGCGAGCGTCCAGGACGCGCCGCGGTTCGTCGACTCGTAGATGTGCCCGATCCCTGCTCCAGGCCCCTCGGTGAAGCGGCGCGAGAACCCGTTGATCGCGAGGAACATGTGGTTCTCGTTGCTCGGGTCGATCGCGACGCCGCCGATGTAGCGGACGGGCACGCCGTCCAGGGCGAGGTTCGTCCACGACCACGCGTCGGTCGCAGGGTTGTACGTGCCGACGCCCGCGCCGCGCGCGAAGCCGGCGTTGTTGCAGCCGCCGCACCACGCGGCGAGCGCCGTGTTGCCCGTGTACGCCATCGCCGTCGTCACGCGGGCGGCGCTGCCCCAGGAGTGCACGGCCTTCCACTCGCTCCCCGAGCGGATGTCGAAGCCCTTGCCCTGGTACCAGACGGTCGCGCCGCCGGCCAGCCACTGCTTGACGTTCTTCGAGTTGGCGACGAACGGCGCGATGAAGCGGGCGTTCACGTCCGGCGGCGCGATGTTGAACGTCGTCGTCTGCGAGTAGTCGTACCAGGCGGCGAGGTTCGGGTTGCCGTTCGCGTCGACCGGGCTCGCGCAGGTGTTCGTCACCCGCATCGCGAGGACGACGTACTCCTGGACGATGTTGCAGCCGTTCTCCGGGTCGACGAGGACGTCACCGCCATCGCCGCCGAAGTTCGAGCTCATCTTCGCCCCGCCGAGACGGAGGATCGACCCGCCGTTGTCCTGCAGGCCGCCCGAGACGATGTCGCCCGACCCGGCCGGGTTGTACGTGTTGCCGGCCTGCGCCTTGCCGACGTCGACGGCGTAGTACTGCAGCGAGTCGATCGTGCCGTCGTTCAGGCTCTTCCAGTCGGTCGCGTTGCCGTTCGCGTTCGCCTTCCCGTCGAGCGGGCGGCGGTAGATGCCGCCGTCGTTGCCGACGAAGAGGTAGTACTTGCCGCCGACCTTGCCGATGGCGGCCGAGTGCTGGTCCGGGTGGGTCGAGAGCGGACACCGGTTGCCGACGCCCTCCTCCGGATAGACGGCGTCGACGTTCCAGCACGAGAAGTAGAAGTTCCAGTACGCGCCCGGCGTCGTCCAGTGGTTGCCGGCGTCGCTCGTCTCGTAGACCTCCTCGAGGCCCGCGAAGACGTGGTCGTTCTTGCCCGGCCGCGGGTCGACGACCAGGAACTGGTTGTACCAGGCCTGGATGCCGGGGCTGTACCCGCGCCCGGCGTTGGCGAACAGCGCGGACCCGCCGGACCTCGCGCCGAGCTTGTCGCTCGTGGCGATCCGGTTCCACGGGCCGACGAGCCCGTTCTTCGACACGTAGATCCCGTCGAGGTACGTCTGCGGGATCGCCGACAGCGAGTTGATCTTGCGCGGCGACTGGTTCATCACGTAGAGCGTCTTGCCGTCGCCGGAGAACGCGAAGGTCGCGTTCCCGATGTCGGTGGCGTCGATGCCGCCCGTCGGGTTGATCCTCGCCCACGAGTCGCCGCCGTTCCGCGTCTCGTAGAAGCCGTTGTACGTGTCCCCGCTGCGCCAGCCGACCGCCGCCACCAGGTGGTTCGCGTCGTTCGGGTCGACGGCGATGTCGTTGACGATGTTCTTGTACGGCGCGTTCGTGTTCGTCGGGTCGTCGAGCGCGCCCGGGTTCGGCATGAACGAGTTCGTCCACGCAGCGGACATCGACCCCGTCGTCGAGTGCCACCAGATGCCGCGCGAGGTCGCCGCCCAGACCTTGCCGTTCGACGCGAAGCGGAGCTGGTTGATCGTGGTCGACTCCAGCTCCGTGCCGCCGACGCGGCTGCCCGGGTGCGAGAACGTGCCCGTACGGGGGTTGGCGAGGCGGTAGACACCCGTGCCGGCGTACGAGGTGCCGCCCGTGTTCGCCTCACCCGTGGCGTACCAGAGCGCGCCGGTTCCGTCGAGCTCGAGCGTGCCGGACGAGAGCGTCGGCAGCGAGTCGGCGATCGGCGTCCAGTTGCCACCGCCGGTGGACGAGCGCCAGACGCCGCCCATCGCCCCGGCCGCATAGACGTAGCCGTCGGCGTCCGCCGCGAGACCCGTGATGCGTCCCGTGACGTTGCCGGAGCCGCCGCTCGAGTTCGAGTAGTAGTCGCGGTACTCGATGTCGTCGGCGTCGTACTTGATCCCGCGCGTGATGTTCGACCACGCGCCGCCCGCGGTCGGCAGGCCCGTCAGCTGGGCGTAGGCGGCCGAGTAGGCGCCGGGATTGACGATGCCCGACGGCGACGTCCGCGCCTCGTCGAACTGGGCGAGCGCGGTCATCAGCTCGGCGGCCTCACCGCCTGCTCCGCCCGTCTCCTCGCCCTGCCAGTTCCCCTGCAGCTGCTTCGCCGCGAAGTCCGGGCGCGCCCCGGCCGAGCTGTCCCTTGAGACGACCCAGGCGACGAGCGCGGCCGCGGCGAGCAGGGCCGCGGCGGTGGTGATCACGGCCGCGTTGCGGCCACGAACGACCTCCATTGAGTGACTCCCCTCTCCCGTGATATCACCGCCCGAACGGGCGGTGATATGCGGAATGATGCCGCCGATCGGCCGCGTGTCAAGATCGGACCGCGGGACCGAGAGCCCGCCGGACGGCGGGTATCGGAAGGCGCTCCGATACCCGCCGTCCCCTGCGGGCCGGGCGGATCAGCCGCCCGGCTGGAGCACCCCGTTCACGCGCAGCTCGTACGGGGCGTAGCGTGCGATCGCCTCCGTCGGCTCGTCGTAGGTGACGATCGCGCCGACGGTGTCGACCTCGTCGCCGATCAGGCGACGGAGCGCGCCGCCGGAGAGCGACGTGTCGTAGCCGCCGGAGAGCACCTGCGACAGGATCGACGAGTACGCGCCCGTCGACGAGAGGCCGACGAGCTGGACGGTGAAGCCCGCGATCGCCGGCGCGGCGACCTCGGAGCGCCAGCCGTCGAGCGTCGAGCCGTCCGACACCGGCGTGCCGGCGACGGCGATGTCGTCGACCCAGAGGCCGGCCCCGATCGCGCCGCCGTTGCCGAGCGTGTTCGTGTCGGTCATGTTGCGGAACGCGACGAGCACGGTCCGCCCGGCGTAGGCCGCGAGACTGAACGTCTCGGTGTGCCAGTCGGCGTCGCCGGTGAACCCGGGCAGCTGCGCGACGATCGCGCCGCGGGCCCCCGGGTCGTGCGACGTGGTCGTGTTGCCGTTCGCGAGGCTCGTCCAGTGCGCCCCGCCGTCGCTCGAGACCTGGACCATGAAGTAGTCCCACTGATCCTCGAGCGAGTAGCGCGTGCGGAACGTGAGCGACGGGCTCCCCGCCGGCACGGCCACCTCGCGGAGGATCACGCGGTCGAGGTTGTTCGCGGCCGGGGACGACAGCGCGGGGTTCCCCGGCTGCGCCGGCGGGTTCGCGTCGACCTGCCACGTGATCGGGAGCAGGTCGTGCCTCCGCGCGCCCGTGAACGAGAGCGTGCGGATCTGCGCCGCGGTCAGCGGGCTCCCGGCCGCGTCGCGCAGCAGGACGTAGTCCGACCCGTTCGGCGGCGCGCCGTGGGTGGAGTACGCCTGCGGGTTGGGCCAGTAGATCGACGCGTGGAGGTTGTCGACCTGGTAGTCGGCCCTGCGCGGTGCGCCGCGGAGCTGTGCGCCGTCGTCGAGCGACGCGTCGAGGGCGACCATCGCCGCCCACTCGTGGATCAGCGCCTGCGCGGTCGTGCCGGTGAGGTACCTGTCGAGCACGGCCTGGAGGCCCGGCAGCCCGTTCGCGTCCTCGTTGTGGAGATCGGTCATGAACGCCGCGCCGTACCGCTCGTGGAGGAACTCCATGAACGTCCAGACGGCGCCGTAGTCGGAGAGCGTCTCGAGGCCGCCCTGGTCGTCCCAGAGCGTGAGCGAGTTCTCGGGCCCCCCGTTCGGCTGCGGGATCTGGTTCGCGGGCGTCTGCACGAGGCGCCAGCCGAGGAACGTCTGGATGTGCCCCTCCCAGCCGACCTCCTCGATCGTCCGCGCCGGGAAGCCGTAGCCCGTGACCGTGATCGCGTAGTCGGCGAGCCCTTCGTTCGCCCACGTGGACTCGCCCGGGCTCGCCCAGAACTCGAGCAGGTGCTGGTACTCGTGGGCGAAGACGGCCTCGTACTTGAACGGCTGGGCTGGCTTGTTCTCGCACAGCACGGTCGAGGGCTCGTTCGGCGGGTTCGCGCCGGTCCGGTGCACCCAGTCGAACGAGTCGATCGACATCACGTTGCGGTCGACGAAGGCGTTGATGCCCGACGAGTGGTAGCCCGCGACGTACGACGGGAAGGTGATGTCGGTGAAGTTCTCGTCGCGGAAGTTGGCGACGAGGGTGACGATCTTGTCGCCCGGGCCCTTGTAGTAGTCGGCGGGGAGCCCGACGAGGCCGGGCAGCGTCGCAGTCGTGCCGTCGCGGCTCGGCGGCGTCGAGAACGCCGCGGACTCCTTCGGGTACATGTTCCGGTCGAACTCGTCGCGCAGGTAGTCGGTCTGGGCCGTCGTGACGACGTTGCGGCTGCCGTCGTTGCGGCAGTCGCCGGCGGTCGGGTAGTTGAGCGTGTTCGAGACCCAGATCTCGCTGTGGTCGCCCACGGAGCGGAGGGTGAAGAGCTCGATCCGCGCCCCGCCGGTGACGAAGTTGATCACGGGGAAGAGTTTCTGTGTCCCGAGCGGCGGGCTCTCGAGCGCGGCCGCGGCGGTCGCCGCCGCCGCGGTCACCGCCGGTGCGGCGGGCTGCGAGGCCTTCCGGTCGAGCTTCAACCGGCCCTTCTTGCCGGCGTCCGCGCCGACGTCGATCGTGTCGTCCCTGCCGTTGCCGTGGCCGTCGGCCGCCGCGGCGACGGACGGAACGGCGAGCGCGAGCAGCGCGGCGAGCGCCGCCAGGACTGCCCGCGTCGACGGGTGTGTCTGCACCTCTCCCCCTCCTATCGGTTCCCGCGCCTCGAACGAGGACGCGATATCTGCGAACCGCGATCGTCACCTCTCGATCGCCCTGCGTCAAGTCGGGACGCGGCTCGGCATACTCCTGGACCGTGCGCGCACTCGTCGTCGCACTCGCCGCGACGCTCGTCGTCGCCGCCGCACCCGCGTCGGGGGTCGACGCGCAGGCCCGGCTCCGCCTCGTCGCCGACTCGCCGCTCTCGTTCGCAGGCTCCGGGTTCGCCGGCCGCGAGTCCGTGCGCGTCCGCCTCGTCGCCCCGGCGCTCCGCACGCAGGTCGTCCGGACAGGGCCCGGCGGCCGGTTCGTCGTCCGCATCGCCGACCCCGGGTGCCTCGCGGGCCTCGTGCACGCCACGGCGCGCGGGCTTCGCTCCGGCCGGGCCGCGTCGTACCGGCGCCTCGGCCCCGGCTGCCCAGCGCCCTGAGCGGCGAGGGCCCGCCGGAGCGGGCCCTCGCGAGGCACGGTGCCGCCGACGCGGCTAGTCGAGGTTCAGCCGCCAGGCCGAGAGGCCGTGGGTGGCGGCGTACAGGATCCGCTCGCTCGGGCGGATGTCGAGGCTCGCCACCTCGACCGCCGGGAGGCCGCCGCCCGACGCGACCCACGTGGTCGTACCGCTCTTCAGCACCGACACGCCGAAGTCGCTCGCGGCGTAGAGGTCGCCCGTGACGTCGTCGCGGACGACGTCGGTGACCGGGAGGTCGCCCCAGTCGTACGACAGGTCGGTCCACGTCGACGTGCCCGCCGCCGGGTCGTAGACGACCCTGAACACGTGCGCGGGCGTGCTCGGCGTGTTCGCGCCGTAGCCGCTGTACGCCACCCACGCCGCGTTCGCGTTCGACGGATCGACGTAGAGACCGGAGACGAAGCGGTTCGGGTCGGCCGTCGCGTCGTCGTCGAGCCGCGTCCACGCGACGGATGCCGCGGGGTCCGCGTCGACGTTCTTCGAGACGAACAGGCGGCCCGTGCTCGTCGCCGCCCACGCCGTCGACGTGTCGGCCGCCGTGCGCTCGACGGCGGAGACGGCGCCGCCGGCCCTGTCGCCCCACGTCGCAGACGTGAGCCGCGTCGGCCCGAGCTCCGCCCAGTCGCCGCAGACGACGGTGTAGTCGCCCGACCACGTGTTGCAGTGCTGCTGCGCCTCGGCGTACGACATCGCGCCGAGCCCGTGCGTCTTCGTGCGGTAGACCGTTCGGCCGGTGCCGGCGAACATCGTCCCGCTGACGCGCGGGTCGCTGATGATCGGCGCGTAGAACTGCGAGTTCGCGTGCCCGAACAGGGGGTCGGCGATCCAGATCCACGTGCCGATGTTCCCGCCCTCGAAGTTCACCTCGGGCGAGACGTCGTAGAACGAGTGGAAGCGGAAGTCGGTGAGCGTGGCGTCGAAGCCGTTCCAGCCGCCGTCGCCGATCATCGTGTTCTCCCACTTCACGGGGTTCCCCGGCGTCTCCCACGTCCCGTTGTCCTGGGTGCCGCCCTGGAGGACGTTCACGTTGTGCGGGCTCGAGGTGAGCCGCGTCCACTGGAGCGTCGCGAGGCCCTCGTTCAGGTCCTCGAGCCGCGAGGGGATCTTCGACAGCATCTGCCGGCACCGGTCGAGGCTCGCGCCCGTCAGCCCGCGGTTCGGGTCGTCGCACCACGCCGAGCGGTCGACGAGCTCGCCGCTCGAGCGCATCACCCCGCCGTCGCTCGTCTCGAAGAACTGGAGCGGGTTGCTCGGGTTCGTGACGATGGCGTGCTGGTCCGGATGGAGCCCGTTCGGGTGCAGCTCGTCCGTCCCGTCGTACGTCATGTCGTAGCCCGAGACGCCGCCGTCGAGCGAGAGGATCACGGCGCGCTTGTTCGCGACCGTCTCGCCGTAGGCATAGTCGCCGCCTGCGTAGACGATGTCCGGATGGCCCGTGGGCGTGTGGACGAACAGGTCGTACCAGCACTGGGGCTCGCAGATGTTGTGCCACGCGAACCCCGGTGACGCCGTGCTCGGGCTCGTGAGGTCGGTGAACGTCGGCGCCCCGGCGTTGGCGTTGTCCGAGCGGTACAGCCGTGAGTACGGGTTCCCGCCGCCGAAGCCCTCGTACACGTACATGCGGGTCGCGCCGCCGGGGAGCGACGCGACGGCGATGGCCGCCCGGTCCGTGATCTGACCGGGCGCGAGCGGTGTCTTGATCTGCGTCCACGTCGTGCCGCCGTCGGTCGAACGCCAGACCCCCCGTGCGTAGGACGACGCGTAGATCGTCTGGTGCGTCGGGTCGTTGGGATCGAGCGCGATGTGCCGCACGCCGCGCGGCGAGCAGACGCCGCCGTTGGTGTACTCGGTGATGGTGCCGGTGCAGGCCGCGGCCGATGCGGCGCCGTTGTGGATGAACGTCCACGACGCGCCGCCGTTCGTCGACTTGTAGAGCCCCCACTTCGCTGCGCCGGGGACCGGCCGCGTGACGCCGGAGCAGCACACGCCCGACATCCCGCGCAGCGCCGTCGTCGTGGCGGCGTAGAGCACGTTCGGCGCGCCCGGCTGGACGAGGATCTCGCCGACGCCCTTCCCTGCGAGCGGGTTGCCGGTGTCCGTGGCCGGGCCGCCGAGCGGCCCCGTCCAGGTGGCTCCGCCGTCCGTCGACCGGTAGACGCCGACGCCGGCCACGCACCCGGAGCCGCAGATGTTCGCCTCGCCCGTGCCGACGTAGATCGTGTCGCCGCTCGGATCGTTCGGGTCGATCGTCACCGAGCCGGCGGCGTTGATGCCGAGCGGGCCGGCGAGGTACTCCCAGTGCGGCGTCACGGCCAGGCCGTTCTTCGTCGTCCAGACGCCGCCGCCCGCAGGCGTGACGTAGAGCCGGCAGTCGCCCGGCTTGCACGTGTCGGCGACCGCGATGTCGGTCGTGCGGCCGCCGGCCGTGTAGGCGGCGGGCACGTAGTTGTACGCGTTGCGGAACGGGGTCGCGGGGTACAGCGCGCGGCTCGGTCCGATCGTCACCCACGTCCCGGGCCGCCCCTTCCCGCGCGGGAACGGGCGTCCCTGCTGCGCTGCGAACGACGCCCGCGCTGCGGCTGCGTCGCTCAGCTCGATCACGTCGTCGGGGAACGCGCGCGCGGCGTACGCGTCCGCGGCGGCGCCGTCCGGGCCCTCCTCGGCCATGCCCTGGTTGCCCGGCACGGCTTCGCGAAGCTGCTCGAGGTGCGCGCCGAGCGCACTCCCGAGCTCGCCGCCGGCCCTCGCGTTCACCGTCGGCATCGACCCCGGTGTCGAGACCATGGCAGCGATCGCGGCAACCGCTGCGCCTGCCAGGAGCACCGCGAACAGGGCCTGGCGTGTACGTCGGGTCATGCTCCTTCCCTCCATCGACGGGAGCGCGCGACGGAGTCGCGTGCTCGTCGGCCTAGACGTGTCGGGGGCCGGCTCGTGTGCCTCCGCCTCGAGGCTCTTCGCCAGGCGATGGACGAGCTCCGCGTTCAGGCTCCGCCCGCCCGTCGACGCGGCCTCGCGCAGGCGATCGCGCAGCTCGACGGGCATCCGCAGCAGGAAACGGTATGGCCTCTCCTCCAACCGGCCTTGAGAATCCCATCTGCGGGAGCCGATATCAAGGCCGCGCGGGAGCGCGGAACGGGCTACCGCCCGGCGTGCGGCTTCGCCATCGCGTGGTAGTCGAGCGCGGCGTCGAGCGTCTCCTCCGCCACGCCGGCCTCCCGCGCGACCTCGCGCAGCGACCGCCCCGATGCCGCCGCGTCCTTCACGATCTCGGAGGCGCGGTCGTAGCCGATGTAGGGGTTGAGCGCGGTCGCCGCCGACAGCGTCAGCTCCGCGTAGCGCTCGTTCTGCTCGCGGTTCGCCTCGATCCCGTCGACGCACTTCTCGGCGAACAGGGTCGCCGCGGCCGACAGCAACTCGATGGAGGCGAGCAGGTTCCGCGCCATCATCGGGATGAAGACGTTGAGCTCGAAGTGCCCCTGCATGCCGCCGACGGTGATCGCGGCGTCGTTCCCGATCACCTGGGCGGCGACCTGCGTCACGACCTCGGGGATCACCGGATTGACCTTGCCCGGCATGATCGAGCTGCCCTTCTGGAGCTCGGGCAGGATCAGCTCGGCCAGTCCCGCGCGAGGGCCGGAGCCCATCCAGCGGATGTCGTTGGCGATCTTGGTCAGCGAGACGGCGACCACCTTGAGCGCGGCCGAGGCCTCGACGAGCCCGTCGCGGGCCGCCTGCGCCTCGAACGGATCGGCAGGCGGCCGGATGTCGAGCCGCGTCTCCGCCGTGAGACGCTCGCGAACGCGCGCCG
The DNA here is from genome assembly GCA_050262775.1 of Pseudomonadota bacterium. Lineage (GTDB taxonomy): Bacteria > Actinomycetota > Thermoleophilia > Gaiellales > Gaiellaceae > DATHTC01. The sequence continues at coordinate 33,881 of JBLNEO010000247.1, read as the reverse complement.
CGAACTCCGGGTGCGTGTTGAGCCCGGTGCCGACGGCGGTGCCGCCGAGCGGGATCTGGCCGAGCCGCGGCAACGCGTCGCGCACGCGCGCCCGGCCCTGCCGCACCTGCGCCGCGTACCCCGCGAACTCCTGGCCGAGGGTCACCGGCACGGCGTCCATCAGGTGGGTCCGGCCGGACTTGACGACGTCGTCGAACTCCCGCGCCTTCCCCTCGAGCGACGCCGCGAGCTTGTCGAGCGCGGGCAGGAGCCTCTCCGTGATCTCGCCGAGCGCCGCGAGATGCACCGCCGACGGGAACACGTCGTTCGAGCTCTGGCCCATGTTGACGTGGTCGTTCGGGTGCACGTCGTCGCCCGCGAGCGTGGCGATGACCTCGTTCGCGTTCATGTTCGACGACGTCCCGGAGCCGGTCTGGAAGACGTCGATCGGAAACTGGTCGTCGAGCTCGCCGGACGCCATGCGGTCGGCGGCGGCGGCGATCCGCTCCGCCAGCTCCGGGTCGAGGAGCCCGAGCTCCGCGTTCACGTGCGCGGCGGCGCCCTTGATCCGCCCGAGCCAGCGGCGGACGGCGACGGGGATCGGCTCGCCGGAGACGGGGAAGTTGGCGACCGCCTTGCGCGTCTCGCCGCCCCAGAGCTCCTGCCGCGCCTCCGTCTCGCTCACGCCATCGAGTCTAGCCCCTTGCGTCGCCCCTCGACGCGGAGGAGGCGGCCTCAGCGGCGCGAGGCGGCGAGGAGGTCGTCCCAGCTGCAGAGCTTCACCCGCGGGCGGCCGCGCGGCTCGCCCGCGGCCCTCTCCGCGGCGTCGATCGCCTTCCACCCCGCGTAGAGCACGGGCTCCGCGCCGCGCGCCACGAGCAGATCGAGGAGGTCGCCGCCGCTCGGGCGCGGGAGCAGCCCGGCGCGCGCGTCCTCGAGCAGCAACTCGACCGTCTCCGTCGCGTCCTTCTTGTTCGTCCCGATCACGCCGCTCGGGCCGCGCTTGATCCATCCGGCCACGTACAGCCCCGGCTCGACGCGTCCGCGGTCGTTCGGGATCGTCCCGGACTCCTCGTCGAAGGGGACGCCGGGGAGCGCGACGCCGCGGTAGCCCACGCTCCGGAACACGATCCCGCAGGGGATGCGCTCGCGCTCGTCCGTCGGCACGGCGCGGCCCTCCACGAGCTCGTTGCGCACGACCTCGACCGCCTCGACCCGCCCGTCGCCGAGGAGCGCCACCGGCGAGGTGAAGAAGCGCAGCCGGATCGCCCTCGGCCTCCCGGCGGGGGGGCGTGCGGCGAAGTCGCGCAGGTGCTCGACGCTCCGCCGGACGGTCGGCGGCGCGGCCTCCAGCGCCGCCGCGCTCGCGGGGTCGAGCTCGAGCTGCGCCGGATCGACGACCACGTCGGCGCCGGCGAGCTCCCCGAGCTCCCCGACCTCGACCGGCGTCCACGCCGCCTGCACCGGGCCGCGCCTGCCGAGCACGAGGATCTCGCGGATCCCGGCGCCGTTGATCGCCGCGATCGCCTCGTCCGTGGTGTCGGTGGGCGCGAGCTCCGCCGGCGTCAGCGCGAGCATCCGGGCGACGTCCAGCGCGACGTTGCCGTTCCCGACGACGACGGCACGCTCGCCGGAGAGGTCGAACGTGAGGTGCTGGAAGTCGGGGTGGCCGTTGTACCAGGCGACGAACTCCGTGGCCGCCCACGACCCGGGCAGGTCCTCGCCCGGGATCCCCATCCGGCGGTCGGCCTGGGCGCCGACGGCGTAGAGCACGGCGTCGTAGCGCTCGCGCAGCTCGTCGTGCGACACGTCCCGCCCGAGCTCGACGTTCCCGAGGAAGCGGAACCCCGGTCGCGCGGCGATCTTCTCGAACGCGCGCGAGACGTCCTTGATCTTCGGGTGGTCGGGCGCGACGCCGAGGCGGACGAGGCCCCACGGCGTCGGCAGCCGCTCGATGAGGTCGACCTCGGCGGGCGGATCGGCCGCGAGGAGCGCGCCCGCCGCGTAGAACCCGGCAGGGCCGGAGCCGACGACCGCGACCTTCACGGGGCGACGCGACGGCTCGGGCTAGTGCGCGCAGCCGGCGCCGCAGCCGCCGCCCGCGTGCGGGTCGGCGCCCGCCTCGCCCTCCTCGACCGTGAAGGAGTGCCCGCAGCCGCACGAGGCGACGGCGTTCGGGTTCTCGATCTTGAACCCGGACTCCTGGATCGAGTGGACGAAGTCGACCGTGGCGCCCTGGAGGTACGGCGCGCTGAACGGATCGACCACGAGGCGGATCCCGTGCTGCTCGCTCTCGAGGTCGCCCTCGACCGAGCCGCGGTCGAAGCCGAGCCCGTACTGGAAGCCGGAGCAGCCGCCGCCCTGGATCGCGACGCGCAGGACCTCGGCCTCGCCGGCCGGCTCCTCGGCCATCAGCTCGCGGATCTTCTCCGCCGCGGACGCGGTGAGCGTGACGGGCGTCTCGGTCTCGGGGCGCTGCTCGACGGTGGCCATGGGTCTGATGGTAGCAACGAGCCCCCGCGGGCGAAACATCTCACCACAGTTTGTGACACGCGAAACAGGCTCCGTTATGCGGAACTCCTGTGCGATCGTCACACGGGGCGCGGTTGGTATGGTGCCGCGCGTGACACCCGGGACCGGCCCGGGCGAGCGGGGGCGAGGAGGCGTGCGACGTGCTCGACAACTGGCTGCCCTTCCTGATCTACGGGAGCCTGGCGCTGATCATCCCCGCGTCGATGATCCTCATGTCGTTCCTGTTCGCGACGCGCCCGCGCGCGAGGCGCCGTGCCCGCTACACGCCGTTCGAGTCGGGCGTCGCCACCGGGCCGCCCGTCCAGCAGCGCTTCACGGTGAGCTTCTACCTCACCGCGATGCTGTTCATCGTCTTCGACATCGAGATCGTCTTCCTGTATCCGATCGCGGTCGTGCTCGACGAGGTCGGCTGGTTCGCGTTCTGGGAGTTCCTCTTCTTCATCGCGATCCTCGTCGTCGCGTACGTCTACGTCTGGCGGAAGGGAGCGCTCGAGTGGCAGTAGGGCGCAAGCGCAAGACACGCCTCCGCGACTACGGGCTCCAGTCCGAGCGGCTCCTCTGGCCGACGAAGGGCCCCGGCGCGTTCGAGGAGGAGCTCGGCCCGGAGCAGCTCGAGCGGAGCCTGGGCCTGACGACGCTGGAGAAGGCGGTGGCGTGGGCGCAGACGCGCTCCATGTGGCCGGACACGTTCGGCCTCGCCTGCTGCGCGATCGAGATGATGTCGATCGTCTCCGCGCGCTACGACATCGCCCGCTTCGGGATGGAGGCGTTCCGCGCCTCGCCGCGCCAGGCCGACCTGCTGATCGTCTCCGGCCGCGTGTCGCACAAGATGGCCGCGCCGCTGCGCCAGATCTACGACCAGATGCTCGAGCCGAAGTGGGTCATCGCCATGGGCGCGTGCGCGAGCTCCGGCGGGATGTTCAACAACTACGCGGTGCTCCAGAGCGTCGACAAGATCGTCGCCGTCGACGTCTACGTCCCCGGCTGCCCGCCGCGCCCGGAGGCGCTGATGGAGGGCATCGTCCGGCTCCACGAGGCCGTCCGCGCCGGGGTCCCACCCGCCTACGAGCTTCGGCCGGTGGCGACCGCGTGACCTGGGAGTCCGTCCCCGGCTTCGTCTCCGAGCGCGAGGCGCTCGGCGAGACGACCGTCGTCGTCGAGCGCGAGCGCCTCGTCGAGGCCTGCACGCACCTGCGCGACGAGCACGGGTTCAACTTCCTCTCGGACGTCACGGCGACCGACTACCTCGGATGGGGCGCGAAGGGCGTCGCGGGCTACGTCGGCACCCCGGGCGGCCGCGCGCTCACGCCGACGTCCGCGCAGGGGTACCAGCGCCTGCCGGAGACGAAGCCGGCGCGCTTCTGCGTCAACTACCACCTGCTCGCGCTCGTCGAGGGATCCCCGCGCCTCCGCCTCCAGGTCTGGCTCGAGGACGGCGAGCCCGTGCCGAGCGTGATCCGCGTCTGGCCGGGCGCCGACTGGCACGAGCGCGAGGCCTGGGACATGATGGGCATCCGCTTCGAGGGCCACCCGAACCTCGTCCGCATCCTCATGGAGGACGACTGGGAAGGGCACCCGCTCCGCAAGGACTACCCGATCGGCGGCGAGCCCGTCCGGTTCTCGGGGGAGGAGTAGGGAGCGATGGCGATCGCGCCGGAGCGCCCCCGTACGTGGGCCCGCCTCGACCCGTCGGTGCTCGCGGGGCCGCCGATCTACGAGGGCACGCGGATTCCGCACCCGATCCCGACGATCCTCGAGGTGCCGGAGGCGCTGCGCGCGACCGACGACATCCTCACGGTCAACTTCGGGCCGAACCACCCGTCCACGCACGGCGTGCTCCGCCTCGTCGTCGACCTCGACGGCGAGACCGTGGTGGGGCTGCGGGCGGTGATCGGCTACCTCCACACCGGCTTCGAGAAGAACATGGAGCAGAAGACGTGGTGGAAGGCGATCACGTACGGACCGCGGATCGACTACGTCTCGTTCCAGAACAACGAGCTCGTCTTCGTGCTCGCGGTCGAGAAGCTCCTCGAGCTGGAGGTGCCCGAGAAGGCGACGTGGATGCGGATGCTCCTCGCCGAGCTCAACCGGATCCACTCCCACCTCGTGTGGCTCGGCACCTCGGGGCTCGAGCTCGGGGCGATCTCGATGTTCTGGTACTGCTTCCGCGAGCGCGACCAGATCCTCGACCTGTTCGAGATGGTCACCGGATACCGCATGCACCCGCGGTACTTCCAGGTCGGCGGCCTCGCCGAGGACATCCCGGCCGGCTTCTACGGCGAGTGCCGCCGCTTCTGCGAGTGGATGCCGCGCGCGCTCGACGACTACCTCGGGATGCTCGACCGCAACCCGATCTGGCTGGAGCGCACGAAGGGCGTCGGCCTGCTCTCCGCCGAAGACGCCGTGGCGATGGGGCAGTCGGGACCCGTCCTGCGCGCGTCGGGCGTCGCCTGGGACAACCGCAGGCGCGCGCCCTACCTCGCCTACGACCAGGTCGACTTCCGCGTCCCCGTCTACCCCGAGGGCGACACGTACGCCCGGTACCGCGTGCACATGGACGAGATGGCCGAGTCCGTTCGGATCGTCGAACAGTGCCTCGACCGGCTCGAGGAGATCCAGGGCGCGCCGTGGATCGCCGACGACCGCAAGGTCGTGCTGCCGCCGCGCCACGAGCTGCACACGTCGATGGAGTCGCTGATCCACCACTTCAAGATCGTCACGGAGGGATACCGCGTCCCGGAGGGCGAGGTCTACGCCGTGATCGAGTCGCCGCGCGGCGAGAACGGCTGCTACGTCGTCTCCGACGGCGGCACGAAGCCGTGGCGCGTGAAGTTCCGCGCGCCGAGCTTCGTGGCCACGCCCGTCGCGGCGACGATGTGCAACGGCCTCCTCGTCGCCGACCTGATCGCGGTGATCGGCTCCCTCGACACCGTCATGGGCGAGGTCGACCGCTGATGGCCGCACGTCCGCTGTACGACGAGATCCAGGAGCTGCGCGACCAGTACCCGCCGGGCGCGAAGTCCGCGGTCCTGCCGGCGCTGCGGCTCGCGCAGGAGCGCTACGGCTGGCTCTCCCCCGACGCGTTCCGCGAGGTGGCCGACGCGCTCGACGAGACGCCCGCGTACTGCCGCTCCGTCGCGTCCTTCTACGACATGTTCCACCTCGCGCCCGTCGGCGAGCACCTCGTCGAGGTCTGCACGAACGTCTCGTGCGCGCTCGTCGGCGCGCAGCAGGTGGTCGAGGCGTTCGCGGCCGAGCTCGGGATCCGCCCCGGCGAGACGACGCCCGACGGCAAGGTGACGCTGCGGACGGTCGAGTGCGCCGGCGGGTGCGGCTGGGGCACCGTCGTCGCCGTCGACCACCGCTACCGCGAGCCCGTGAAGGCGGGCGACGTGCCCGCGATCGTCGAGGAGCTGCGCGGGTGAGCGAGGAACGGCTCGTCCTCCGCGGCGCGGCACCGGACCGCGACCTGACCACGCTCGCGGGCTACCGCGGCGTCGGCGGCTACGAGCAGCTCGCGCGTGCCCGCGGGCTCGAGCCCCAGGCGGTGCTCGACGAGCTGCTCGGCGCCAACGTGCGCGGCCGCGGAGGAGCCGGCTTCCCGATGGGCAAGAAGGCGAGCTTCCTCGCGAAGGGCACGGGCAAGCCGACCTACCTCGTCGTCAACGCCGACGAGTCGGAGCCGGGCACGTTCAAGGACCGGGAGATCATGTTCACGGTCCCGCACCGCCTGGTCGAGGGCTGCCTGATCACCGCGCACGCGATCGGCGCGACGAACGTCTTCATCTACATCCGGGGCGAGTACCTGCACGAGTTCGAGCTCCTGCGCGCGGCGCTCGATGAGGCGCGCGCGGCGAACCTCCTGGACGGCGTCACCATCGTCCTCCACCGCGGCGCCGGCGCCTACATCTGCGGCGAGGAGACGGCGCTGCTCGAGTCGCTCGAGGGCAAGCGGGGGCAGCCGCGGACGAAGCCGCCGTTCCCGGCGGTCGCCGGGCTGTACGCGTCGCCGTCGCTGATCAACAACGTCGAGACGATCACCACCGTCCCGCTCATCCTCGAGCTCGGCGGCGAGGCGTACGCGAAGCTCGGGGTCGAGAACTCCGCGGGCACGCGCGTGTTCTCGCTGTCCGGCAACGTCGTCCGCGGCGGCAACTACGAGCTCGAGCTCGGGACGTCGCTGCGCGAGCTGATCTACGACCTCGGCGGCGGGATCGCGGACGGGCGCGAGCTCAAGGCGGTCATCCCCGGCGGCTCGTCCGTGCCGGTGCTCACGGCCGACCAGGTCGACACGCCGCTCGACTTCGACTCGGTCGCCGAGGCCGGCTCGATGCTCGGCTCCGGCGCGGTGATCGTGATCGACGACCGCGCCTGCATGGTGCAGCTCGGGCTGCGGGTCGCGCAGTTCTACATGCACGAGTCGTGCGGGAAGTGCACGCCGTGCCGCGAGGGCACGCGCTGGATGGTGCAGCTCCTCCGCAAGCTCGAGGAAGGCCACGCGAGCCAGGGCGAGCTCGACCTGCTCCTCGACGTCTGCGACCGGATCCTCGGCAAGTGCCTCTGCCCGCTCGGCGACGCGGCCGCGATGCCGATCGCGAGCTACGTCGACCGGTTCCGCTCGGAGTTCCAGGCGCACATCGACCACGGCGGCTGCCCCTACGCCGGCGCGTCGTCGCTCGAGGGCATCTTCGCGCCGGTCGACCAGCACACCCACGACCCGGTGGCCGAGGTGCCCGCGTGAGCGCGCGGAGGGGCGCGACCGGGGTCAGACCCCGTGTCGTCGGAGTGACTGCTCGTCCACGGACCCTGTCCTCCGCGGGCTTCCGCGCGACTCGTGCGCGGCGGATCGACGGAAGCGAGGCCGCGCGTGCGGTCGGGGTCAGACCCGGTGTCGAATGTGTGACGGAGTCCGGGGCGTGACCGCGGTCGAGACCGAGGTGGTCACGCTCACCATCGACGGCACCGAGGTGCAGGTGCCGAAGGGAACGGGGCTCGTCGAGACGGCGATGGCGGCCGGGATCGAGATCCCCGTGTTCTGCTACGAGCCCCGCCTCGGCCCGCCGGTCGGCGCGTGCCGCATGTGCCTCGTCGAGGTCGAGGGGATGCCGAAGCTCCAGGCCGGCTGCACGATGACCGCCCAGGACGGGATGGTGGTGCGGACCGCCGCCACGTCCGCGAAGGCCGCCGACGGGCAGAACGCCACGCTCGAGTTCATCCTCGTCAACCACCCGCTCGACTGCCCCGTCTGCGACAAGGGCGGCGAATGCCCGCTCCAGGACCTCACGTTCCGCTACGGCCCCGGGACGACGCGGATGACGTTCCCGAAGCGGACGTTCGAGAAGCCGATCCCGATCTCGCCGACGATCTCGCTCGACCGCGAGCGGTGCATCCTCTGCTACCGCTGCACGCGCTTCTCGTCGGACGTGTCGGAGGACGGCGAGCTCGTGGCGGTCAACCGCGGCGCCCAGTCGCTGATCACCACCTTCGACGGGGAGCCGTACCGCTCGCCCTTCTCGGGCAACGTCACGGAGCTCTGCCCGGTGGGCGCCCTGCTGCCGACGAGCTACCGCTTCCAGGCGCGGCCGTGGGAGATCCAGAACGTCCCGACCGTCTGCTCGCTCTGCCCCGTCGGCTGCAACACGTCGGTGACGACGCGCGAGGGGAAGGTGAAGCGCGTCCTCTCGCGGAACCACCCGGAGATCGACGAGGGCTGGATCTGCGACAAGGGGCGGTTCGGGTTCGCGCACCTCTCCGCCGACGACCGCATCGTCGACCCGCTGCGGCGCGTCCGCCGACGCGGGATGGCGCCGATCGGCTGGGACGAGGCGGTCGACGAGGCCGAGCGCCTGCTGCGCGCGGCGGCGGGGCGGGTCGTGACCGCCCTCTCCGGCACGGAGACGGTCGAGGTCGCCTACGCACTCGGGAAGCTGCTCCGGCAGGGCCTCGGCTCCCACGCCGCGGTGCTGCCGGAGGCCATCGACGACTCGCTCGACGCGTTCCGCCTGCCGCTGTCGGCGATCCGCGACGCCGAGGTGGTCGTCGTCGTCGGCGACGACCCGGTGATCGAGCGCGCGCCGATCGTCGACCTCTGGATCAGGGCCGCACGCCGCAACGGCGCCGAGGTGGTGACGATGGGCGCGGCCGGCTCCGTCCAGCGCGCGCCCGGATCCGGCGCAGACGTCTGCCGCGAGCTCGGCGAGGGCGACGACGACCTCTGCTCGCGCCTCCGCGGCGCCGAGCGCGCGATCCTCGTGTGGTCGGGCGCGCACGGCCAGGGCGGGCGCCACGTCGCCGCGCTCGCCGAGCGCCTCGGCTTCCACGACAAACCCGGGTCGGGCGTCTTCTACCTCCCGGCGACGCCGAACGGCCGCGGCGTGGCCGAGGCGTGGGCCGCCGCCTCCGACGATGAGGGCCCGGACCCCGAGGAGATCGGCCTCCTCGTCGTCTCGGGCGACGAGGCGGCCGCCGACCCGAACGTCCGCGCGCTCGCAGAGCGGGCGGAGGCGGTGATCGCGATCACCATGTTCCAGGGCCTCGCCGTCGGCTGGGCCGACCTCGTGCTCCCGGCGACGAGCTTCCTCGAGCGCGACGGCACCACCGTCAACCTCGAGGGCCGGCTGCAGCGCCAGCGCCGCGCGGTGATCCCGCCCTGCCCCGACGAGCTCGCATGGCTCGCCAAGCTCGCCGAGCGGTTCGGCGTCGCCCTGTCGCCGTATCCGTCGCTCGCGTTCGACGAGCTGTCGGCGCGCATCTTCGGCGGGCTGCCGTTCGGCGAGGTGGGCGAGCGTGCCCCGCTCCGCGGCCGCAGCGAGCTCCCGCCGGTCGCGCCGGTCGTCGACGCGCCGCACGCAGCGCGGACGCGCGACGGCCACTTCCTCACGCTCGTCCGCTACCGCGCGCTCTTCTCGGGGCCCGCCGTCGAGCGGACGCCGGCCCTCGCGTTCCAACGACCCCCCGCGGAGATCGAGCTCGCGCTCGACGACGCGCAGCGGCGCGGCATCGCCACGGGCGACGAGGTGGTCGTGCGCTCGGACGGGACGTCGACGACGCTTCGCGCACGCGTGAACCGGAAGCTGCTCGCCGGCGTCGCGCGCATCGCCGACGAGCACGCGGGCGACCTCCACGCGACGGTCGAGGTGGCGAAGCCGTGAACGAGGTCTGGTGGGTGTCGGCGATCAAGGCCGTGATCCTGATCAACGTGCCGCTGCTCGCGTTCGCGTACACGACGCTGCTCGAGCGCAAGCTCCTCGGCCGCATGCAGCTGCGCTACGGGCCGAACCAGGCGGGGCCGTACGGGCTGCTGCAGCCGTTCGCCGACCTCCTGAAGCTGATTCGCAAGGAGAGCTTCCTCCCGACGACCGGCGTCGACCCGCTGTTCATCGTCGCGCCGATCCTCGCCGCGTTCACCGCGCTCGCCGCGTTCGCCGTGATCCCCTTCGGGCCGGGCTGGACGATCGCCGGCTACGACGTCACCGGCCAGGTGCTCGACGTCCCGATCGCGCTGATCTTCCTCTTCGCCCTCGGCTCCATCGGCGTGTACGGCTTCATCGTCGGCGGCTGGGCCTCCGACTCGAAGTACTCGCTGCTCGGCTCCATGCGCACGTGCGCGCAGCTCGTCTCCTACGAGGTCTCGCTCGCGCTCTCGGTGCTCGGCGTCGTGATCATGGGGCAGTCGCTGTCGCTGACGGCGATCGTCGAGAAGCAGGACGAGACGATGTGGTTCGTCCTCCCGCAGCTCGTCGGCTTCCTCGTCTTCCTCACCGCGGGCACGGCCGAGTCGGCCCGCGCGCCGTTCGACCTGCCGGAGGCCGAGTCCGAGCTCGTCGCCGGCTACCACACGGAGTACGGCGGGATGCGCTGGGGCCTCTTCTCGATGGCCGAGTACATCAACATGATCACGCTCTCGGCGCTCGCGACCACGCTCTTCCTCGGCGGCTGGCACTTCCCCTGGCTCGAGGGGCTCGGCCCGCTCTGGTTCCTGCTCAAGGTCCTCGTGCTCGTCTCGGTGTTCATCTGGCTGAAGGCGACGCTTCCGCGGCTGCGCTACGACCAGCTGATGCGCTTCGGCTGGAAGCTGCTGCTGCCGCTCGCGACGATCAACGCCGTCGTCACAGCCCTCGTCGTGGTGGCGGTGAACTGATGGCGCTCGCACCGGTCAAGGGCTTCGCGGTCACGTTCAAGCAGCTGTTCAAGAAGCCGATCACGCAGCAGTACCCGTACTACAAGCGGCCGCTCTACCCTCGCTTCCGCGGTCGCCACCGGCTGAACCGGTTCGAGAACGGCCTCGAGAAGTGCGTCGGCTGCTCGCTCTGCGCCGCGGCGTGCCCGGCCGACTGCATCCGCGTCGTGCCGGCAGAGAACACGCCCGACAACCGGGTCTCGGCCGGCGAGCGCTACGCGCGCATCTACGAGATCAACATGAGCCGCTGCATCTTCTGCGGTTACTGCGAGCTCGCGTGTCCCTTCGACGCGATCACGCTCGGCAACGAGTTCGAGATCTCGGAGTACAACCGCGCCGACCTGATCTACACGAAGGACATGCTGCTCGCGGAGCCGGTGAAGCAGGTGCCGATCGCCGATCCCGGCCTCTACGACACGCCCATCCCCTACTACAAGTCGAACGCGTAGCGCGTGGGCAACTTCCTCGTCTGGGTCGTGTGGATCGCCGCCGCGTTCGCGTGCATCGGCTCCGGCGTCGCCGTCGTCTCGTTCCAGAACCCGTTCTACTCGGCGATGGCGCTGATCGGGAACCTCGCGTCGCTCGCCGTGCTCTACCTGTTGCTCTCCGCGGAGTTCGTCGCGGCGGCGCAGGTGCTCGTCTACGCGGGCGCCGTCGTCGTGATGTTCCTCTTCGTGATCGCCTACCTCGGCGGCCGCGCCGACGCGCCGTGGGCCGGACGATCCACGTGGCAACTGTTCGCGGCCGTGACCGCCGCGAGCGCGCTCCTGCTCGAGATCGTGATGGCGATCGGCCTCAAGGCCGGCGGGCGCCTCTCCGACGAGGCGACGATCCAGGAGGGCTTCGGGAGCCCGGGCGCGATCGGACGGCTGTTCCTCTCCGACCACCTGCTGGCGTTCGAGATCACCTCGATCGTGCTGCTCGTCGCCGCGGTCGGCGGCGTCGTGCTCGGCGCGCACTCCCGGCGCACGCCGGAGGAGCGGGTGGAGTCGTTCTGATGCTCGGCCCGGACGTCACCTGGTACCTCGCCGTCGCCGGCACGCTGTTCGCCACCGGTGCGCTCGGCGTGCTCCTGCGGCGGAGCCCGCTGATCGTGCTGCTCTCGCTCGAGATCATGCTCAACGGCGCGAACCTCGCGCTCATCGCCTTCGCGCGGCAGCTCGGCGACGGGTCCGGGCAGATCTTCGCCCTCGCGGTGATGGCCGTCGCCGCGTCCGAGGTCGTCGTCGGCCTCGGGATGATCGTCGCGATGGCGCGCCGCCGCCTCGCGCTCGACATCGACACCCTGACCCAGCTCCACGGCTGATGCACGTCGGCGCCTGGATCTGCCTCGCCTCGCCGCTCGCCTCCGCGGTGCTGATCACGCTGCTCGGCACGCGGATCCCGCGCCGGGCGGCGGGCGCGATCGCGACCACGGCGACGGCCGTCGCGTTCGCGGGAGCGCTCGTCGCGTTCGTCTCGATGCTCGGGGAGTCGGAGGGGGATCGGCAGACGGTGACGACCGCGTGGACGTGGCTCCGCGCCGGCAACGTCGACGCCTCGCTGTCCCTGCTCGTGGACCCGCTCTCGATCGTGATGGCGCTCATCGTCAGCGGCGTCGGCTCGCTGATCGTCCTCTACTCCAACGGCTACATGGCCGGTGCGGACGAGGAGCGGCGCTACTTCGCCTACATGTCGATCTTCGTCTTCGCGATGCTCCTGCTCGTCCTCGCGGCGAACTACGTGATCCTGCTCGCGGGGTGGGGGCTCGTGGGCCTCGCGTCGTACCTGCTGATCGGATTCGAGCACGAGCGGCCCGCGGCGGTCGCCGCCGCGAAGAAGGCGTTCATCATGAACGCGTTCGGCGACGCGACCATGGTGCTCGCGATCTTCCTGCTCGTCTGGCGGACCGGCACGGTCGACTTCCTCGAGAGCTTCGCGCGCGTCGGCGACCTCTCCGGCACCGCCGTCACGCTCGTCGCGCTCGGGATGCTCGGCGGCGCGGTCGCGAAATCGGCGCAGATCCCGCTCCACACGTGGCTGCCGGACGCGATGGAGGGCCCGACGCCGGTCTCGGCGCTCATCCACGCCGCGACGATGGTCACGGCCGGCGTCTACCTGCTCGTCCGCCTGCACCCGATCTACGAGGACGCCGCGTCGATCCAGGACCTCGCGGCCGGGATCGGCGCCGTGACGCTCCTCGTCGCGGGCCTCGTCGCGCTCGTGCAGACCGACATCAAGCGCGTGATCGCCTACTCGACGATGTCCCAGATCGGCTACATGTTCCTCGCCGCGGGGATCGCCGCGTACGGGAACGCGATCTTCCACCTGATGACGCACGCCTTCTTCAAGGCGCTGCTGTTCCTCGGCTCCGGGCTCGTCATCCACGCGCTCCTCGGCGAGCAGGACCTCCGCAAGATGGGCGGCCTGAAGGAGCTGATGCCGCGCACGTACTGGGCGATGCTGATCGGCGCGCTCGCCCTCGTCGGGATCCCGCCGCTCTCGGGCTTCTGGTCGAAGGACGCGATCCTCGCCTCGGCGCTCGCGACCGGCGGCGCCTGGGGCTACACGCTGTTCGCCGCGGGCGTCGTCGGCGCATTCCTCACCGGGGTCTACGCGTTCCGGATGATGTTCATCGCGTTCGGCGGCGAGCCGTCCCCCTACGTGCGCGAGCACTTCCACGCCCACGAGGGCCGCGAGGGGCCGCTCTCCATGACGTCGGCCGTGCTCGTGCTCGCGGTCCTCGCCGTCGTCGGCGGCTGGCTGCAGGTGGCCGGGGTCTGGCATCCGTTCGGGAGCTTCCTCGACCCGGTCGGCTTCGGTGCGGACCGCGAGCACCTCGCCCTCGTCGAGCCGACCGTGACGCAGGACTACGTCACCTCGATCATCGCGGTCGCGGCCGGCGGGACCGGCATCGCGCTCGCCTGGCTCCTCTGGGGCGCGCGGCGACGCCCGGTGCCGCATCAGCCGGAGCTCGAGCGCACGCTCCAGCACAAGTTCTGGTTCGACGAGGCGTACGACCTCGTCTTCTACCGGCCGGCCGCGGCCGCCGCCCGGGCGTGGAACCGCTGGGTCGAGGGGCCGGTGATCGGCGGCTCGCTGAACGCGGTCGCCCGCGGCACGCGCGAGGCCGGCACCGGCGTCGGCACCGCGCAGACGGGGCTCCTCCGCCTCTACGTCCTCGCGGTCGCGGCCGGTGTCGCGATCCTGACCTTCGTCTTCGTCGTCGCGCGATGACCACCGCCCTCATCGTCCTCCCGCTCGCGGCCGCCCTCGTGGTGTGGCTCCTGCCGCTCTCGCGGTTCTGGGCCGGGTCGCTCGCCCTGCTCGCGTCGCTCGTCGAGGTCGGCCTCTGGGTGCAGGTCGCCCTCGGCTTCGACTTCGAGCGCGGCGGCCTGCAGGAGGAGCAGCAGCGCGCGTGGTTCGACGACCTCGGGGTCTCGTACCACGTCGGCCTCTACGCGTTCTCGCTCTGGCTCGTCGGCGCCGCGGTCGTGCTGATGGCGGCGGCGATCGCGTACGCGTTCTGGGCCGGTCGCGACCGCGCCCGTGCCTACTTCGGGCTGATGCTCTTCCTCACCGGCTCCGTCGTCGCCGTCTTCGCGGCGCAGGACCTCCTCCTCTTCTACGCGGCGTTCGAGGCGATGCTGATCCCGCTGTACGTGCTCGTCGGCGTCTGGGGCGGGGCCGGCCGCACGGTCGCGACGCTGAAGTTCGTGATCTACACGATGGCGGGCTCGCTGCTCATGCTCGCCGCGATCGTCGCCTACGGCCTCACGCAGGGCACGTTCGACCTCGTCGAGGCCGGCGCGAGCGGGAACGACTGGATGTTCCTCGGCTTCGTGATCGCGTTCGCCGTCAAGGCGCCGCTCTTCCCGTTCCACGGCTGGCTACCCGACGCGTACCGCGAGGCGCCGCCGGAGGTGGCGGCCGTGCTCTCGGGGATCGTGTCGAAGGCGGCCGTCTACGGGCTGCTGCGGATCGCGATCGCGAAGTTCCCCGGCCCCGCGGACGACTGGCGGACGGCGATCCTCGTGCTCGCGACGGTCGGGCTCGTCTACGGCTCGCTCGTCGCCTTCCGCGCCCCCGACTTCCGCGGCGTGGTCGCCTACTCGTCGCTCGCCCAGATGGGCCTGATCACGATGGGCCTCTTCGCGGGGAACGCCGTCGGCGCCTCGGGCGCGATCCTCCAGTCCGTCGCCCACGCGCTCGTGTCGGGATCGCTGTTCCTGCTCGCGGGCATCGTGGAGCGGCGCACGACGACCGGCGAGCTCGCGCTCCTCGGCGGGATGGCGAAGGGCCGACCCGCGCTCGCCACGGCCCTGATGACCGCCGGGATCATCGCGCTCGCAGTGCCGGGGTCGGCGACGTTCGCCGGCGAGTTCCTCATCCTCGCGGGGATCTTCGACCAGGGCTGGGCCTGGGCCGCGATCGGCGCGGCGGCGATCGTCCTCGCCGCGATGTACGTGCTCCGGCTGATCTCGGCCGTGCTGCACGAGGCGCCCGGCCCGGTGGTCCACGCCGAGGCGCTCGACCTGCGGCCGGGCGAGATCGCGATCGTCGGCGCGCTCGTGGCGTGCCTGCTGGCGCTGTCGGCATGGCCGGCGCTCGTCAGCGAGCGCTCGTTCCCCGACGCGGGGGCGCTGGCCTCGATCCGTGAGGCAGCGCCGTGATCGCGGCGATCCAGACGCCCGACATCGACTGGTTCGGCCTGTCGCCGATCCTCGCGCTGCTCGGAGCGTCGGGGCTCGCGCTGCTCGGTGCCGTCCTCGTCCCGCGCCCGGCGCGCAAGCCGCTCGCCGCCGTCCTCGTCGGGGCGGGGTTCGCGACGGCGATCGTGCTCTCGGCGCTCGTCTACGAGGACACCGACCGCGCGACGACCACGGTCGCGGGCGCCTTCGCCGTCGACCGGTGGGCGGCGCTCGCGCAGCTGATCCTCTTCGGCGCGGGGCTGCTCACCGTGGCGCTCTCGTGGCGGGAGCGGTGGACGACGGACGAGCACGCGGGCGAGTTCCTCGCCCTGCTCGCGGCGACGGGCGCCGGCATGGGCTTCTTCGTCGGGGCGAACGACCTGATGACGCTGTTCCTCGGCCTCGAGTGGTTCTCGATCGGCCTCTACGTGCTGTGCGCGATCGCCGGCGACCGCGAGCCGTCGCTCGAGGCGGGCCTGAAGTACCTCGTCGTCGGCTCGTTCGGCTCCGCGGTGCTGCTGTTCGGGTCGGCGCTCGTCTACGGCGCGACGGGGGAGCTGCGGTTCGGCGCGATCGCGGACGCGGCCGTCGGCGACAACGACGTGTTCATGCTCGTCGGTCTGGCGATGATGCTCTCCGGCCTCGGCTTCAAGGCGTCGGCGGCGCCGTTCCACATGTGGACGCCGGACGTCTACGAAGGCTCGCCGACGCCCGTGACGGCATTCATGGCCGCCGCGACGAAGGTCGCCGCCGTCGTCCTCATGTTCCGCGTCCTCGTCACGGCGTTCCCGCAGTACGACGAGTTCTGGACGACCGCCGTCGCCGCGATCGCCGTCATCTCGCTCGCCGTCGGCAACCTCGCGGCGCTCGTCCAGCGCTCCGTGAAGCGGATGCTCGCGTACTCGTCCGTGTCGCACGCCGGCTTCCTGCTGATCGCGGTCGCCGCGGCGAACGAGCTCGGCGCGACCGCGCTGCTCTTCTACCTCGTCCCGTACGCCGCGATGTCGGTCGGCGCGTTCGCGGTGGTCGCCGCGCGCGAGCGCGAGCTCGGACGCGACGTGGTGATCGACGACCTCGCGGGCTGGGGCTGGGAGCGGCCCTTCCTCGGCATCGCGATGTGGGTCTTCATGCTGGGCTTCGCCGGGATGCCGCTCACCGGCGGCCTCATCGGGAAGTTCTACGTCTTCTCCGCCGCCTACGAGGCGGACATGACCTGGCTCGTGATCGTCGGTGTGGTCGCGACCGCCGTCAGCCTCTTCTACTACCTGAACGTCGTGCGCGCGCTCTACATGCGCGCGCCGGAGCCGCAGCTGCTGCCGGCGGGCGGCTCACCGCCGCGCGAGGCGTTCGTCCACGGGGTCGCGGCAGTGTGCGTCGCCGTCACCGTCGGCTCGTTCTTCGCGGTCCAGCCGCTGATCGATCTCGCCCGCGACGCGGCGCAGCAGCTTCCGCTCTAGCGCGGCCGCAGCAGCGCGGAGAGCGTCTGCGCGCAGTAGATCGCGACGGCCGCGACCGCGGCCGACCCGGCGAGCGCCGGCAGGGTGGACGCGTCGGGAGCCTGTCCGCGCGCGGCCGCGGCGACGACCACGCACAGGAGGCCGAGCCCGCCGAGGAACGTCTCGAGGCGGATGCCGACGAGCCCGCGCTCGCCGCCCGGCAGCTCGACGAGCCGTCCGAAGAGCGACAGCGCGGAGATCGCCGCTGCGGGCACGGAGGCGACGAGGAACGTGAAGGCGAGCTCGTGTCTCCCCCCGGCGTCGGCGAGCAGCGCACCGACCACGAGGACGATCGGGAGCACACGAGCGGACATCGCCGCACGTATACGCCCCGGACCGGACGGTTCCTCTAGCGTTCGCGCGTACGCCGCGATCAAGGAGGAACGCATGCCGGACGTCGCCCTCACCTGGCTCGGACACGCCGCCTTCCGCTTCGACACGCCGGGCGGGAAGCGCGTCTACGTCGACCCCTTCCTGACGGGGAATCCGAAGACGCCGGACTCGGAGCGCGAGCCGGAGCGGGTCGACCTCATCCTCGTCACCCACGGCCACGACGACCACGTCGGCGACACCGTCGCGCTGCACCAGCGCTTCGACGCCCCCGTCGTCGCGCTCGTCGAGTGTCGCGGCTACCTCGCCGGCAAGGGGTGCGGCGACGCCGCGCAGCACGCCGGCAACAAGGGGGGCACGCTCGACGTCGAAGGGATCAAGGTGACGTTCACCGACGCCAACCACTCGTCGGGCACCTTCGAGGGCGGGAAGCCCGTCTACCTCGGCGAGCCGGCGGGACTCGTCGTCCAGGTCGAGAACGGCACCACGCTCTACTTCGCCGGGGACACGAACGTGTTCATGAGCATGCAGCTGATCGGCCGGATCTACGAGCCGGACGTCGCGATCCTCCCGATCGGCGACCACTACACCATGGGCCCGCGCGAGGCGGCGGTGGCGCTCGAGCTCCTCGGGGTGAAGCGCTGCCTCCCGTGCCACTACGGCACGTTCCCGCTCCTGACGGGGACGCCCGACCGGCTCCGCGAGCTCGCGCCGGACGTCGAGCTGCTGACGCCCGAGCCGGGGGAGACGGTCACGGTTTGAGGGAGCGGTGGTTCGGCGCCACGGGGCGACGCGTCCCGGAGATCGCGCTCGAGGGCGAGCTCGACGTCGAGGGGGCGCTCGTGCTCGACGGGGTCGACGACGTCGCGGCGCTCCGCGCGGCGCACGAGGCCGGCCGACCCGTCCTGGTGCGCGCGCACGACGCCGAGGGGGTCCGCGTCGCGCTCGCGCGACCGGAGGTCGCGGCGGTGCTCGTGCCGCCGGACCGCGTGGACCTGCGCGACCTCGACCTCACGGCGCTGACCTACGAGTCGTGATCGTCGCGACGTACTCGATCGCCGCGTGCGACCCGGCCGCGGGGCAGTGGGGCGTCGCCGTCCAGTCGAAGTTCCTCGCCGCGGCGTCCGTCGTCTCGTGGGCCGAGCCCGGCGCGGGCGCCGTCGCGACGCAGGCGTACGCCAACCCCCGCTACGGACCCGAGGGGCTCGCGCTGCTGCGGGCGGGCGCGTCCGCGGAGGAGGTCGTGCGCCGGCTCACGGAGGCGGACGAGGGGCGGGCGCACCGGCAGGTCGGCGTCGTCGACGCCCGCGGCGGGAGCGCGACGTTCACCGGCGACGAGTGCGCGACGTGGGCCGGCGGCCGCGCGGGCGCCGGGTACGCGGCGCAGGGGAACATCCTCGTCTCCGGGGCGACGGTGGACGCGCTCGCGGAGACGTTCGAGTCGACGGACGGGAGGCCCCTCGCCGAGCGCCTGCTCGCGTGCCTCGAGGCGGCGCAGGCGGCGGGGGGCGACCGGCGCGGCCAGCAGTCGGCCGGCCTCCTCGTCGTCGAGCCCGACGGCGGCTACGGCGGCCTGTCGGACGTGGTGGTCGACCTCCGCGTCGACGACCACGCGGCGCCCGTGGCGGAGCTCGCGCGGCTCTACGGCATCCATCAGGAGCTGTTCGGGCGCACGCCGGAGGAGGAGTGGCTCGCGCTCGACGACGCGCTGGCGACCGAGCTCGGCGAGCGCCTGTCGCGGCTCGGCTTCGAGGGCCCGCTCGAGCAGGCGCTCTTCCGCTTCGCCGGGCAGGCGAACCTCGAGGAGCGGATCGGCCCGACCGACCGGATCGACCCGGTCGTGCTCGCGGCGCTACGGAGGGAGTCGGGATGAACGGGTACGGGATCGGGAGCATCGACGAGATCGCCGGCGGCGACACGTGGGCGCCGCTGCGGCGGCACTTCGGCGTCGAGGCCTTCGGCGTGAACGCGTGGGTCGCGAAGGCGGCCGGCGACGAGGTGATCGGCGAGCACGACGAGGCGCGGAGCGGCCACGAGGAGCTGTACGTGGTCGTCTCCGGCGGCGCGACCTTCGGCGTCGACGGCACGGAGCACGACGCGCCCGCCGGCAGCGTCCTCTTCGTCAAGGACCCGTCCGTCAAGCGGAAGATCGTCGCGCGCGAGGCGGGCACGACGGTGCTGTCGATCGGCGCGAAGCCGGGCGAGGCGTACGCGAAGCTGCCCTGGGAGGACGACTACGACGCGATCCTGCTGTTCCAGCGGGAGGACTACGAGGGCGCACGGCAGCGGCTCCTCGAGGCGATCGAGCGCCGGCCGGGCTACGCCGGCCACGTCTACAACCTCGCCTGCGCCGAGGCGCGGCTCGGGGAGCGCGACGCTGCGCTCGAGCACCTGCGCGAGGCCTGCGCGACGGAGGAGCGGTTCGTCCGCGCGGCCCAGACGGACGAGGACCTGGCGTCGATCCGCGACGATCCCCGCTTTCCGAAGCAGGACGACCCCACGTAGAAGGAGACAAGTAACAGACTGTTACTTGGCCGCTTTCCACTCGGAAAGCGAGCCGTCGCCGGGGAGCCGGCGAACTGCGGCGACTGCGCGCAGCGCCGGCACGGGATCGGCCTCGGGCTGCGCGACGAGGAGGACGGCGCCGAAGTCGTCCTCGCGCGTCAGTGCCCCCACGAGCAGCTCGAGCCCGAGCGCGAGCGCGAATGCCTTGTGCGCCTGCTCGCCGCCGAACGGGACGACGTCCTCGGCCCGCGCAGCGCCGCGCAGCACGTCGCCCCACGTCGCCTTCGACGGCGAGACATCGACGACGACCGGCCGCCGGTCGGAGCTCGGGATCGCGATCGCGAGCGGGTTCGTGCCGGCGAGCGCGGGGCCGCCGTCGGGTGGCGACAGCCGCGCCGGCGAGGTCGCGGTGAGGACGGCGACGAGGCCCCCGTCGGCGAGACGACGCACGTAGTGGCCGAGCATCCCGGTCGGGAACGTCGCCTCCGCGACGACGAGCCGGGCCCGCGCCGGCGGACGGGCGAGCGTTCCGCGCACGACGGCGTCGAGCGTGAGGTACCCGAGCGCCCCGCGGCCGTGCCAGCGCTCGAACGCGTCGTCGCCCTCGAGCCGCTCGGGCGTCGCGCCGGGGTCGATCCGGTCGCGCAGCTCGCGGTCGAGCCACTCGATCCGCGAGTAGCCGTGGCCGGCCTTCCCGCGTCGCTCGGCCTCGTCGAAGTGCGCGAAGAGCGCGTCGACCTGTGCCGGCCCGTACCCGAGCGCCGCGAGGCGAGCGCGGGCCTCGTCAGGCCGCACGGCGGCGCGCGGCCCAGATCGCGGCGCCCACGGCGAGCGGCACCGCGACGGCGACGGGCGCGAGCCGCCGCGACGGCCCGGGGTGCAGGCGCTCGCCGAAGGCGAGCACCTCCCAGCCGCGCTCGGCGGCGACGCGCGTCAGCTCGCGGTCGGGATTCACGGCCACCGGCGTCCCGACGACCTCGAGGAAGGGCAGGTCGGTGTGGCTGTCGGAGTACGCGGTCGACGCGGCGAGCTCGAATCCCTCCTGCGCGGCCAGCTCGCGCACCGCCGCCGCCTTCTGCTCGCCGTGGAGCGATCGCACCGACCGGCCCGTGTAGACGCCGTCCTCCACCTCGCAGATCGTCCCGAGCGCGCCGTCGAACCCGAGATCGTCCGCCACGGCGTCGACGATCTCCTGCAGGGCCGCCGAGACGATGTAGACCGGCTCGCCGCGCTCACGGTGCCGCTCGAGGAGCGTCGCGACCTCCGCGTACACGAGCGGCCGCAGCACCTCCTCCATCGCGCCGGCGACGAGCTCGCGCATCTGCGCGGGCGTGAATCCCTTCAGCAGCATCAACCCGTCCTCGGCCGCCTTCCGCACCGTCTCGACGCTCGCCCCACGCGCGACGAACAGCAGCTGCCAGAACGCCGCCTTCGCCAGACCGACGTGGCCGATCACGCCGTAGCGGCGGAACGAGCCGGCGAGCGCGAGCGTGCTGGAGCGGCGCAGGATCGTGCGGTCGAGGTCGAAGAACGCGGCGGCGCGACCCATCGGGCGAGTGTACGTTCCCCCGGTGGAGGCGCCGCCGTACTCGGTCGCGCGCGTGGACGTCCTGCGGCTCCCGGACGGCGTCGCGGAGAGCGACCGCGTCGCGGTGGAGGAGCCGCTCGAGCTTCGGATCGGCGGCCGGCCCGTCGCCGTGACGATGCGGACGCCGGGGCACGACGAGGAGCTCGCGCTCGGCTTCTGCCTCTCCGAGGGACTCCACCCCGTCGCCGCCGTGCCCCCCGCCGACCTCGCCGCCAACACGATCGAGGTCGAGGCACCGGGCTTCGACCCCGCACGGCTGCAGCGGAGCTTCTACACGACCTCGTCCTGCGGGGTCTGCGGGAAGGGAGCGCTCGACGCCGTGGCGGTCGAGGCGCCGCCGGTCGCGAGCGACCTGCGCGTCCCCGCGGCGCTCGTCGCCTCACTGCCCGAGCGGCTGCGTGCCGCGCAGGCGGCCTTCGCCGCCACCGGCGGCCTCCACGCCACCGGCCTGTTCGACGCGGACGGCAACCTGCTCCACGTGCGCGAGGACGTCGGCCGCCACAACGCGATGGACAAGGTGATCGGCCGCGCCTTCCTCGACGGGCTGCTGCCGCTGTCGCGCCTGATCCTCACCGTCTCGGGCCGGCTCTCGTTCGAGCTCGTCCAGAAGGCCGCGGTCGCCGGCTGCCCGATCCTCGTGGCGGTCGGCGCGCCCTCCACGCTCGCGGTCGAGCTCGCGACCGCGCAGGGCGTGACGCTCTGCGGCTTCGTCCGCGACGGGCGGGTGACGGTCTACTCGGAGCGCTCGCGCATCGTCTGAGTCGCCGCGCCGGCGGGGAAGACGCGGACCGCCGGCGCCGGCCGCAGCTCGCGCGCGATCCGGTACGCGAGCCACCCGACGACGGGCGGCGCGACGACGACCGCGACGCGGTAGATCCAGATCTGCCAGCGGTACGGGATCCCGAGCTCGAGGAACACGCGGTCGGCCGACCCGGCCATGAACACGAGCCAGACCCACGTGAAGAACCCGACGCCGACGGCCGTGCGGCCGGGCGCGTCGCGCGGGCGGTCGAGCAGCTGGTGGAACGCGTCGTCGCCCGTCGCACGCCGCTCGATCGCCGGCCACAGGAAGAGGAACCCGAACACGACGAGCGGAAACAGCGCGCCGCCCCAGAACGCATTGGGGACGAGCGTGTAGCCGCCGATCACCGGCTCCCAGGACGGCATGATCCGGAGCCCGCCGATCAGCCACCCGAGGTACCAGTCCGGCTGTGCGCCGTTCGTCGAGAGCCAGGTCTCGAACGGACCCCACAGCCAGACCGGGTTGATCTGGACGAGCCCGCCGAGCGCGACGAGGACGGCCGCCGTCGCGAACAGCAACGCCGTCGAGCGAAGCGCGTATGCCGGCCACAGCGGCGTCCCGACGACGTTGTCCTCGCGACGACGGGGCCCGCGGAACTGCGTGTGGTGGTTCAGGGCGACGAGCGCGAGGTGGACGGCGAGCATCGCCCCGATCGCCACCGGCAGCAGCAGGACGTGGCCGACGTACATGCGCGACGCGAAGTCGCTCGAGCCGGGGAACTCGTCGCCCCAGAGCAGGAGGGCGAGGTTGCCGCCGACGACGGGGATCGACGCCACGACCGAGTAGGCGATCTGCAGGCCCATCCCCGACAGCAGATCGTCGACGAGCGAGTAGCCGAGGAACCCTTCGAGGACGGCGAACAGCAGCATCCCGAGGCCGAGGTAGTACGTCACCTGACGCGGCGTGCGGTAGGCACCGGTGAAGAACACGCGCAGCAGGTGGAGCACGATCGCCGCGACGAAGACGTTCGCGGCCCAGTGGTGGGTCTGGCGGATCAGCAACCCCGCCTTGACCTCGAACGAGATGTCGAGCACGGACCGGTACGCCTGCGACACCTCGCGCCCGCGCAGCGGCTCGTAGCTCCCGTGGTAGACGACGTTCCCGAGGCTCGGCTCGAAGAAGAGCGTGAGGTAGAGGCCCGTCGCCACGAGGACGAGGAAGGCGTAGAGCGCGATCTCCCCCAGCATGAAGGACCAGTGGTCGGGAAAGACGTACCGCAGCGTCCTCCGCAGGAGCGGCGCGGTGCCGCTGCGCGCGTCGACCCACCCCACGAGCCTGCGGATCACAGGCGCACCCCCCACCACGAGGGGCCGACGCGCTCGCGGAACGGCCCCGCGGCCACGAGCCTGCCGTCCGCGGCGACCGCGAGCGGGAGCTGCGGGAGCGAGCGGCCGGCCGGCCCGAAGACGAGCGCGCCGCCGCGCACGGGGTCGAACGTGGAGTAGTGGCACGGGCAGACGAGCGCCGGCCCGGGGTCGAGCCCGGGATGGCTCGGCACGCGGTACATCGACACCGCGCAGCCGGCGTGCGGGCAGATCTTCGAGAACGCCAGGATGCCCTCGGGCGCCCAGCCGGACCGCCCGGCGGGCAGCTCGAGCATGGCAGGGTCGAGCCGGATCACGATCAGCGGCGCGTCGAGACGCTCCTTCGGCACGCCCTCGGGGAAGGCCGTGAGGAACGCGCCCTCCACGACGTCGCGCTCGCGGATCGGTCGCCCGCGCTCGTCGACGAGCCGCACCCCGCGTCGCCACGGCGTCCGCTGCAGCCGCTCGGTGTCGAAGAGCGGCCCGAGCGACGCCGCGGGCACGACGGCCGCGGCGGTCAGCGCCGTCCCCGCTGCGCCCGCCGCCACGACGAGCAGCCGGCGCCGCGTGATCCCGTCGACGCCCTCCGCCACGATCCGCGCCGTCTCCTCCTCCGCGTCGGGATGGACGCGCTCCACCGCCTCGACCTGCGTCTCCTGCGCGACGAGGCGCCTCGACGCGAGCGCGCAGGCGAGCGCGACGAGGGAGAGCGAGAGCGCGAGCGCGAGCCCGAGCAGCTGCGTGTCCGGCTCGAGCGCGTAGAGCAGGACGAAGGCGACCGCGGCGGCGGACGAGCCGATCAGGAGCCAGGCGACGACCGCCTCGTCGGCGCGCGCGGATCGGTGCTCGGGGAGAGCGCGTCGGCGCTCCCCGAGCTCCGGGCGCCGGCCGCGGCCGAGCGCGAGCACGACGAGCGCGACGAGCCAGTCGAGGACCCGCCTCACGGCGCCCGCTCCCCGAGCAGCCGCGCGACGGCGACGAGCGCGGCGGCTCCGACGAGCCACGCCACCATCCCCTCCGGAATCGGGCCGAGGTGCGAGAGCGACCACCCGCCCGGATCCTCCGGCCGCCTCGCGTACGCGAGGTACGCCGCCAGGTCGTCGAGCGCCGCGTCGTCGATCGCCTCCTCGCCGAACGCGGGCATGACGTACGGGCCGACGCGGACCGCCTCGGCGACCTGCCGCGCCGTCGCGCGGTCGAGCGGCGGCGCGGTGGCGCCGACGACGACGCCGCCCCGCCCGACGACCTGGTGGCACCCCGCGCAGAAGGCCGTGAACGTCCGCAGCCCCGCGCCGACGTCGCCGCGGGCGGCGTCGACGTCGGGGACGGCGGGACCGCGGGCCCCGAGGGAGACGACGTAGTCGGTGATCGCGCGGATCGCCTCGTCGTCGAACCGCCGCTCCTTGCGCTCGGGTTGCTCGCCCGGCTCGGTCGTCATCGGCATGCGCCCGGTCGAGAGCTCGAAGTCGAGTGAGGCAGGTCCGGCCTCGAGCAGCGACGGCCCCGCCTGAGGGACGCCGCGCGCGTCGAGCCCGTGGCACGACGAGCAGCTCTCCTCGTAGAGCGTGCGTCCGTCTGCCGCGCGCGCCGCGCCGGGGAGCACGAGCGCGGCGCAGGCGAGCGCGAGCGCGAGCCGGCTACTCGGCAACGGCCCGCTCCTCCGCCTGCAGCCACGCCCAGCCCGCGAGCACGGCGGCGAGTCCGACCGGGAGCGACGACGCCGTCATCACCGCGCCCGCCGCCGGCTGGCCGGTCGCCATCAGCCAGAGCGCCGCGAGGTCGGCCGCCGGCAGCGCCGTCAGCAGGAAGAGCAGGCGCCGGTGTCCGTCGAGCGCCAGCGCGGCGAGCCAGAACGCGAGCGCCGCGCCCAACAGCGCGGCGTGCGCGAGCGGCCCCGTGTGCGGCACCGGGACGTGGACGAGCCACATCGTCCCGACGAACGCCGCCCATGCGGCCGCCGCGGGGACGCCCACCCGCGGGGCGGCGAGCGCGAGCAGCGGCGCGGCGACCGACGTGATCAGGCCGTGCGCGACGAGGTGCGTCGCGAGCGGCTCGGCCGGGACGCGCAGCGCCGCCCCGAGTGCGGCGACGCCGCCGAGGAGCGCAGCCGCCCTCACCGCCGCGCCTCACGCACGGCAGCCGACCCGCCGAGCAGGGTGAGCCCGAGCCCCGGGAGCAGCAGCCACAGCCCGAACACCGCGCCGGCGAGCGCGAGCGCGACCCCGGCGGCGAGCACGAGCGTCGGGTAGCTCGGCCCGGGCGCCTCGTGCGCACGCGCCTGCCCCGGCGGCCGCCGGAGCACCGCCGCGAGCACGAGCGCGACCGCCGCGGCGCCGCCGAGCAGCCCGACCTGCAGCGGTGAGGCCTCCCATGCGAGCAGCAGCAGCGTCAGGGCGAGCAGGAACAGCCCCCACAGCGCCGTCGCGACGGACTCACGGCCCACGCCGAGCCTCCCCCTCCACGCGCAGGTCGTGGAGCGGTGCGTACGACGCGATCGGCGGGAGCGCCCGGTCGAAGTTCAGGGGAGGAGGCGGCGACGACGTCCACCACTCGAGCGTCTGCCCGCCCCAGGGGTCGTCGCCGGCGGCCACCGGGCGGCGCAGGGAGACCGCGACGTTGACGAAGAAGACGAGGATCCCGACCGCCACGACCCCCGCTCCGACCGTCGAGACGACGTTCAGCGACGTGAACCCCGCGTCGCCGGGGTAGTCGGCGATCCGCCGCCGCATCCCGTCGTAGCCGAGCAGGAAGAGCGGGAAGAACGCGAGGTTCGTGCCGACGAAGAGCAGCGCGAACTGGAGCTTCCCGAGCCCTTCGCGGAGGAGCGCGCCCGTCACCTTCGGGAACCAGAAGTAGAACCCCGCGAAGAAGCCGAACAGCGATCCCGCGAAGAGCGTGTAGTGGAAGTGCGCGACGACGAACATCGTGTCGTGCACGTGGTAGTCGAGGGTCGGCGAGGCCACGATGATCCCCGACAGGCCGCCGAGCAGGAACAGGAGCACGAACCCGACGGCGAACCACGCGGCGGCCGTCAGGCGCAGCCGGGCGCCGGCGACCATCGTCCCGACGATGCCGAAGTACTCGGCGCCGGCGGGGACGAGCAGCGCCGTCGAGGTGAGCGAGAAGTACTCGTTCTGCACCTGCCCGGTCGTGAACATGTGGTGCGCCCAGACGGACATCGAGAGCGCCGCGAAGACGAGCAGCGACAGCGCCGTCGCCGTGTAGCCGAAGAAGGGGCGTCGCGCAGACGTGGCGATCACCTCCGCGACCGCGCCGACGAAGGGGAAGAACATCACGTAGACGACCGGGTGCGCGTAGAACCAGAACAGGTGCTGGTACTGCGCCGGCCCGTGGTCGAGGGCGTAGACGCCGATCCCGTGGCGATCGGCGAGCAGCAGGGCGAAGCCGACGAGGGCGACGGGGAACGAGGTCACGACCATCAGGCACGTCGCGAGCATCGACCACGAGAACACCGGGATCCGCAGCATCGTCATCCCCGGCGCGCGGCGGCGCAGGATCGTCGCGAGCACGGTGCCGGCCTGGACGAGCGGCCCCGCGAGCGCGAGCATCGTCCCGACGATCCACAGGTCCATGCCCGTTCCGGGCGTGAACGCGTCGTCCGAGAGGGGGTAGAACGCCGTCCAGCCGTCCCGCCCGGCGCCGCCACGCGTGAGGAAGCCCGAGAAGGCGACGAGCGCGCCGGAGAAGGTGAGCCACGTCCCGAGCAGCGTCAACCGCGGCGCCACGATCTCCGACGCGCCGAGCTGCAGCGGGACGAGGTAGACACCGAGGGCGAGCGCCGCCGGGGTCAGGAACAGGTAGATCATCCCCGACCCGTGCATCGTGAAGACCTGGTCGTACGCGTCGTTCGAGAGCACCTGGTTTCCCGGCCACGCGAGCTCCGTGCGGATCAGCAGCGCGAGGACGCCGCTCGCGACGAAGGCGACGAGCGTTCCCGCGATCGTGAGCACCCCGATCCGCTTGTGGTCGGTGGTCGCGGCCCAGCCGACGAGGCCGCCGGGGCGGGGGCGCTCGACCGCGACGCTCACGCGCGCTCCCGCACCCACGCGTCGAAGTCGCGGCGGGCGAGCACGCGGACGCCGAACCGCATGTCCGCGTGGCGCAGCCCGCAGAACTCGGCGCACGCCCCGGGCAGCGCTCCCGGCCGCTCGAACACGAGGTCGAAGCGCGTCGTCCGCCCCGGGAAGGCGTCGCGTTTGAACCGCACGTCCGGCACCCAGAACGCGTGGATCACGTCCCGCGACGTGAGCGTGAACAGCACCCGCTCGCCCGCGGGGACGACGAGCACCGGCAGCGTCCGGTCGTTGCCGACGACGACGCGGCCGCCCTCGTAGGCGAAGCGCCAGCCCCACTGGAAGGCGGTGACGTCGATGCGCACGCGCGCGTCGTCGACGCGGTCGACCTTCGACTCAGTCCTGAACGTGAACCCGACGAGAACGGCCGCGATCACGGCGAGGCCCGCGGCGTAGATCCCCTCGCCGAGCTTCGACTCGCGCTTCGGCGAGGGCCGGTCGCGCCGCCGCAGGAGCGCGTAGGCGACGAGCGCCGTCACGATCGCCGTCACGACGACGGTCAGCGGCAGGTAGAGCGAGAAGAAGAGGTGGTCGAACTCGCGGCGCGTGTCGGTCACGGCGAGCGCTCGAGGACCCGCGCGCGCTGCGGTTGCACCACGTACCGCGGATCGCGCGCCGACTGGAACCCCGCCCGGTAGACCGACCACCGCTCGGCGAGCGAGCCGCCGAGCACCAGCGCGCCGCCGACGAGGGCGCCCGCGCGCCGACGGCCCGCCAGCGCCAGCACGGCCGCGCCGCCGGCCGTGAGCCCCTTCGCCAGCCTCGCGTACCCGCCGGCCTCGCCCTGGCGGTACGGCTCGCCGAGGAAGCCGAGGCGCCGCTCCATCGCCGTCGCCGACGCGAGCTCGACCGCCGCGCCCGCGACCGCGAGCCGCCGCGCCGGGCCGGCCGAGCGCGCCGGCGTCGCCATCGCGACCGCCGCGCCCGCGCTCGCGGCCGCGCTCCCCGCGAAGACGAACGGCAGCTCGCGGCGCGCCTCGTGCCACACCGGGATCGACGTGTCCGCGACGAGCACGGCCGTGTACGTCGAGAGGAACGGCCCCAGCAGCGCCGACACCGCCTCCCCGAGGTCGCGCACGCGCGGGAGCACCCGCAGGAGGTCGCACGTGCCCGCGACGCCCGCCGACACGCCCGCGCCCGAGACGATCCACGTGCCGACGCTCATGGGCGAGGTCGGCTTGAAGACCCGCAGCATGTTGAGGAAACGGTCGGGCCGCCCGAGGTCCGAGATCAGGAGCGCCGGGCTCACCGTGATCGCGGCCATGCTCACGTAGGTCGCGCGGCGCGCGAGCTCGTCGTTGCCCGCGATCCGCGCGACGGCTCCCAGGACGGCCGTGCCCCCGGCCATGCCGCCCGTGAAGAAGTAGACGGGGATCTGCCACGTCCAGGTCGGCTGCTCGAGGATCGGCCGGCCGTAGTAGGAGGCGGCGCCGACGGGCTGCGTCGAGCGCGGGCGCGACTCGCGGCTCGCAGCCACTAGCTCCGCCCCCCGAGGAACGCGAGCGCGACGCCGGCGACGAGCGTGGCGCCCGCGGCGAAGGCCGCACCCCACAGCTCCGGGAGCTTCCGCGTCGGGACGACCGGATCGGGAGGCAGCCCGTACGTCTCCGGCTTGTCGAGGAGGAGGAAGAACGCGCCGAAGCCGCCGACGCCGTCGCCTTCGTCGCGGCCGTACAGCTGCACGCCGTTCCAGCCCTCCCCGCGGAGCTGCTCGAGGCGCGCGTCGGCGCGCTCGCGCAGCTCGTCGAGCGGCCCGAACTGGATCGAGTCCGTCGGGCAGGCCTTCGCGCACGCCGGCTCCAGCCCGTCCTTCGTCCGGTCGTAGCAGAGGGTGCACTTCCAGACGCGCCCGTCCTGCCTGCCGCCGCGCGCGGGGTCCGGCAGGTGCCGCTTGCTCAGCACCCCGAACGGGCACGCAGGCACGCAGTAGCCGCAGCCGTTGCAGACGTCCTCCTGCACGACGACGGTGCCGAACTCGGTGCGGAAGAGCGCGCCCGTCGGGCAGACGTCCAGGCACGCCGCGTGCGTGCAGTGCTTGCAGACGTCGGAGGCCATCAGCCAGCGGAAGCCGTCCCCCTCGACCGCGCCGCCGTCCGGCGCGAGCGTCGCCGCGCCGTCTGCGACGCGGATCGGCGCCTGCTGCTCGACGAAGGCGACGTGCCGCCACGTGTTGGCGCTCAGCGCCTGCGTGTTGTCGTACGAGTCGCCCGTCCACTCGAGCCCGTCCTCCGGCACGAGGTTCCACTCCTTGCAGGCGACCTCGCAGGCCTTGCAGCCGATGCAGACCGACGTGTCGGTGAAGAAGCCGAGGCGCGGCCCGGCGTCGCCGTCGTAGGCCTCGGGCCAGGCGAGCGGCTTCGACGCGGGGCCGTTCACCGCGCCGACGGCGATCGTCCTCACTCGACGTCCCCCTCGCGCACGTGCGGGTACGACTCGACGAACGCGCGCAGCGCCGGCCCGCGCGGACGACGCCCCGGCCGGATGTCGCAGCTCGCGGCCTTCACCTCCTGGATGTGGACGTTCGGGTCGAGCGCGAGCGAGAAGAGGTCGTTGGCCGAGCCGCCGGTCGTGAGCCCGCGCGAGCCCCAGTGGTAGGGGACGCCGATCTGGTGCAGGGTCCGGCCCTGCACCTCGAGCGGCCGCAGCCGGTCGGTCACCATCACGCGGGCCTCGATCGCGGCGCGCGCCGTCACGATCGTCGCCCAGGCGCCGTGCTCGAGCCCCCGCTCGGCCGCGAGCTCCGGGGAGACCTCGCAGAACATCGCAGGCTGGAGCTCCGCGAGGTAGCCCACGGTCCTCGACATCCCGCCGGCGGTGTGGTGCTCGGTCAGGCGGTGGCTCGTGAGCACGTACGGGAACGCGTCGGCGCCGCTCTCGCCGCCCGACGGGTTGTACGGGTTCTCGGGCCGGTCGTAGAGCTGGCGAACGGGGTTCGCGCGCTGGCCGTAGAGGAGGTTCGGGAACGGGCTCTCGTGGGGCTCGTAGTGCGTGGGCAGCGGCCCGTCCTTGAGCCCGGTCGGGACGAACAGCCAGCCGTTGCCGTCCGCCTGGAGCACGAAGGGGTGATCGCCGCGGATCGCGTCCTCCGCCGTCGCGTCGTCGGGCGGGACGTAGTCCGGCCGCTTGTCCGCCTGGAAGTCGGGGACGTCGGCGCCCGTCCAGGTCCCCTGCTCCTCGTCCCACCAGACGTAGCGCTTCCGCTCCGACCACGGCTTCCCGTCGGGATCGGCCGACGCACGGTTGTAGAGGATCCGTCGGTTCGACGGCCACGCCCAGCCCCACTCGGCCGCGACCCAGTCCTGCTCCCAGTGCGGCGTGCGCTTCGCCGCGTGGTTCGTCCCGCCCGCGTAGACGCCGCAGTAGATCCAGCAGCCGCACACGGTCGAGCCGTCGGCCTCGAGCTCCGTGTACGCCCCGAGCGCCTCGCCTCGTTCGTTCCAGCCGTTGATCTCGCGGAGCACCGCCTCGGCGCTCGGCTCCTGCAGGTGCCCCTGCACCGGGTAGTGCCAACGGAGCTGCAGGATCGGCCGGTCCTTCGCGTCGGTCGAGGCCGCGAGCTTCTCGCGGACGATGCGTCCGAGGTGGTAGGTGAACCAGAGGTCGGAGCGGCAGTCGCCCTTCGGCTCGACCGCCTTGTGGTGCCACTGGAGCAGGCGCTGCGTGTTCGTGAACGAGCCGTCCTTCTCGACGTGCGACGCCGCCGGCAGGAAGAAGACCTCCGTCCTGCAGTCCTCGGGCCGGATCTCGCCCGTCTCGACCTCGGGACTGTCGTACCAGAAGGTCGCCGACTCGATCTCGTGGAAGTCGCGGACGACGAGCCACTCGAGGTTCGCGAGCGCGAGCCGGTGCAGCCGCGCGTTCGACGAGCCGACCGCCGGGTTCTCCCCGAGGAGGAAGTACCCCTTCATCGTCCCGTCGAGCATCCCGAGCGCCGCGTGGTAGGCGCTGTGGTCGCCCGTGAGGCGAGGGAGGTGGTCGAAGCAGAAGTCGTTGTCCGGCGTCGCGTGCTCGCCCCAGTACGCCTTCAGCAGCGAGACGGTGTAGGCGTCCATGTTCCCCCAGTAGCCGCTGGGGGCGCTGTTCAGCTCGAGGAAGTCCTGCAGGCACTGGCGCGCGTGCGCGTGCGGCATCGGGATGTAGCCGGGGAGGATGTTGTAGAGCGTCGGGATGTCGGTCGAGCCCTGGATCGACGCGTGCCCCCGCAGCGCCATGATCCCGCCGCCCGGCCGGCCGATGTTCCCGAGCAGGAGCTGGACGATCGCCGCCGCGCGGATGTACTGGACGCCGACCGTGTGCTGCGTCCAGCCGACGGAGTAGACGAACGCCGAGGTCCGCTCGCGACCCGAGTTCTCGCACAGCGCCTCCGCCACCTCGACGAGCTGCTCGGGCGTGCAGCCGCAGATCTCGGCGACGGCCTCGGGCGTGTAGCGCGCGTAGTGGCGCTTGAGGAGCTGGAAGACGCAGCGCGGGTGCTCCAGCGTCTCGTCGCGCTCGGGGGCCTGCCCGTGGCTCAAGTGCCCGCCGTGGCCGCCGTGGCCCGACTGCTCGCCCTTCGTCGACCCCATCTCACGCTGCCCCGCCGACGACTTCGTCTCCATCCCGGCGTACTGCCAGGAGTCCGTGACGTACTCGCGCGTCTCCGGGTCGTAGCCGGAGAAGAGCCCGTCCAGGTCCTCGGTGTCCGCGAACGCGGGGTCGACGATCACCGGCGCGTTCGTGTAGGCGACGACGTACTCGCGGAACTCGCGTCCGTGCTCGAGGATGTGGTTGATCACCCCGCCGAGGAAGGCGATGTCGGTGCCGGCGCGGATCCGGACGTGGCGCGTGGCCATCGCGCTCGTGCGGGTGAAGCGCGGGTCGACGTGGAAGACGCGCGCCCCGCGCTCCCTGGCCTCCATCACCCACTGGAACCCCACCGGGTGGTTCTCGGCCATGTTCGAGCCCATGATCACGATGCAGTCCGCGTTCGCGAGGTCCTGCTGGAAGGTGGTGGCACCGCCTCGCCCGAACGAGGTCCCCAGACCGGGGACCGTGGAGGAGTGTCATATGCGCGCCTGGTTCTCGATCGAGATCGCGCCGAGCGCGGTGAAGAGCTTCTTGATGAGGTAGTTCTCCTCGTTGTCGAGCGTGGCGCCCCCGAGGCTGCCGAGCCCCAGCGTGCGCGCGGCCCGCGCCGGCCTGCCCGCGACCTCGGTCGTCTCCTCCCACGTCTCGCTCCGCGTCGCGATCACGCGGTCGGCGATCATCTCCATCGCCCGCTCGAGCGAGAGCGACTCCCAGCGCGTCGCGTACGGACGCCGGTACTTCACGCGGTACTGGCGCAGCGGGCTCGTGACGAGGTTCTTGCTGGCGGCGCCCTTCGGACACAACCGACCGCGTGAGATCGGGCTCTTCGGGTCGCCCTCGATCTGGCTCACCTCGCCGCCCTCCACGTAGACCAGCTGGCCGCACCCGACGGCGCAGTAGGGGCAGACCGACTCGACGACGCGCTGCGCGTCGCGCGTCCGCGGGGCGAGCTCCCGCGTGCGGCTCGACTGCGCCGCGCTCGCGAGCGCGAGGGGGTCACGGCCGCCCAGCTGGCGGAGAACCGGCCACCGCGAGACCGCTTCCCGAAGTCGCACGGCGGCGTTGTACCGCGCCCGCCGCCCGGAAAAACCAATCGCAGTTCGATCGATCTCCGGGGAGGAAGCCCGCAACGATCGACTCCGGCCGTCGCCGGCGCGACGGCGAGCGCGACGCTCGATCCTAGCCCGATCCTCCCGAGCTCCCCACGTGGGCGTCCGCCGCGATCCGCGCGAGCTCCTCCCTGGTGTTCACGTTCGCGAGCAGGCGCTCGTCGAGCTCGAGCGTCGTCGGGTTGAGACCGCGCAGCGACAGGTCGCCGGCGGCGATCCGGGACTCGATCGCCGGGAGCAGGTCGCGGCCGTAGGCACCCGGGAGCGGCCCCGTCTGCGGCACGGCGCGGGCCCGGGCGAGCGCGCGGAGGAGCTCCTCCGTCACGAGCGGCACGTCCACCGGGAGCACGACGCACGCCTCGTGACGCGCGATCCGGAGCGCCGCGCGGAGGCCGAAGACCGGCGCGCGCTCGGTCGTCCCGTCGTCGAGGACGGGAAACGGCAGCGCCAGCTCGCCCGCCTTGCCGACGGCGATGCGCTCGTCGCACCAGGCGAGCGCGCGCCACGCACGCTCCGCGAGCGTCTCGCCGCCCAGGCGTGCGAGCGCCTTCGGCGAGCCGAAGCGCCGGCTGGCGCCGCCGACGAGGAGGACGCCTGTGACAGAATCGCCCTCCGTGGACGACTGGCTCTCCCGCGTCGCCGACGCCCTTGCCGCCGACTCCGGCGTGACCCGCGAGTCACTCGAGCTCGACGCCGCCACGGAGGCCACGCTACTCGACCTCGCGCG
>JBLNEO010000246.1:0-4420 GCA_050262775.1 Pseudomonadota bacterium | reverse complement strand
CGAGCGATCTCGAAGCTGTGATCGCTCGTCGCGTTCGGGCCGCCGCCGGACCTGCGTATCACGTAGCGGTTCATTCGCGCGCGGCACGCCGAGGACGTGCGGACCCGGATGGCGCAGAGCGCGTTCGGCCGTCTTCTCGGGGCAGCCGAGTAGCCATTTCCGCCACTTTCCCACCACAAGAGAAGAGGCCCTGCCACCGGGGCCTCTTGTCTTTCTCAAACGGCTTGGTTGAGCCGGATCTGGCGATGGGCGGTACTGGGCTCGAACCAGTGACCCCCAGCTTGTCGAGCTGGTGCTCTCCCAACTGAGCTAACCGCCCTTGGGGCGACCAGTGTAGCGCCGGGCTACGGGAGGTGCATGAGCGGCAGGGGGTCGACCGGCTTCCCGTCGACGCGCAGCTCGAAGTGGAGGTGCGTGCCCGTGCACGAGCCCGTGCAGCCCGCGAGGCCGAGGAGCTGGTCGCCGCCAACGACCTGGCCGGGATGCACGTCGACCCGCGAGAGGTGGGCGTAGAGGTTCTCGCGCCCGCCGCCGAGATCGACGATCACGACGTTCCCGTAGCCCTCGTAGCCGGCCAGGTATCCGGTCGCCGTGACGACGCCGGGCGCGGCGGCGAAGACCTTGAGGTCGAGCAGGATCCCGATGTCGATGCCGGCGTGGAGACGGCCCCAGCGCGTGCCGAAGCCGTCGGTGAGCGTCCCGAGCGCGGGCGTGCCGAGGACGAGCACGTCCCGCTGGTGCTCGAGGTACGGACGCACGGGGCCGTCGGGGAGCGCAGCCGCCGGCGAGGCGAAGAGGAGCGAGAGGAGAGCCGCCGCGGCCGCCGTGAGGCGGGTGGGGTGCCGCATTGGCGCGGGAGGATAGCGAACGCTCGACCCCCGTCAGAAGATCTCGGGGCACCAGGGCGCCCGATCCGAGGCGAACAGCGCGTCCGCGCGGGCGACGCCGCCCTCCGAGACCGCCTCGACGCGGCCCGCCTGCGCCAGCTCGCCCCACGTGAAGCCGCCGAGGTAGACGGAGCCGAGCTCGCGCACGTCGCAGCGGAGATCGGGCGCGCCCTCGGTGCGCTCGACGCCCTCCGGCCCGACCCGCCAGCGCCCCTCGTTCCACGGGCACATCGCGTCGACCACCTCCACCACGACGGGCGGCGCATCGCGGAACCCGCGCGCCCGGAGCGCCTCCCCCACGTCGACGAGGCGCACCCAGAGGCCGTCGCCGACGCGCGCCTGGAGCCGCCGCGGCTCCGCGAGGAGGAGCAGCAGCGGGTGGTCGACCGGCAGCAGGCGCACGCGGACGGAGCGCATCCAGTCGATGTCGAGCAGGTAGCGCCAGACGGCGGCCGTCGCGTCGGGCGTCGCCCCCATCGCCTCCTGCACGTCGACGAACCCGGTGGCGAGCCCGTCCTCGAACTTCTGGTGCACGCGGTAGATGCCGTAGCCCTCGGCGCGGCCCTCGACCTCGTACACGACGCAGTTCTTCGCGCCCGCTCCGGCCTCGCGGCGCTCCGTCACGTCCTGGAGCGGCCGCAGGTCCCACCACGCGCCGCCGCGCGCGAACATCCCCGGGTGCTCGAGCGCGACGCGCTCGTACACGTCGGGCACGAGCATCCGTGCCTCGTCGAGCGGGACGAGCCGCAGCGCCCCCCGCGGCTCGAACGGCAGCGCGAAGGCGCCGCGGTCGCGCATGACCTGGCCCGCGAGCGTGAACGAGGCGACCCCGTAGCCGAAGCGGCCGTAGATGCGGTCGTCGGACGCCCAGAGGTACGCCACGTGCTCGCCGCGCGCGTGCATGTCGTCGAACTGGGCGCGCACCAGCTCCCGGAGGAGCCCGCGCCGCGTGTGCGTCGGCAGCACGCCGATCACCGTCACGCCGCCCGCGGGGACGGTGCCGCCGGGAACGGTGAGCCGGAACGGAAACGCGCCGCCGCCGCCCACGACCTCCCCGTCGACCCGGATCGCGTGCATGCGCTCGACGGGCAGCACGCGCGCGAAGCGTTCCGCCCCCTCGAGGTCGGGGCCGCCGCCGCCGAAGTAGTGCCCGATCACGAGTGCCTGCGCGAGCTCCGCGACGGAGCCGCAGGGCGAGACCTCGACGCTCACGCGAGCTTTTCCAGCGGGGCGTAGTCGAGCATCAGGCGCCGCTCGGTGGCGTCGCCGGCGAAGCGGACGGTGACGACGCCCCCCGGCTCCACGCGGGTGACGACGCCCTCGCCGAGCGTCCCGTGCCGGACGTTGTCGCCGGTCGCGAGGTCCGGGACGTCGTCCCGCGGCGCGACCTGCGACTGCGCCGGCGAGCCGTAGCCCGACCACGAGGTGGGCCGGAGGCGGTCGCGCTCCACGTGCTCCTCGGGCAGCTCGTCGAGGAAGCGCGACGGCAGGTTGTAGCCCCGCGAGCCCCACAGCGTCCGCGAGGAGGCGTGCGTGACCGTCAGCCGCTCCATCGCGCGCGTCATCCCGACGTAGGCGAGGCGGCGCTCCTCCTCGATCCCCTGCTCCTCGATCGAGCGCGCGTGCGGGAAGACGCCCTCCTCCATCCCGATCAGGTAGACGGCGCGGAACTCGAGCCCCTTCGCGTTGTGCAGCGTCATCAGCGTGACGAGGCTGCCCTCGCCGCGGAGCTGGTCCTGGTCGGAGTAGAGCGAGATCTCCTGCAGGAACGACGACAGCGTCGGCTCCGTGGCGCCCTCCTGCCATTCGCGTGCGACGCCGACGAGCTCCTGCAGGTTCTCGATCCGCCCCTGCGCCTCGATCGTCCGCTCGGCCTCGAGCGCCTCGAGGTAGCCCGTGCGCTCGAGCACCTTCTCGATCAGGTCGGGCACGTCGAGCTCCATGGCGCCCGCCTGCAGCGACTCCATCACCGCGCGGAAGGCGGAGACCGCCTTCGTCGCGGCGGCGGCGCACCCGGCCGCCCCCGGGTCGGCGGTCGCCTCCCAGAGCGAGATCCCGAGCGTGTCGGCGTGGCTCTGCAGGCGGGCGAGCGTCGTGTCGCCGATCGAGCGTCGGGGGCGGTTGGCGATCCGCGAGAGCGAGACCGCGTCGTACGGGTTGTCGATCACCTGCAGGTA
Source organism: Pseudomonadota bacterium (assembly GCA_050262775.1). Taxonomy (GTDB): domain Bacteria; phylum Actinomycetota; class Thermoleophilia; order Gaiellales; family Gaiellaceae; genus DATHTC01. The sequence continues at coordinate 1,356 of JBLNEO010000246.1, read as the reverse complement.
CGCGACGACGTCCTTCACCTCGGCGCGCTCGTAGAACCGCGGGCCGCCGATCACCTGGTAGCCGATCCCCTGGCGGACGAGCACGTCCTCCAGCACCCGCGACTGCGCGTTCGTCCGGTAGAAGACGGCCACCTCGTCGCCCCCGTAGCCCTCTTCCACGAGCGAGGCGATCCCGGCGGCGACGTAGCGCGCCTCCGCGTGCTCGTCCTCGACCTCCACGACGCGCACCGGCTCGCCCTCGCCGAGATCGGACCAGAGGTTCTTCTCCTTGCGCTCGCGGTTGTGCGAGATCACGCCGTTGGCGGCCCCGAGGATGTGGTTGGTGGAGCGGTAGTTCTGCTCGAGCGCGATCGTGCGCGCGCCCGGGAAGTCGCGCTCGAACTCGAGCACGTTGCGGATGTCGGCGCCGCGGAAGGCGTAGATCGACTGGTCGGGGTCGCCGACGGCGCAGACGTTGCGGTGCTGCTCGGCGAGCAGCTGGAGGAGCCGGTACTGCGCGTGGTTCGTGTCCTGGTACTCGTCGACGAGGACGTAGCGGAACGCCTTCTGCCAGCGCTCACGCGCGTCGGGGAAGCGCTCGAGCACCTCGACGGTGAGGAAGAGCATGTCGTCGAAGTCGACGGCGTTCGAGGCGTGGAGCCGCTTCTGGTACTGCTCGTACACCTCCGCGACCGTCTGGTCGTAGAAGGACGACACGCGCCGCCGGTACTCGTCCGGCCCGACGAGCTGGTTCTTCGCGTTCGAGATCTGCGCGTGGATGCCGCGCGGGACGAAGCGCTTGGGGTCGAAGCCCTCGTTCTCGAGGATCTGCTTGACGAGCCGGACCTGGTCGGCCTGGTCGTAGATCGTGAAGTTCGAGCGGAGGCCGAGGCGCTCGGCCTCGCGGCGGAGCATCCGGCCGGCGGCCGAGTGGAAGGTGAGGATCCAGATGCGGCGCGCCGTGTCGCCGAGGAGGCGCTCGAGCCGGTCGCGCATCTCCGCGGCGGCGCGGTTCGTGAAGGTGATCGCGAGGATCTCGTTCGGCCGGACGCCGACCGCGTTGATCAGGTGCGCGACGCGGTAGGTGAGGACGCGCGTCTTCCCCGACCCGGCGCCCGCGACGACGAGCAGCGGGCCCTCCGTGTGGAGGACGGCCTGCCGCTGGGCGGGGTTCAGGTCCGCGAGGTACGTCTCGGGCTGGGCGACGGCCACCCGCCGATGCTAGCGAGGGCGGCCGTCGGCCACGCCCGAGGCACGAAGGGCGGGGGGCGGGGGTGGGGCCCCCCCCGCCCGCCGCCCCCCCGGCCCCCCCCCGCGGCCCCCCCCGGCCCCCCCCGCCCCCCGCACCGCGGGGGGCGCGGCACAAACCCACCCCGG
>JBLNEO010000245.1:0-3233 GCA_050262775.1 Pseudomonadota bacterium | reverse complement strand
TCGGCCGCGTGGCGGCGCAGCACCGGGTCGGCCGGCAGGTAGAGCCAGCTCATGTCGAGCGGGCGGCCCGGGATCGTGCGCACGAAGCGCCCGACGATCTGGCGGAAGATCAGCGGCGTCTTGGCGGCCGTCGCGTAGACGCCGACGCGCAGGCGCGGGATGTCGACGCCCTCCGAGACCATGTTGACGGCGACGATCCAGCGCTCGCGCGAGGCGGTGAACCGCCGCAGCTTCTCCGCGGCGCGGGCCTCGGTGTGCAGGACCACCGTGGGCGCCTGGCCGCAGACCTCGCGCAGGATCTGCGCGATCGCGCGTGCGTGCTCGCCGTCGGCCGCGACGACCAGGCCGCCGGCGTCGCGGTGCCCGCCCGCGCGCACGTCCTCGAGCCGCGCGTGCGCCGCGGCCAGGATCCGCGGGAGCCCGTCCTGCAGCTCGACGGAGATCGCCGTGCGGTAGCGGCGGCCCGCCTCGCGCCCGGCGAGCGCGTCGCGGAAGGACGCCTCGACGACCTCGTCGTCGCCCTCGCGCCACTGCAGCACGCCGTCGTAGGGGACGAAGGTGACCGGTCGGCAGATCGCGTCGCGGACGGCGTCGGCGTACGTGTAGGAGACGTCGGGCACCGCGACCCCGTCGTCGTAGCGGACGCCCGGGATCGGGCTCTGGTCGCTGCGGAACGGCGTGCCGGAGAGCAGCAGCCAGCGGGCCGCGTCGCGGAAGGCGACGTGGAAGCCCTGCCCCCAGGTGAGGTCCTCGCCGAGGTGATGCGCCTCGTCGGCGATGACCAGCGTCGCCGCGCCGCACTGGCGCGCCCAGCGCTCGGCCACCGTCGCGACGCGCGCGTAGGTGACCGCGACGCCGTCGAAGTCGCGCGGGGGGCGCAGCTCGGCGGCGTCGGGCACGAGGTGGACGCCGAGGCGCCCGGCCGCCGCGGCCCACTGGCCGGTCAGAGGCGTGGTCGGGCAGACGACGGCCACGCGCTTGACCGCGCCGGCGCGCAGCAGCTCGCGCGCGAAGACGAGCGCGGGGCGCGTCTTGCCGGAGCCGGGGGCGGCGGAGACGAGGAACGGGCCGCGCCTCCATGCGCGCATCGCCACGAGCGCGCGCTCCTGCCACCCCCGCAGCGACGTCCTTGTCGTGGGCGGCACGGCGATGGGCACGGGGCCGGGGATGGTGCGCGATGGCCCGGACGGACCGCGTCAGCGCCCGGCGACGACGGCGTCGGCCTCGATCTCGACGAGCATCCGCGGGTCGAGCAGGCCGGCGACGACGTAGAGCGCGGCGGCGGGGCGGACGTCGCGGAACGCGTCGCCGTGCGCGCGGATCACCGCGTCGGCGTGGTCGCGGTCGACGATCGCGATGCGGGTGCGGACGACGTCGCCCAGCGTCGCCCCGACGCGCTCCAGCGCCGCGGCGACGTTCTCGATCGCCTGCACCGCCTGGGCGTGCGGGTCGCCGAGGCCTGCCAGCGCCCCGTCGGGCAGCGTCGCGGTGCAGCCCGCGACCCACACGTGGTCGCCGGCGCGGACGACGCGGCTGTAGCCGGCGACGTCCTCCCAGGGCCCGCCCGAGCCGTGGCGCTCGATCAATGGCGGAAGTGGCGGCGGCCGGTCATGACCATCGCGACGCCCGCGTCCTCGGCGGCCGCGACGACCTCATCGTCGCGCACCGAGCCGCCGGGCTGGATGATCGCGGTGACCCCCGCCTCGATCGCCAGCGCGGGGCCGTCGGCGAACGGGAAGAACGCGTCGGACGCCAGCGCGGCGCCGCGCGGGTCGCTGCGCGCCTTCTCGGCGGCGATGCGCACGGAGTCGACGCGGCTCATCTGGCCCGCGCCGATGCCGACCGTCGCGCCGCCCTTGGCGATGACGATCGCGTTGGACTTCACGTGGCGGCAGACCGTCCAGGCGAACAGCAGGTCGAGCCACTCCTCCTCGCTGGGCACGCGCGACGTCGCGACGGTCATCCGGTCGCGGTCGAGGGCGACGCCGTCGCGGTCCTGGACGAGCAGCCCGCCCGTGACCGGGCGCACGTCGGGCTCGGAGAGCGGCGCGCGCCGGCGCTCCTCGTCCTCGAGCAGGCGGACGTTCGGCTTGCGCTGGAGCACGTCGAGGGCGCGGGGCTCGTAGCCGGGGGCGAAGAGGACCTCGACGAACTGCTGCGAGAGCGCCTCGGCGGTGGCGACGTCGACCGGGCGGTTGAGCGCGACGACGCCGCCGAACGCGCTCAGCGGATCGCACGCCAGCGCGCGGGCGTAGGCGTCGAGCGCGTCGCCGGCGACGGCGACGCCGCACGGGTTGTTGTGCTTGACGATGACGCACGCGGCGCGCTCGCCGAGGTCGTCGAGGATCCGCCGCGCGGCGTCGAGATCGAGGATGTTGTTGTAGGAGATCTGCTTGCCGTGGTGCTGGCGCGCCTGCGAGAGCACGTGCCGGCGCGCGCCGACCTGCGCGTAGTAGGCGGCGCGCTGGTGCGGGTTCTCGCCGTAGGGCAGCTCCGTGACGCGCTCGAAGGCGCGGACGAGCAGGCCGGGGAAGTCCTCGCCGCCCTCCGAGAACCAGCGCGAGATCGCGGTGTCGTAGCGCGCCGTGTACGAGAACGCCTCGGCCGCGAGCCACCGGCGCGTCGGCAGCGAGAGCACGCCGCCGGCCTCGCGCAGCTCGTCGAGCACCGCGTCGTAGGACTCCGGGGAGACGACGACGGCGGCGAACGCGTGGTTCTTGGCGGCCGCGCGGATCATCGTCGGCCCGCCGATGTCGATGTTCTCGATGACCTCGTCCTCCGAGACGCCGCGCCGGGCGGCCGTGCGCTCGAACGGATAGAGGTTCACGCAGACGAGGTCGACCCACTCGACGTCGTGCTCGCGGGCGGCCGCCAGGTGCTCGGGATCGCTGCGAACCGCCAGCAGGCCGGCGTAGAGCTTCGGGTGCAGCGTCTTGACGCGGCCGTCCATGATCTCGGGGAAGCCGGTGAGGTCCTCGACGGCGCGGACGTCCAGCCCGGCGTCCTCGAGCTCGCGGGCGGTCCCGCCGGTCGAGACCAGCTCGACGCCGAGCTCGGACAGGCCGCGCGCGAAGTCGACGATCCCGCGCTTGTCGGAGACCGACAGCAGCGCGCGGCGGATGCGGACGGTGCCTGGCTCGGCGGGCTCGTAGGCGGACGAGGTGGACGTCGGCTCGGCGATGGCGCCGAGGATATCGGTCGCTCCTGCCGCATGGCGTCGCGGTCCCCCGGGA
>JBLNEO010000244.1:0-20726 GCA_050262775.1 Pseudomonadota bacterium | reverse complement strand
CCGGTTGAGCAGCGCGAGCTGCCACGAGCGCCGGAGCTCGCTCCCGAGCGCCCGGAGCGGGATCGTCTGCTCCCGCGTCAGGAGCGCGAGCCCCTCGTCGAGCGCATCGTCGTCTCCGGCCAGGCGGTCTCGTGCGAATCGCGCCGCCGCCCACGCGGCCGTGTTCACGAGCGGATCGCCGTCGCACAGGAGCACGCGCGGCGCGGCGCGGCTCGAGAGCTCGTCGACGAGGCGCGCGCGCTCCACGAGGTCGAGGAACTTGACGTTCTTGTACAGGACGGGTGCGCGCAGGCGCTTGGCCGCCCCGCCGACGGCGCGCGCGAACCGGCCGCGCACGCGCTGCGGCGGCTCGCGCAGCGGCTCCCCGGGGCCGCCGACGACGATGCGGTCGCCGACGCCGGCGACGGGGAGCTCGTGCGCGAGCGCCTCGAGCGCGCCCTCGAACGTCGAGGACTTGCCGCAGCCGTCGATCCCGACGATCGAGACGACGAGCGGGCGCGCCGCGGCCGCGGTCTCCGCCGCGACGCGCTCGCCGACGGCGGTCGGGGTCACACTGCGTAGCCGCCCATCGTCAGCGCCATCAGCGCCTTCCCGGTATGCATCCGGTTCTCGGCCTCGTCGAAGACGACCGAGTGCGGGCCGTCGATCACGGCGTCGGTCACCTCCGTCCCCCGATCGGCGGGCAGGCAGTGCATGTAGAGGACGTCCGGCTTCGCGAGCGCGAGCCGCCGCTCGTCGCAGATCCAGCTCTCGAAGCGGCGCGACTCCGCGAGCGCCGCGGACTCGTCGGTGAACGCGTCGAGGCGCCCCCACGACTTCGGGTAGACGACGTCCGCACCGGCGAAGGCCTCGTCCATGTCGTTCGTGTACGAGATCGCCGCGCCGGCCTCACGGGCGACGGCTTCCGCCCTGGTCACCACCTCGGGCATCAGCTCCCACCCCGGCGGGTGCGCGAGCGTCACGTCGATCCCGAAGCGCGGGAGCAGCGTCAGCAGCCCCTGGGGCACCGAGAGCGGCTTCGCATACGAGGGCGCGTACGCCCACGACACCGCGACCTTCATCCCGCGCAGGTCCTCGCCGCGGTGCTCGCGCAGCGTCATCAGGTCGGCAAGCGTCTGCGTCGGGTGGTCGACGTCGCACTGCAGGTTGATCAGCGGGATGTCCGCCCACCGCGCGATCTCGCGCATCCACGCATTGCCCTCGTACGGCGCGAGGTCGTGCCGGATCGCGAGCCCGTGGCCGTACCGCGAGAGGATGATCCCCATGTCCTTCGGGCTCTCGCCGTGGGAGACCTGCGTCTTCTCGGCGTCGAGGAAGATCGCGTGCCCGCCGAGCTGGGTCATGCCCGACTCGAACGCGTTCCGCGTCCGCGTCGACTTGTCGAGGAAGAGCATGAAGAGCGTCTTGTCGGGCAGCAGGCGATGCGGCCGGCCGCGCTTGAAGTCGTCCTTCAGCTCGCGCGCGACGGCGATCGCCTCGTCGATCTCGTCCGTCGTCCAGTCGAGCGTCTCGATGTAGTCGCGCCCGACGAGCGCCCTGCGGTCCACCGCCACCTTCTGCATCGCTACCTCGCTTTCATCAGCTCTTGCTGGCCCAGGCCGAGGCCCAGGTACTCGGGGATCGCCGCCTGGCCCGGCACGTCGGGAACCGGCGGCCGGCCGCGCGTCGGCGCCGGCGCGCGGAGTCCGGCGACGTCGTCCGGCTCGAGCGGCAGGCGGTTCAGCGCCCGCCCGGTGGCGGCGCGCACGGCCGACACGATCGCGGGCGCCGCGGCGATCGTGGGCATCTCGCCGAGGCCCTTCGCGCCGTACGGCCCCTCCGGTTCGGGCACCTCGACGAACACGGTGTCGACCGTGGGCACGTCGAGGACCGTCGGGACCAGGTAGTCGGTGAAGGAGGGGTTCCGCATCACGCCCTCGTCGAGCCGGACCTGCTCCATCAGCGCCCAGCCGAGTCCCATCGCGACCCCGCCCTCGACCTGCCCCTCGGCCGCCTGCGGGTTGATCACGCGGCCGGCGTCCTGTGCGGCGGCGACGTGGCGGACGCGGACGAGGCCGAGCTCGTCGTCCACGTCGACGACGGCGCGCTCGGCGGCGAACGAGAAGGTGACGTGGATGTCGCCCTGCCCCCGGTCGTCGAAGGGATCCGTGGGCCGGTGGTGGTGCTCGAACGTCCGGGTCAGCGGGACGCGCGCGCCCTCGGCGAGCGCCGCGCTGATCTGGCGGCACGCGCCGAGCACGGCGCCGCCCGTCATCGTCGTCTGACGCGAGGCCGAGCTCGACCCCGCGGAGCGGTTCCCGTCGGTGGTCGCAGGCGCGATCGTGACGTCGTCGACGCCGAGCTCGGTCCGCACGATCTGCGCGAGCACGGTCGAGAGGCCGTGGCCCGCGTCGACGGCCGCCGTCCGCACCTCGGCGGTGCCGTCGGCCCGCAGCGTCACCGTCGCCTCCGCCGCGTCGTCGAAGCCCTCGCTGAAGCAGACGTTCTTGAACCCGAGCGCGACGCCGACGCCGCGACGGGACCCCGGCGCGGGCGGCCCGAGCGGCGGCACCGGGACGGCGAGACAGCGCTCGATCACCTCGCGCGCGGGCGTGCTTGCCGCGAGCACCTGGCCGGTCGGCAGCACCGAGCCGGGGCCGACGACGTTCCGCAGCCGCAGCTCGACCGGGTCGAGCCCGAGCCGCGCCGCGAGCGCGTCCATCGCCGACTCGTACGCGAAGCAGACCTGCGGCGCGCCGAAGCCTCGCATCGCGCCGCACGGCGGGTTGTTCGTGTAGACGACCGTGCCCTCGATGCGCACGTTCGGGATCTCGTAGGGCCCGGCGGCGAACGTCGACGCGTTCGCGAGCACCGCGGGGGACGACGAGGCGTACGCACCGCCGTCGAGCAGCAGCCGCACGTCCGCCGCGACGAGCTTCCCCTCGCGGGTCGCGCCGAAGCGGATCCAGGCGCGCGACGGGTGCCGGTGCACGTGGCCGTGGAACGACTCGGCCCGGCCGAGGCTCAGCTTCACGGGGCGGCCGGTGCGGAGCGCGAGCAGCGCCGCGTGGAGCTCGACGTTCACGTCCTCGCGGGAGCCGAACGCGCCACCGACGCCGGCGAGGGTGAGGCGCACCTGCTCCTCGGGAAGCCCGAGGCAGAGTGCGATCTGCTGCCGGTCGACGTGCAGCCACTGGCTCATCGCGAACACGTCGACGCCGCCGTCCGCGGCGGGAATCGCGAGGCCCGCCTCCGCTCCGAGCGCGGCCTGATCCTGCATCGCCGTCTGGTAGCAGCCCTCCACCCACACCTCCGCCTGGGCGGCGTCCGGGTCGCCGTGCTCGATGTGCACGTGGCGGAGGACGTTGCCGAACGGGTGCACCTTCGGCGCGTCCGGCTCGAGCGCGGCCTCCATGTCCGAGACGACCGGCAGCGGCGCGTAGGCCACCTCGACGAGCGCGGCCGCCGCGAGCGCCTGCTCGCGCGTCTCGGCCGCGACGAGCGCGACCGGCTCGCCCTCGTAGCGGACGACGTCCGCGGCGAGGACGGGCTGGTCGGAGAACTCGAGCCCGTAGGTCGGCTTCCCAGGGACGTCGGCCGCGGTCAGCACCGCGAGCACCCCCGGCGCGTGCTCCGCCGCCCCGGTGTCGATCCCGAGGATGCGCGCGGAGGCGTGGCGGCTCCGGACCGTGGCGCCGTGCGCCATGTCGTCGGCGCGCAGGTCGCCGCCGTAGACGTACGCCCCCGTCGCCCTCGCCGCACCGTCGACGCGGCGCGCGCTCTCCCCGACGCGCCCGGCGGCGACCGCCCCTCCCGCGGTCGCGCGGGCTGCGTTGCGCACCGCGTCGACGATCTTCGCGTACCCCGTGCAGCGGCAGAGGTTGCCGGCGAGGGCCTCGCGGATCGCCTCGTCGGTCGGCGCGGGATCCCGTGTCAGCAGATCGGCGGCCGCGACCGCGATCCCGGGCGTGCAGAAGCCGCACTGGACGGCGCCCGCGGCGACGAGCGCCTCCTGGACGGCGTGCAGCCGGTCGGCCTCCCCGAGCGACGACACCGTCCGCACCTCCCGCCCGTCCGCCTGCACCGCCGGGACGAGGCACGCGCAGACGAGCTCTCCGTCGAGCCAGGCCGAGCAGGACCCGCACTCGCCCTCCTCGCACGCGTTCTTCGTCGCCGTGAGCCCGAGCCGGTCGCGAAGGAGCGAGAGCAGGCTGGTCGCCGGGTCACCCTCGACCTGGATCGGCACCCCGTCCACCGTCGTCCGGATCAGCACGACCGCCTCCGTGCTCCGAGCGCCCGCTCGAGCGCGCGGCGTGCGATCACCTCGACGGCGTGCCGCCGGTACGCCGCCGTCGCCCGTCCGTCGTCGATCGGGGTCGTCTCGGACGCGGCGAGGCGCGCGAACTCGTGCAGCGCGGGCCCCCACGGGTCGTCCCAGTCGAGCTCCGCCGCGGCGAACGCCTCCGCCCGGCGCGCACGGACGACGCTGGGTGCGACCGAGCCGAGCGCGAGGCGGACGTGCCGCGCCTCCTCGTCGAGCTGGACGCACGCGCTCGCGACCGCGATCACCATCGCGCCGCGGAGGCCGACCTTCACGAACGCGCCGGAGCCGGCCGGAACGCGCCAGGTCACCGCCGTCACGAGCTCGTCCTCCCGCAGTGCCGTCTTCTTCGGCCCGGTCAGGAAGGCATCCCACGGGACGTGCCTGGCACCGGCCGCCGACGCCGCGACGACCTCGGCGTCGAGGGCGGCGAGGACGGCGATCCCGTCGCCGGCCGGCGAGGCGGTGCAGACGTTGCCGCCGAGCGTGGCGCGGTTGCGCACCTGCGGCGAGGCAACCGCGGCCGCCGCCTCCGCGAGCGGTCCCGACGCCTCGCGCGCGAGCTGCGCGAAGGTGACGCCCGAGCCCACGGTGAGGTCGCCGTTCTCGCGCCGGAGCTCGGCCAGCTCGGAGACGTGCGACAGGTCGAGCAGCGCGTGCGGGTTCGCGGCGCCGGCGTTGACGGCGACCATCAGGTCGGTGCCGCCGGCGACCGGCGTCGCCTCGGGGTGGGCGAGCCGCACGGCCAGCGCCTCCTCGAGCGTCCGCGGCGCGTACGCGGTCATGCGACGGCCACCGCCGCGAACGCGTCGAGCATCGCCGTCACGTCGTCGCCGAGCGGGTAGAGGACGGGGCACGTGCAGCCGTGCGCGACGTACTCGGCCACCTTGGCGCGGCACTCGTCCTCGGTGCCGGAGGCCGTGATCAGCTGGACGACGTCGTCCGGCACGAGCGCCATCGCCCGCTCGATCTGCTCGTGGGTCGCCGGCCACGTGAGGACGGCGCCGATCTCCTCGAGCAGCTCCGGCGCGACGCCGCTCGCCTTCATGATGTGCGGCTGCTGCCCGAGGTACTGCGTCACGAGCTCGCGGGCGCGATCGAGCGCGGCGCTGCGATCCGCGTCGAGCGAGCAGACGACGAGCTGCGGCCGGTCGACCTCGTCGAGCGTCCGGCCGGCGCGCGCGGCGCCGATCGCCAGGTGCTCCATCGCCTCGTCGTTGTACGCGGGCCCGACGAGGTAGTTGAGGACGACGCCGTCGCCGATCTCGCCGGCGAGCTCCATCATCTTCATCGCGGTCGCGCCGACGTAGATCGGCACGTGCTTCGGCGAACGGTCCCCGTGGACGATGTCGATCTCGACGTCGTCGAGGTGGACGAACTCGCCGTGGAAGGTGACCCGCTCCATCGCGAGCAGGCGGCGGACGGTCTCGACCGTCTCGCGCATCGCCGTCAGCGTCTTGCGCCGGTGGATGCCGACCTTCTCGGCGAGCGGGTCCCACCAGGCGCCGATGCCGAGCTTGATCCGGCCCGGCGCCAGGTCGTCGAGCGTCGAGAACGTCGCCGCGAGCAGCCCGACGTTCCGCGTCCAGTTGTTCACGACCCCCGACCCGATCGCGATCCGGTCCGTCACCGCGGCGTACGCCGCCATCGGCACCGTCGCCTCGCGCACGAGGCGGCTCTCCGCCTGCCAGACCGCCTCGAAGCCGCGCTCCTCGGCGAGGCGGGCGTACTCCATCCCCTCGCGAATCGGGTGCTTGTCCTGGAGGTACAGCGCAACCCGTTCCATCTCAGCCTCCCTTGGGCTCGAACTCGTGCGGGGGGATCTCGTCGAGCCGGCGCCAGAGCCGATCGGCCTCGACGCGCGCCTCGGCGGCGAGCGCCTGGGCGTCGGCGGCCGCGAGTCTGCGGTCGAGCACGACCCATTCGCCGCCGACCATCACGTCGCGGACGTGGCGGGACGAGAGCCCGAAGATCCAGTGGCCGGCGAAGGTCGAGTCGCGGAGCGGCGCCGGTGCCGCGTAGTCGAGCACGACGAGGTCGGCCGGCGCGCCCGGCTCGAGCGTCCCGAGCAGCGGCTCGCCGAAGAGGCGCCCGGCGAGCCTCGCGCTCTCGGCCGTGCGAGCCAGCGCCCAGTTCGCACCGCCGGCGCCGCCCGCCTCCTGGAGCCGGAAGAACGCGGTGCGCGACTCCTCGAACATGTCGGCGCCGATGCCGTCGGTGCCGAGCGCGACGCGCGCTCCGAGCTCGCGGACGCGCGCGCGGCCGATCGCGTTGTTCATGTTCGAGCGCGCGTTGTGCGCCACCGACGCGTTCGCCGCACGGACGACCTCGAGCTCGGTGCCGTCGAGGTGCACGCCGTGCGCCAGCAGCGTCCGCTCGTCCAGCCCGCCCGCCTCCAGCAGCCGCTCGACGACGCGGACGCCGCAGCGGGCGAGCGCGTCGCGCTCGTCGGCATCGTCCTCGGCGGCGTGGATGTGCAGCCCGACGCCCTCGGCCGCCTCGACGCACGTCGCGAGCGTCTCCTCGGACAGCGTGAAGGAGGCGTGCGCCCCGACGAGGGCGCGGACGAGCGGAGGCCGCTCGCGCCGGACGCGGTCGACGAAGCGACGGTTCTCGGCGACGCCGGCTGCGGCGCGGTCGGGACCGTCGCGGTCGCTCGTCTCGTAGCAGAGCACGGAGCGCACTCCGAGGCCGACGAGCGCCTCCGCGATCACGTCGAGCGACCCGTCGATCGCGTTCGGCGACGCGTGGTGGTCGACGAGCGTCGTCGTCCCCGCGAGGAGCGCCTCCATCCCGCCGACGAGCGCCGATGCACGGACGGTGTCCTCGTCGAGCGCCCGGTCGAGGCGCCACCAGATTCGCTGCAGGATCTGCACGAAGCTCTCGGGCGGCGGCAGCGCGTACGGCATCCCGCGCGCGAGCGCGGAGTAGAGATGGGTGTGCGCGCAGACGTTGCCCGGGAGGACCACGCAGCCCGAGCAGTCGCGCCGCGCGCCGCCGCCGTCGCCGACGATCCGTCCCTCCGCGACGTGCACGTCGCCCTCGGCGACGCGCACGGGGTCGAGCGACGCGACGACGGTCGCACCCGCGAGGACGGTCACACCCGCTCCTTCGCCCGCACGAGGTGCGGCACCGCGGCGAGCGCGGCCGGCGAGTCCCTCATCGGCAGCCGGGTGCGACGCAGACCGTCGAAGGCCCAGAGCGCGCCGGCGGTCGCCGCCGCCGTCGGCACGAGCGCCGCCTCCCCCACGCCCTTCGCGCCGTACGGCCCCTCCGGCTGGGGCTCCTCGACGAGGATCACCTCGACGGGGGGCATGCCCTCGGGCGGGACGATGTGCAGGGACTTGAGCGTCTCCGTCCGCGGCACGCCGCCCTCGACCACGAACTCCTCCGAGAGCGCGTGCGAGAGACCCATGTGCACGCCGCCCTCGATCTGGCCCTCGACGAGCATCGGGTTGATCGCGCGGCCGACGTCGTGCGCGGCGACGACCCGCTCGAGGTGCCCCTCGTCGTCGAGGATCACGACCTGCGTCCCCCACCCGTACGCGAGGTGCGTGACCGGCTCGTCGGCGTCGAGGCCCGTCGTCCAGTCGACGACGAACTCGCCGCGGAACTCCTCGCCGGCGAGCTCGGCGACGTCGCGGTCGGCGAGCGTCTCGCGGAGCCGCCGCGCGGCGTCGACGACGGCGTTCCCGCCGAGGACGGTGGCGCGGGACGCCGTCGTCTCCCCCGTGTCGAGCTCGAAGGCGGTGTCGACGGCGACGCGGATGCGCTCCGGCGGCAGGCCGAGCTCGTCGCACGCGATCTGGCGCAGCACGGTGTGCACGCCCTGCCCCATCTCCGTCCACGAGTGGAAGAGCGACACCGTGCCGTCGACCTCCGGGCGCAGGACGACGCGCCCACGCTCGGTCATCCCGTTGCCGATGCCGGTGTTCTTCGCCACGCAGGCGATGCCGGCGGAGGCGGCGCCGCGGTAGGCGTCGCGGACGGCGAGCAGCGTCCGCTTCAACCCGACGCCGCGCCCGAGGCGCTGGCCCGTCCCGAACCGGTCGCCGTCGTCGAGCGCGTTCCGCCACCGGATCTCCCAGCCGTCGATGCCGACCTGCTCCGCGAGGCGGTCGAGGCAGCCCTCGAGCGCGAAGTTCGCCTGGTTGACCCCGAACCCGCGCATCGCGCCGCACGGCGGGTTGTTCGTGAGCACCGCCGCCGCCTCGACGTCGACGTTCGGGACGCGGTACGCGCCGCACGCATGCCCCGCCGCCCGCTCGAGCACCTTCGCACCGACGCTCGCGTACGCGCCCGTGTCGCCGACGATCCGCGCGCGCACGGCGAGCAGCCGGCCCTCGTCGTCGCACCCGACGGTGAAGTCGAGCCACATCGGGTGACGCTTCGGGTGGAAGCGGAGGCTCTCCCGCCGCGACAGCCGGACGAGCACCGGCCGTCCCGTCACGAGGGCGAGCAGCGACGCGTGGCACTGGACGTTCAAGTCCTCCTTGCCGCCGAACGCGCCGCCCGTCGGAACCTGCGTCACGCGCACGCGCGCCGGCTCGAGGCCGAGGAACGACGCGATCTGCCGGCGGTCCTCCCACGCGCCCTGGCCCTGCGAGAAGACGTGGACGCCCTCCTGCTCGGGCACGGCGAGCGCCGCCTCCGGCTCGAGGAACGCGTGCTCGACCGTCTGCGTCCGGAACGACTCGCTGACGACGTGCGCGGACGCGGCGAGGCCCGCGTCGGCGTCGCCGCGCCTGACCTCCGACGTCGACAGCACCTGCGCCCGCTCGTCGAACGGGTCGACGACGGGGTCGAGCGCCTCGTACTCGACGGCGACGAGCGCTGCAGCCTCCCGCGCCGCGTGCCGCGTCCGCGCCGCGACCGCGGCGAGCACGTCGCCGACGTAGCGCGTCTCCTCGCCCTCCGCCACGAGCTGCGGCCAGTCCCGCTCGAGCAGCCCCTGCACGCGCTCCCCGGGGACGTCGCGCGCCGTCACCACCGCGACCACGTCCGGGTGCGCCTCGGCGCGCGACGTGTCGATCCGCAGCACGCGCGCCCGCGGGTGGTCGGAGAACCTCAGCGCCCCGTGGAGCATCCCCGGCGCGGTCAGGTCGCCGACGTACGGCTCCTCGCCGAGCGCGTACGCCTCGGCGGCGATCCGCGGCGTCCGCGCCCCGACCCCCACCGCGGCGTGCGGCGCGAGCGGCGTCTCGCCGCGACGTGCGGCGGCGACGGCCTCGATCGCGTCGATCACCTTCACGTAGCCGGTGCAGCGGCAGAGGTTGCCGAGGAGCGCGTGCGCGATCTCGCCGCGGCTCGGCGCCGGCTGCTTCCCGAGCAGCGCCTCGGCCTTCAGCACGATCCCCGGCGAGCAGAACCCGCACTGCGACGCGCCGGACGCGGCGAACGCGTCGGCCCACAGGCGCCGCGCCTCGTCCGGCAGGCCCGCGTGCGTGACGACCCGCTTGCCGGCGACGCGGGAGGCCTTCTGCGCGCACGAGACGACGGCGCGGCCGTCGACGAGGACCGTGCACGCGCCGCACGAGCCCTCGGGCGCGCATCCGTCCTTCGGCGTGCGGAGGCCGAAGCCGTCGCGGAGCAGCTCGAGGAGGCTCTCGCCCTCCCGCGGCTCCGCCGTCACGGCCGTGCCGTCGAGCGTGAACTCCATCGCTCCTGCCTCCCTTCGGCCTCCCTCCCTCCGTCACTCCGCCGCGCCGAGGACGAGCGCGAGGAGCGCCATCCGCATCACGACGCCGCTGAACGCCTCCTGCCAGTAGCGCGCGTGCCGCGTCGCGTCGACGTCCGCCGGCAGCTCGTCCATCCGGGGCAGGCTGTGCAGGACGATCGACCGCGTCGGCGCCTTCTGCTTCAGCAGCTCCCGCGTCACCCGGTACTGGGGCGGCGTCGTCGGCACCTGGTCGCCCCGCTCGTCGCGCGAGTGCTCGTAGTCGGCCTGGACGACCGGCTCCATGTAGATCACGTCGCACTCGTCGATCACGTCCTCGACCGCCTCGGCCTCCTCCCAGAGGACGTTCCGCTCGTCGAGCTCGGAGACGAAGTCCGGCAGGAGCGACATGTCGGGCGGGTTCACGACGTACGCCTTGGCGTCGAACTGCGAGAGGGCGTAGAGGATCGAGTGCATCGTCCGCATGCGCATGTCGCCGACGAGCAGGAAGGTCCGGCCGTCGATCGAGCCGAGCTCGTGCTGGGTCGTGTAGAGGTCGGTCAGCACCTGCGTCGGGTGCTCGCCCCAGCCGTCGCCGCAGTTGATGATCGGGACGGACGCCCACTTCGCGGCCTCTGCCGGCGCGCCCTGCTGGAAGTGGCGCATCGCGATGACGTCGCCGTAGTACTCCAGCATGTGGACCGTGTCCTTGATCGACTCCTGGTAGAAGTCGCCCGCCCGCGTCATCTTCGCGTCGGAGAAGCCGAGGACGTGGCCGCCGAGCCGGTGCATCGCCGCCTCGGTCGCGAGCCGGGTCCGCGTCGAGGGCTGGTAGAAGGCCGTGAGCAGGGTCTTGTCGGCGAGCAGGCTGCCGTTGCGCCGGTTGCGGGCGTACGGCGCGAGCTCGTCCGCGACCTCGAAGACGCGCTCGAAGTCAGCCCGCTCGAAGTCCTTGAGCGACAGGATGTCGCGTCCGAGGAAGCTCCTCATCGTGGGTCCTTTCTCGTCGGGTGGGAGAGCGTGTGACCCCGGTGAACAGCACGGCGACGCGCTCGTCGGCGCCGACCGTGCCCGCGTCGCGGAGGGCGAGGAGGCCGGCGAGCCCGGCCGAGCCCGTCGGGTCGACGTCGATGCCGGTCGTCTCGTGCGCGAGCGCGTGGGCGCGGACGAGCGTCGGCTCGTCGGCGACGACGGGCGTGCCGCCGGTGGCGAGCATGGCCTCTACCACCGCGGCCCAGTCGTAGGTCTCGTCGTCGAGGATCCCGTGGGCGACGCTCCTCGGCTCGTGCTCCCACGGCCACATGCACTCGGAGCGGTGGCGGCGCGCGTGCTCCATCCCCGTCTCGAGCGCACGGTCGTACGCGCGCTTCAGCGGCCAGGCACCCTCGGTCTGGACGGTGTCGAGCCGCGGCGACGGCCCGCCCGCCGCGAGCGCCTCGGCCTCGCGCAGCGCATGGGCGACGGCGCTCGCGAGCGCGCCCCCGCCGACCTGGACGACGACGCGGT
This sequence comes from Pseudomonadota bacterium, assembly GCA_050262775.1. Classification (GTDB taxonomy): domain Bacteria; phylum Actinomycetota; class Thermoleophilia; order Gaiellales; family Gaiellaceae; genus DATHTC01. The sequence continues at coordinate 9,264 of JBLNEO010000244.1, read as the reverse complement.
CGAGCGGCGGTCCCTGGGACACGAGCTCCCAGCCGAGCGTCTCGCCGGCCTCGACGGCGAGGCCGTTCAGGTTGCCCTGGCACGTGAACGGGATCGCGCCCGCGTCGATCGCGTCGAGCAGCCGCGCGTAGGTCGGGTCCCCGCTGAGACCGGGCGTGCGGGGACAGGTCTCGACACGCGCGCCGAGCTCGTCGAGCCGCGCGAGCACGACCGGGTCGGCGTCCACGGGGACGAACACGCGCAGCGCACGGCCGCCCGCAGCCGCGACGACCGCCGCGGCGAGCGCCGCGTTCCCGCAGCTGGCGATCGCGAGCTCCGGGCGTGCGCCCCGCGGGACGAGCCCGAGCCGCTCCACGACCTCGAGGTGGAGCAGCACGCCGAACAGGTGCCGGCCCTTGTGCGAGCCGGACACGTTGCCGGTCTCGTCCTTGATCCACACGCCGCCGCGGAGCGAGAAGCCGAGCGCGTCGCTGAGCGCGCCGGCCCGGGCGAACGGCGTCTCGCGGAAGCCGTTGCCGTCGACGGCCGCGACCCGCGCGTCGAGGTCGCGCACGAGGTCGCAGAACGCGTCGTCGCCGATCCCTCCGGCCGTCGCCACGTGGAAGGCGTGGAGCAGCGACCGGTAGCGCAGGAACGGGTTCGGCTCGCCGGCGGCCGACGGAAACGCGACGCGTCCGAGGTCGAGCTCGCGCCGGAGCACGTGGTCGACGTCGTCCGGGGCGCCCGCGTTCGGGCAGCGGAACGGCAGGGGTTCCCCGGCCGCGACGACGGTGCCGCAGCCGGCGCAGACGAGCCGGCTGAGGGCGGCGGTCACGTGGCCTCCAGGACCCCGGTGCGGGCGTTGACCTCGTCGATCAGGTCGTCCCAGGCCGCGACCTGCGCGCGCGTCTCGCGCCAGAACGCCTGGTCGCGCCGCGCCTCGAACGCCTCGAGCGAGACGCCCTGCTGCTCGACCCACGTGTAGTAGCCGAGGTTGAACACGCGCTCGCGCTCCTCGAAGGTGAGCTCGCGCAGGTGGTCGGTCGCCGCCCCGAGCAGGTGCTCGCCCACGACCTCGGCGGCGCCGAGCGCGTCGAACCCGTCGGGGAAGAAGCGCGCCTCGGCGAGCCGCCGCTCGCTGTCGTACATCGCCGCGCCGTCGGTCGCGACCGTGACGATCGCGTCGTCCGCCCCGAGGCGGAAGTGCTTCGCGAGCTTGATCGCGGCGAGGACGTTGCAGATGCTCGAGAGCCCGAGCGACGGCAGCCCGTCGAGGATCGCGGCGGGGACTCGACGGCGCTCGGCCAGGTGCCGCCGGCCGACGTCGGTGCCGAAGAGGACACCGAGCCGGTCCGTCGCGCGGTCGGAGACGGCGATCGCGACGTCCGTGTTCATCACGTTGTGGATCAGCGGGACGTGCTTGTCGCCGATCCCCTGGATGTTGTGCTCGCCGAAGCCGTTGGCGAGCAGCGTCGGGCACTCGAGCGCCTCGACGGCCGCGATCAGCGTCCCGTGGCGCTCCTTGAGGTAATCGCCCGCGCCGAGCGTCCCCGCCGACCCGCTCGCGGACACGAACGCGCGCAGGCGCAGCTCGGGCCGCTCCGCGCGCAGGGCGTCGGAGACGCGCTCGAGCGCGGCACCGGTGACGAGGTAGTGCGCGACGTGGTTCCCGAACTCGGCGAACTGGTTGAGGATCACGTTGTCGGGGTCGAGCGCGAGCTCGTTGCAGCGGTCGTAGATCTCCTTGACGTTCGACTCGGTGCCCGGCGTCCGGATCACGTCCGCCGGGTCGCTCACCCACCGCTCGAGCCACTCGAACCGCTCGCGGCTCATCCCCTCCGGGAGGACCGCGACGCCGCGGCAGCCGAGCACGCGCGAGATCGCGACGCCGCCGCGACAGTAGTTCCCGGTGGACGGCCACACCGCGCGGTGGCGCGTCGGGTCGAACGATCCCGTGACGAGCCGCGGGACGAGGCACCCGTAGGCGGCGAGCACCTTGTGCGCCGCGATCATCGGGAACCGGTCGCCGAGCGCGACGACGATCGGCGCGTCGACGCCCGTGAGCTCGCGCGGCAGCACGAGGTGCTCCGGCACCTCGGCCCGGCCGACCCGGTCGGCCGCGTTGTGCCAGTGCACGCGGAAGAGGTTCAGCGGGTGCGCCGCGTCGGGGTCGACGCCAGCAAGGCGCTCGCGGACCGCCGCCGGGATCAGCGAGGGCTCGGCGAGCTGCGCGAACGTCGGCAGCGCGACGCGCGCCTCGCGCAGGCGGGCGACGGTCCGCGCCAGCACCTCCGCGTCGGCGGCGAGAGACTCGGCGGGCGCGCGATCGCTGACGACGTCCCTCCTCGTTCGGAGCCGTGTGACGAGCCTATGACCGCAGTGCGGCGGCGCCGTCCGGCTCGACCGCAGAGCCGATCAGTGGGACCCCGCAGACTTCCGACGGCCGGAACTAGTCGCGCAGCTCCGCCCAGTCGGCGGGCACGTCGGAGCCGCCCTCCGCGGTCATCCGCGCGCCGAACCGGACGAGCGCGGGATGGGGCGCGATCTTGCCCGCCACGAGCGCCTCCCCCTGACGGAACGCGGTCGCGCGGTCGAGGAGGCCCGGCGGCACGAACGAGAACGTCGCAGCGATGTGCGCAAGGTCGGCCGCCGAGTTCATCCGCATCAGCACGAGGTTGTCGCACTGCGAGAGCACCTGCTCGTGCACCTTCTGGGGGCGCTGCGTCGAGACGAGCAGGTGGAGGCCGAACTTGCGTCCCTCGGCCGCGATGCGGATCGCGGTCTCCGTGGCGACGGCCGTGAGCGGCCTCCCCGGCGCCGCCGGACAGACGTTGTGCGCCTCGTCGATCACGATGAGGACGGGCTTGCGCTCGGCGCGGCGGCGCCACAGCTCGCCGAGCACGGCGGCCGACACGAGGGCCTGCTCCTCCGGGGTTCCGAGCGAGCCGAGATCGAGCACGAGCGCACGCGCGTCGCGCGCGGCGACCTCCTCGATCACCGACGTCCGCTGCGGGCCTGCCCACACCTGCCACTCGAGCGCACCGAGCGCCCGGATGCGCAGCCACAGCCGACGGCGCTCGGGAATCTCCGAGCGCTCGAGGTCCAGGATCCCCTGCGCCCCCTCCGTCTCGAGGATCGCCCGGAGCTCCGCGTACTCGTCGCGGTCGGCGACCGGATCGAGCCGCAACATGGCCGCCTGCGTCTCGGGGTCGAGGTCGAGCAGCCGGAGGTGCAGGCCGTCGTCCGCCCGCCGCACGGCGACCTCCCACGGCGCGCTCCCGCCTCCCTCGCGGAGCATCCCGAGCGAGATGAAGTCCGAGTTCGGGTCGAGCACGACGACGCGCAGCGACGTCTCCGCGAGCAGCCGCTCCAGGATCACGCCGAGCGAGTACGTCTTCCCGGAGCCCGACTGCCCGCAGAGGAAGGTGTGGCGGTCGAAGCCGCCCGCGTCCAGCTCGAGCGGCACGTGCGACGCGAGCGCGAGCTCCCCGACCTCGAGGCGTGCGCGCGGTGCGGCCGTCCGCTCCAGGTGCGCGGCGACGTCGTCGGCGCCGGCGGGCCGGACGCGCGCGTCGTGGAACGGCGCCGTGTCGGGGTCGAGCAGGACCCCGTCCCCCTCCAGCATGCGGACCGTCACGCGCGCCCGGCCGCCCTCCAGGTCGATCTCCGGCCCGGGCGCCTCCCCGAGGCGCAGCGCCGTCACCTGGCCGATGCGTTCGTCCAGCAACACGTACCCGCCCGGCTGGAGCGTCGCGCCCCCGAGCGGCGCCCGGAGCGAGAACCGCCGGCCGTCGACGGACGTCGCGAGGGGCTGCACCGCCTGCTCGAGCTCGCGTCGCAGCGAGCCGTAGCGGGCGAGATCGTCGGCCATCGGGAGAGCCTACTCGGCTCCCGTCTCCGGTCCGCGCCGGAGGCTAGAGGATCTTCGAGAGGAAGCGCTTCGTCCGCTCGTGCGACGGCGACTCGAAGAAGTGCGTCGGCGGCCCCTCCTCGATGATCCGGCCCTCGTCCATCATCACGACGCGGTCGGCGACCTCGCGCGCGAACCCCATCTCGTGGGTGACGACGATCATCGTCGTGCCCATCTCGAGCGCGAGCGCCTTCATCACGTCGAGGACCTCGCCGATCACCTCGGGGTCGAGCGCGCTCGTGGGCTCGTCGAAGAGCATCAGCGCCGGGTTCATCGCGAGCGCCCGCGCGATCGCGACGCGCTGCTGCTGGCCGCCCGAGAGCTTCCCCGGGTAGGCGTCGAACTTGTCGGCGAGCCCGACCCGCGTGAGGAGCTCCTTCCCCTCCGCGACGGCGACCGCACGGCGCGTCCCCTTCACGTGGATGGGCGCCTCGATCACGTTCTCCAGCGCGGTCTTGTGCGGGAAGAGGTTGAAGCGCTGGAAGACCATCCCGATCTCCGCCCGCTGCCGGGCGACGTTCTTCTCCGTGTCCTCGACGAGCTTCCCGTTGCGCTCGCGGTACCCGATCAGGTGCCCGTTCACCTCGATCCGGCCCGCGTCGATCTTCTCGAGGTGATTGATGCAGCGGATGAACGTCGTCTTGCCGGAGCCCGACGGGCCGATGATGCACACGACCTCGCGCGCCGCGACTTCGAGCGAGACGCCCTTCAGCACCTCGAGCCGACCGAACCGCTTCACGACGTCGTCGGCGCGCATCACCGTTTCGTTCGGTCCGGCGCTCAACGGCCGAGTCCCCGGCCCCAGGCCGAGACCGGCGCCCACGCGTTGAACACCCGCTCCCGGAAGGTGAACTCGTCCCCGCGCTCGCTCACCGCGAGCCGGCGCTCGATCTGCGCCTGGATCACGCTCCAGACGCTCGTCAGCACGAGGTACCAGAAGGCGACGGCGAGGAAGTACTCGACCGGCTTGAACGTCGTCGAGTAGCGGATCTCCGCGTCGCCGAACAGCTCGGTGACCCCGATGAAGAAGATCAGCGACGAGGTCTTCATCATGTTGTTGAACTCGTTGCCGAGGGGCGGGACGATGAAGCGCGTCGCCTGCGGCAGGACGATGCGGCGCATCGCCAGCCGGTACGGCATCCCCAGCGACTTCGCCGCCTCCATCTGCCCCCGGTCGACGGCGTCGATGCCGGCGCGGATGATCTCCCGCATGTAGGCGCCCTCGTTGATCCCCAGCGCGAGGATGCCCGCGAACGCCGCGCCGCTCAGGGTGAAGAACACGAGGTGCAGCTCACGCGGGATGAGCGTGAAGCCGAACAGCAGGTTCGCGCCGAAGTAGATGAAGAAGATCTGGACGATCAGCGGCGTCCCCCGGAACAGGAGCACGTACGCGCCCGAGAAGACGCGGAGGGGCAGCAGCTTCGACATCCGCATCAGCGCGGCGACGAGCCCGAGCACGACCCCGAGCACCTGCGCCAGCACCGAGATGTAGATCGTCGTCCAGAGTGCGGTGGCGAAGACGTGGTCCGGGTGGGCGATCCGCTGCCAGACGATGTGCCAGTCGACCGCCGCGAGCATGCGCTACTGCGGCAGCTTCGCGACGGCCTTCGCCAGGTTCCACCTCTTCAGGATCTCGTCCATCGTCCCGTCCGCGTACATGGCGACGACCGCCTTGCGGACGGCCGTCTGGAGCTCGGTGTCGCCCTTGCGGATCGCGATGCCGATCGGGATCGGGTTGACGGGCGTCCCGCCGATCGCGAAGGAGCCGGGATCCTGCTCGATGTAGTACGCGACGACGGGCGCGTCGCCGAAGTACGCGTCCACCTTGTCGGTCTTGAGCGCGTTCGCCGCGTCGTTGTCCTTCGGGAACGTGATCACGTGGATCGGTTCCTTGCCCTGCGCCTGGAGCTTCTTGCTCTGCGCGTCGAGGTAGTCCTTGTTCGTCGTCCCCGTCTCGACCGACGCGTCCTTGCCGGCCAGGCTCTCGATCCCCGTGATGTGCTCCGGGTTCCCCTGCTGGACCATGAAGGACTGGCCGACCTTCAGGTAGTCGACGAACGCCACCTGCTTGCGGCGCTCCGGCGTGTCGTTCATGCCGCTGATGATCGCGTCGCACTTCTTCGCGAGCAGCGCCGCGATGATGCCGTCGAAGCCCGTGTTGTCGAACCGGGCCTTGACGCCCATCCGGCTGGCGATGTCGTTGCCGATGTCGATGTCCGAGCCCTCGGGCTCGGTCGTCCCCGGCTTGTACGACTCCTCCGGCGGGTAGGTGATGTCGCTGCAGAACACGAGCGTGCCGGCGCTCTGGATGTTCGCCGGCGCCGCGATCTCGGCCGCCGCGGCGGTCGTGCCGCCGCCCGTCGTCGCACTCGACTCGTTGTCGTCCCCGCCGCAGCCCGCGAGCACCGCCGCGACGGCGGCGAGCAGACCCAGGAAGACCAGGTGCGAACGTTGAGTGCGGTGCGTGGCCGACTCCTCTCCCGGGGATCGTACTCCTCGTCGGGGGGCGGCGCACGGTCGCGTGCGGCGGCCGCTCAGGCGTCGTGCTGCCGGGTGCGGCCCGGCGCGTCCGCGACGAGCTCGGCCAGGTGGCGCAGGAGCTTCCAGGCGACGTCCGGATTGTCCTTCACGTAGCGCCGGAAGTCCCACATCGTCATCTCGAGGCAGTCCAGCGGGGTGACGGCCGTCACCGTGGCGGTTCGCGTCCGTTCCGTGATCAACGAGAGCTCGCCGAAGTGATCGCCTTGCCGAAGGGTGCCGACCTGGGAGCCGTTGACGCTGACGGACGCCTCGCCGTCCGCGACGACGAAGAACCCGACCCCGCTCATCTCGCCTTCCCTGACGGGCGTCATCCCGACGGCGTACGTCCGTCGCTTGAAGTCCCGTGCGAGCCTGCCCAGCTGGCGCTCGCTCAGGTCGCAGAACAGCGATACCCGCTTCAGATCGTCCGCGAGCGCCGACATACGTCGATCGTAGACCTCCGACGCGGCAACGCCTAACGCGGGTCGGCGACCCGCGTGCCGGAATCCGATCGGCGGGTCTCCGGCCGGGTGCGACGGCTCAACGGAAGCCGTCGGCGGCGAGCGCCGCTCACTCGTCCTCTTCATGGCGGAACGACGGCCGCCCCGAGTCACGGGGCGGGGCGCGGAGTGGCCGCAACTCCGCCGCCCCATGGCCGCCGCTCGTTCGCCCGGTCTCACCGTGCTGCGGACGGCGTCACACGAAGCGCCGCACGAGCTTCGCCTGGCGCCGCACGCACCGCAACACGCCGCGGAGCCATCCTCTTCGGCGCGACGGAGGGGCGCAATGGGCCGTCCGGCTCATCTTCGCGGTCGTCGGGTCTCACCGTGGACGACGGCGTCGGCCCGGCACCGGCTCCCTCCCAGGCGCGGCTCCGGTGAATGACGTCGAGCTGCCGCTTCGCCTCGACGTCGTCGTCCGCCGGGCGACCAGCATGTTGGTGGTCATGGCCGGAATGATCGGTTGGCCGCCAGGCTGCACTCCGCGCGAGGGGAGGCGCGCGTGCGCCTCCCCTCGCATCGTTCGTGTGACGGTCAGCCGGTCGTCGTGACGACGAAGGTGTCGAAGTGTGCGCGGACGCCCTGCCCGTAGACTCGCTCGCTCGCAGGGATCGAGACGCTGAGGTCGCAGACGTAGGCGAACTGCTGCTGGCCCGGATCGCAGTAGAGGCCGGTGAAGCCGAAGCCCCAGCCCCACTGGAACGGAAATGCGTCGATCAGACTGAAGGTGCCGTGTCCGATCACGAAGCTGTCGATCTTGTCGCGGAGCGGCTCGCCCGGACCGAGCGACGGGTAGATCCCGGTGTACTTGACGCCCTGCCGATCGAGCGGCACACCGACGTTGTTGACGGTGGCGACGCTCTTTCCGTCCAGCAGGTATTCGACGGAGGCGTCGGCGATGCTGCGCGTGTAGCGAATCGACACGCGATGCGCGACGCCCGGCTTGACCGGGAACTCCTTGATGATCTGCGTGTACATCTTGTCCGGACCGACCCAGTCCGGTGACGAGGGGTCGGTGGTGTTCTGCGTGACCGACGACGGCAACCGCTCGATGAGGGCAAACGCGGTCGAGCCGGAGACGAACCAGTCGAACAGCTGGCCCGTGGCGAAGTTGATCACGTTCATCACGGCGCCGGCCTGCTGACCCTCGAGCACGCGAGCGGAATACGGGGCGCCGTTCGGATACGAGAAGGGCGGCCCGTACGTCCCGTGGACGACGCGGTTGTTGGTGACGCCCGGCGTCTCAGCCGTGATGTCGGAGGTGAACGTCACCGACCCGAGTGTCGGAACCGGGAACGACTGGTTGCTGACCGCGATGTACTTGAGGTGGTCGTAGACGCTGAAGTCATTCGCAGTCCGGAACGGTGCGTCGTCGATGAAGAACGACTTGTTGTCGAACCGGCGGGTATCGCCCGGCGCCACCGCCATGTCGAGCATGCCGTACGGGTTCGACCACTTCGCCTGGTAATCGGCGAGCGTGTAGCCGCCGGGCGCATCCGACGAGAACGTGTCATACCGAAGGACGGTTGTCGTTGGCGATGCTGTCGAGACGGTGACCGCGGCTCCCGCGGCGGTGACCACGGCCGCTGCAACCATGAGCACGGTGAAACCCGCCACCGCGAGGCGTCTGATGCGCATTCGTCACTCCTTATCAGGAAGAACCGATCGCCCCGTGGCGCCGCAGGTACCGGTGACGGCCGACGATATGACGGAGCCGCCTACGTGTCAATCGACACACGACGTGCGCGCAGTCGACGCTCGTCGTTCGGGGAGAAAGACTCCGCAACCGCGGGGGTGCGCGCCGCAGAGCGAGCGAACGCCGCCGTGTCAGGCGGCGTTCGCTGGTATCGGCCTCCGCATCGGCACCGGCAGGGATGCGGCGCTGTCAGGCGTCCCCGGGAGTCGTCCCGATCCTCTCGACCGTCTCATGCCACTCACGCGTCGGGCTGAAGAAGACGAGTTCTGTCCCCGCCTCGGTGAGCAGTGTGTGACCGGCCGGAACGTAGAACGCCTCGCCCGCTTCGATCACCTCGTCTCGGTCACCGATCCTGTACGTGAGCTTTCCGGTGATGACGTACCCCCAGTGGGGGGACGGGCAGAGGTCGTCCGGCAACCCCTTCAGGCGCGGTGTCATGTCGACGTCCTCGGTGAACGTCTCGAACCCGACCGTGTACCCGCCGTCGAAGTCCTCGTAGTGCCCCTCGAACCCCGCTCCATGGAGGGCGTCCGACGCGGTCTTCTTCGATGCTGTCAGCATTCCGGTGCTCCTCTCTGCGGTAACGCGACCGCGCGGCCTGTACGTAACAGAAGGCACGTATCCCTCCACCGCAGCAGACGCATCGGTACTTCCTACGC
>JBLNEO010000243.1:0-23234 GCA_050262775.1 Pseudomonadota bacterium | reverse complement strand
GTCACCCCCTCGGGCGCCAGCTCCTCCTCGCCGACGACGACGCCGCGCCGCCGCGCGCCGCCGAACGTGACCTCGACCACGTCGCCGCGCCGCACGCCGTTCTCCGCCGCGTACGGGTAGGGGCGCGCGAGGGCCCGCGTCGTGACGAGCGGGTAGACGGACACGAAGCGCATCCGTCGAGCGTAGACGGCGCCCCGAACGGCGCGGGGGCGCCCCGCGGGGCCGCCACCCCCTTCGGGGGGCGTGGCGGGCCGGCCCGCCGCCCGGCCGCCGGGGGGGCTCGTGCGCGGGGGCCGCCCCGCCGCCCGTGCTCTCCTCCCGGGCCCCCCGCGCGCCGCCGGGCCGCCGCGCCGCCTAGCTCACCGAACGGCGAGGGCGCCCCTCCAGGAGCGCCCTCGCCGTTCGGGGCGCCGTCTACGCTCGACGGATGCGCTTCGTGTCCGTCTACCCGCTCGTCACGACGCGGGCCCTCGCGCGCCCCTACACGTACGCGGCGGAGAACGGCGTGCGGCGCGGCGACGTGGTCGAGGTCACGTTCGGCGGCGCGCGGCGGCGCGGCGTCGTCGTCGGCGAGGAGGAGCTGGCGCCCGAGGGGGTGACGCCGGCGCCCGTCGGCCGCGTGCTCGAGGAGCTGCCGCCTGCGCTCGTCGACCTCGCCCTCTGGCTCGCCGACTACTACGGCTCGACGCCGGGCCGCGCGCTCGCGCTCGTCGCGCCGACCGGACGCGTCCGGAAGGTCGGCGAGCGCCCGGAGCCGGCGGCACGCGAGGCGCTACCGGGCGAGGCCGCGCCCGAGCGGCTCTCGGCCGCGCAGGAGGCCGCGGTCGCCCGGATCGTGGGGGCGATGGACGCCCCCCCGGGCGGCCCCTTCCTGCTCCACGGCGCCACCGGCTCGGGGAAGACGGAGGTGTACCTGCAGGCGTGCGCCGCGGCGCTCGAGCGGGGGCTCGGCGCGATCGTGCTGGTCCCCGAGATCGCGCTGACGCCGCAAGCCGTCGGCCGCTTCCACCGCCGCTTCGGCGGCCGGATCGCGGTGCTGCACTCTGCCCTGACGGAGGCGGAGCGGCGGGACGAGCGCGAGCGGATCCTCGCGGGCGACGCGCGGGTCGTGATCGGGGCGCGCTCGGCCGTCTTCGCGCCCGTGCGCGGCCTCGGCCTCGTCGTCGTCGACGAGGAGCACGACGCGTCCTACAAGCAGGACTCCGACCCGCGCTACGACGCGCGGACGCTCGCCGCGAAGCGCGCCGCGCTCGAGGGAGCGGTGGCCGTCTACGGCACCGCCACGCCGAGACCCGAGAGCTGGGAGCGGCTGGAGCGCCTCGAGCTCGGAGGCCGGCTCGGGGGCGCGCTCCCGCCGGTGCAGGTCGTGGATCTCCGGCGGGAGGCGGGCTACCCGTTGTCGGCGCCGCTCCTCGAGGCCCTCGGGGGCGTGGCGGAGGACGGGGGGAAGGCGATCCTCCTGCTGAACCGCCGCGGGATCGCGCCGGCCCTCCACTGCCGCGCGTGCGGGCTGACGATCCGGTGCCCGAACTGCGACGTCGCGCTCGTCCTCCACGGCGACGGCCGCCTGCACTGCCACCACTGCGGGCACCACGAGGGCGGCACCGAGACGTGCCCCGCCTGCGGCTCTCCCGAGCTCGCGCGGATCGGCGCGGGGACGCAACGGCTCGAGCGGGAGCTGGCCGCGCACGTCCCGGAGCTCCAGCGGTTCCGCCTCGACGCGGACGCCGTCGCGCGGCCCGGCGCCGTCGCCGGGGTGCTCGGCGCCTTCGCCGCGGCCGACCGCGCGGTCCTCGTCGGCACGCAGATGGTCGCGAAGGGACACCACTTCGCGGGGGTGGCGCTCGCGGCCGTCGTCGACGCCGACACCGGGCTCGGGATGCCCGACTTCCGCGCCGAGGAGCGGACGTTCCAGCTGCTGACGCAGCTCGCCGGCCGCAGCGGCCGCGACGCGCCGGGCCGCGTGCTCGTCCAGACCTTCCAGCCGGACGCCCGCGCGATCCGGTTCGCGGCGCGCCACGACGTCGCCGGGTTCCTCGCGGGCGAGCTCGAGCGCCGGCGCACGCTCGGGTACCCGCCCTTCCGGCATCTCGTGCGCATCCTCGTCTCGGGCCCCGAGCCCGACGCGCCGATGCGCGCGCTGCTCGAGCTCAAGGCCGGGCTCGGCGACGCCGACGTCCTCGGACCCGCGCCCGTGCTCCGCCTCCGGGGCCGATGGCGCGCGCAGCTCGTCGCGAAGACGGACGCGCCGCGCGCAGTCGCCGCGCGCGCAGCGCGGCTCCTCTCCGCGGCGTCGCCCGCGATGCGGCGGGCCGGGCTCGCCGTGGTCGTCGACGTCGATCCCCAGTCGCTCTGAAATACACTGGAGCCCGGTGGCGAACGAGGCGGGTCAGGTGCGGCAGGAGGAGCTCAGCGCGGAGCGCGCGGCTCGGCGGCGGACGGCGCTCGCGCAGGTGCGCCAGTACGGCGACCCCGTCCTCCGGATGCGCGCACGCGAGGTCGAGCGGTTCGACCACGACCTGCTGCGGCTGTCCGAGCGGATGACGCGCCTCATGCAGGAGGCGAACGGCGTCGGCCTCGCCGCGAACCAGGTCGGGATCCTGCAACGCCTCGTGATCGTCCAGCCGTCGGCCGAGGAGGAGCCCGTCGCGCTCGTGAACCCGCGCGTCGTCGAGGAGGACGGCGCCGTGGAGACCGACGACGAGGGCTGCCTCTCGCTCCAGGGCGTGCTCGTGCCGGTCGAGCGGGCGTGCCGTGTCGTGGTCGAGGCGCAGGATCCCGCAGGAGCGGACGTGCGGCTCGAGCTCGACGACCTCGGCGCCCGCGTCGTGCAGCACGAGATCGACCACCTCGACGGCGTGCTGATCCTCGACCGCACCACCGACGAGGCCCGCCGCGAGGCGCTCGCGGTCCTGCGGCCGCGCATCGTCCTCACTTGAGGATCGGCGTCGCGGCGACGGCGCCGTTCGGGGCGGACGTCCTCGAGCGCCTGGCCGCGGAGCACGACGTCGCGTTCGTGCTGACGCGGCCGGACGCGCCGAAGGGCCGGGGCCGTCGCCTCGCCCCGACCGCGGCGAAGGACGTCGCGGGGCGCCTCGGCATCCCCGTGCTCCAGCCGGAGCGCCCCGCCGACGCCGAGCTCCCGGCCGCCGACGCGATCGTCGTCGCGGCATACGGGCTGCTGATCCCGGAGGCGCTCCTCGAGCGGACGTTGTGGCTCAACGTCCATCCCTCGCTGCTTCCCCGGTGGCGCGGCGCGGCGCCGGTCGAGCGGGCGATCATGGCCGGCGACGAGCGGACGGGCGTGACGATCCACGAGACGGTGAAGGCGCTCGACGCGGGTCCGATCGCCGCGCAGCGCGCGTTCCCGATCGGGCCCGAGGACGACGCCGGCGCCGTGTTCGCGCGCGCCGCGCCCCTCGCGGCCGAGCTCCTCGCCGACGTCCTGCCCGCACCGCGCTTCGAGCCGCAGCCCGACGAGGGCGTGACGTACGCGGAGAAGATCGGGCCCGACGACCGCCGGCTCGACCTCGCCGATCCCGAGCAGGCGGCGCGCACCGTGCGCGCGCTCTCTCCGCACATCGGCGCGTGGGCCGAGCTCCACGGGCGACGCGTGACGATCTGGCGCGCGCACCTCGAGGGCGGCGAGCTCGTCCCGGACGTGGTGCAGCCGGAGGGGAAGCGGCGGATGAGCTACGCCGAGTTCCTCCGCGGCGTGCGCTGACGTGACGATCTCGCCCGCCCGCCGCGCCGCCTACGAGGTGCTCCTCCGCGTCTTCGAGCAGGACGCGTTCGCCGACCGGGCGCTCGCGACCGCGGCGCACGGGCTCGACGCACGCGACCGCGCGCTCGCGCAGCGGCTCGCCTACGGCGCCGTCCAGCGCGTGCGCACCGTCGACCACGCGGTCGAGACGCTGGGTGGGAGACGCGTCGCGAAGCTGGACCCGCCGGTGCGCGCGGCGCTGCGGCTGGGGACGTACCAGCTCGGGTGGGTCGAGGGCGTGCCGCGGTACGCGGCGGTCAACGAGTCGGTCGAGCTCGTCCGCCGGGCGCGGCTCGCGCGCGCCGTGCCGTTCGCGAACGCGGTGCTGCGACGGGTCGCCGACGGGATCGGCCCCCTCCTCGACGCGCTCCCGGACGGGCCGCTGAAGGAGTCGTACCCGGACTGGATCTGGGAGACCTGGCGACGCGATCTCGGCGACGAGGAGGCGCTCGCGCTCATGCGCGCCCAGAACGAGCCCCTGCCGACCGTCGTGCGTCTCGTCCGCGGCGACCCGCCCGGCAGCCCCGACCCCGACGTGCCGGGCGCGTTCCACGTCGACCGCGTCGACGGGGCGGCGCTCGCGGAGGGACGGGTCTGGCCGCAGAGCGCGGCGTCGCAGCTCGTCGGGCTCGCGGTGCGCGCGCGGGCGGGCGAGCGCGTGCTCGACCTGTGCGCGGCGCCCGGCGGCAAGGCGACGATGCTCGAGGGCGACGTCACGGCCGTGGAGCTCCACCCCGGCCGTGCGAGGGAGCTGCGTGCGAACGCCGCGCGCCTCGGCGCGGCGAACGTGACGGTCGTCGAGGGCGACGGCCTCGCGCTGCCGGCGGAGCTGCGCGACTTCGACCGGGCGCTCGTCGACGCTCCCTGCTCGGGGATCGGCGTCCTCGCGGCGCGGCCCGACCTCCGCTGGCGCGCCGAGCCGCTGCCGGAGCTCCAGCTCGCGCTCCTGCGCGCGGCCGCCGAGCGCGTTCGCCACGGCGGGACGCTCGTCTACGCGGTCTGCGCGGTCAACGCCGACGAGAACGAGGCCGTCGTCGATGCCGCGGGGCTCGAGCCCGACCCCGTGCTCGCGGAGGAGTGGCCCCGGTTCCGGCACCCGCGGCGGCCGGAGTTCCTGCTCACGCTCCCGCACCGCCACCGGACGTCGGGGTTCTTCGTCGCACGACTGCGCATCCCGTAGATCAGGGGATTCGCGGATGGTGGCCGAGGCGCGGCGGGCGCACCCTGCGGCCATGGCAACCCTCCGCCTCTCACGGCACCATGCGGTGGGGCAGGAGCACCGGCCGGGCCCGTTCGCGCGCATGCGGGAGATCGCGCGCGAGGGCAGCAGCGCGTCGACGCCGCTCGTGCTGCTCGTGCTCGTCTCGGGCGCCCTCCTGCTCTTCATCGCGATCACGCTCGCCGTGGCGATGCTGATCTACGAGCTCGCGCTGTAGCCCTACCATCGGCCGGGTGGACGGCGTTCCGGCGGCGCTCGCGTGGTGGCGCTCCGAGCCGGGCGGCGCGGCCTGGCTCGAGCGGCTGCCGCGGCTCGTCGCCGAGCTGGCCGACGCGTGGAGCCTCAGGATCGGCGCGGTGCTCGAGGGTGGAAACGTCGCGCTCGTCCTCGACGTCGAGCGTGCCGACGGCGCGGCCGCCGTCCTGAAGCTCAACTTCCCCGAGCCGGAGAGCGAGCACGAGGGCGACGCGCTCGCGGTGTGGGGCGGCGACGGCGCCGTGCGGCTCCTCGCGCAGGACCGCCCGCGCAGCGCGCTGCTCCTCGAGCGCCTCGAGCCGGCGACCCGGGCGCTCGCCCTCGACGACGACGCCGCGACGCGTGCGGCGGCGGGCGTGCTCCGGCGCCTCCACCGCGAGCCGCCGGCGGCGCACCCGTTCCGCCTGCTCGCGGACGAGGCGCGGCGGTGGGCGCGTCGGGACCCCGCCGTCGCGGCGACGGTCGCCGACCTGCTCGCAGGCGACGCGCCGGCGGTCCTCCTCCATCAGGACCTGCACGCGGCCAACGTCCTCCGCGCGGCCGACGGGTGGCGCGCGATCGACCCGAAGCCCCTCGTCGGCGATCCGGCGTTCGACGTCGCCTCGATCGTGCGCGACCGACGGCCGGTGCCCGGCGCGCGCGTGACCGGCCGGCGGCTCGACCTGCTCCACGCCGAGCTCGGGTACGACCGCGACCGGATGCGCGCGTGGTCGTACGTCCACGCCGTCGCCTGGGGCCACCCGGCGGAGGCGCGGCTCCTCGACCCGCGGCGCGCATAGGATCGCGGCGTGGCCTGGCGCGACTGGGTGCGGACGGTCGAGGTGGAGCCGTCCCTCTACGCGGCGGACTTCGCGCGCCTCGGCGAGCAGGTCTCGACGCTGCTCGACGCGGGCGTCCGCGTCTTCCACTTCGACGTCGGCGACGGCCACTTCGTCGAGCCGATCACGATCGGGCCGGTCGTGCTCGCGTCGATCGCGCCGGCGGTCCACGAGCGCGGAGGCGTCCTCGACTGCCATCTGATGGTGGACAACCCGGAGCGCCACATCCCGCAGATCGCGCGTGCGGGCGGCGACTCCGTCACGTTCCACGTCGAGGTCGCGGACGACCCCTCGGCGACGATCGCATTGGCGCGCGAGCACGGGCTCGGCGTCGGCATCTCGTTCAACCCGCGGACGGAGGTGGGCCGCGCGGCGGACGCCGCCGCCGGCGCCGATCTCTGCCTCTGCATGTCGATCGAGCCGGGCTACTCCGGCCAGGCGTTCATGCCGGAGGCCCTGCCGAGGATCCGCGAGCTGCGCGGGCTGCTTCCGGATCACGTCCTCGTCCAGGTCGACGGCGGCATCGACGACGAGAACGCCCGGACGGTGCACGAGGCGGGCGCCTCGCTGCTCGTCGCGGGCAGCGCGATCTTCGCGCACGACGACCTCCCGCACGCGTACCGGCGCCTCGTCCAGGCGCTCGCGTGAGCCTCGCGCGCGCGCTCGAGCTCGCCGCCGCGGCGGCCGGTCGGGCGTACCCGAACCCGACGGTCGGCGCGGTCGTGGTCTCCGGCGGCGAGGTGGTGGGGGAGGGCGCCACCGAGGAGCACGGCGCGCGGCACGGCGAGGTGGTCGCGCTCGACGCCGCCGGCGATCGCGCGCGGGGCGCGACGCTGTACGTGACGATGGAGCCGTGCACCCACCACGGCCGGACGCCGCCCTGCGTCGACCGCATCGTGGCGGCGGGGGTGGCGCGCGTCGTCGCCGGCTCGCGCGACCCGAACCCCGACGCGGCCGGGGGGCTCGAGCGCCTGCGTGCGGCGGGCGTCGACGTCGAGCTCGCCGACGTGCCCGCGGCGCGGCGCCAGAACGAGGCCTGGCGGACGTGGGTCGCCCTCCGGCGGCCGTTCGTGACCTACAAGGCCGCGGTCACGCTCGACGGCCGCGTGGCCGTGCCCGGGTCGAGGTGGGTGACGGGGCCGGAGGCCCGGCGTCGCGTGCACGAGCTCCGCGCGCAGTCGGACGCGGTCGCGGTCGGGGCGGGGACGTTTCGCGCGGATGCGCCCCGGCTCGACGCGCGCGACGTCCCGGTCGTGCGGCAGCCGCGTCGCCTCGTGTTCGGTCGCGGGCCGCTGCCCGAGGGCTCGGAGCTCGAGCTCGTCTCGGGGCCGCTCGACGACGCGCTCGCACGGCTCGGGCGGGAGGGCGTCCAGTCGCTCCTCCTGGAGGGCGGGCCGACGCTCGGGACGGCGTTCCTCCGCGCCGATCTCGTCGACAAGCTGCTGCTCTTCGTCGCGCCGCGGCTCGCGGGCACAGGCGCAGCGTGGGTCGGTGCGCTCGACGTGCCGCTCGATCTCGGAGGGCTGCACGCCGAGGCCGTCGGCGGCGACGTCCTGCTCGAGGCCTACGTCCACGAGCCGTGACCGACCCCACGCGGGGCTACGCTCCGCCGGTGTTCACCGGGATCGTCCAGCAGCTCGGACGCGTGCGCTCGTTCGCCGACGGCCGGCTCGTCGTCGAGCGCGGCGCCGTCGACGCCGGGATCGGCGACTCCGTCGCGGTCAACGGCGTGTGCCTGACGGTGGTCGAGCGCGACGCCGACACGCTCGCGTTCGACGTCGTGCCCGAGACCGTCTCCCGCGTGCGGCCGTTCGGAGACGCCGTGAACCTCGAGCCGTCGCTGCGCGCCGGCGACCCGATGGGAGGGCACGTCGTCCAGGGGCACGTCGACGGCGTCGGCACCGTGCGCACCGTCGACGAGGAAGGCATCTGGGTCGACCCGCCGGCGGCCCTCCACCGGTACGTCGTCGAGAAGGGCTCCGTCGCCGTCGACGGCGTCTCGCTCACCGTCGCGGAGCTCGACGGCTCCGGGTTCCGGATCGCGCTCGTCCCGCACACGCGCGCGGTGACGACCATGGGATCGCTCGCGGCCGGCGACCGCGTGAACCTCGAGGTCGACGTGCTGGCGAAATACGTCGAGCGGCTGCTCGAAACCCGCGGGATACGATGACCGCCGTGACCACCGGTACGCGCGTGTTCGCCCCGATCGAGGAGGCGATCGAGGACGTCCGGCAGGGCAAGTTCGTGATCGTCGTCGACGACGAGGACCGGGAGAACGAAGGCGACCTCACGATCGCGGCGCAGTTCGCGACGCCCGAGGCCGTCAACTACATGGCCACCCACGCGCGCGGCCTCATCTGCCTCTGCCTGACCGAGGAGCGTTGCGACGAGCTCGGGCTGCCGCCGATGACCGAGCACAACGAGGCGCCGCTCGGCACCGCGTTCACCGTCTCGATCGAGGCACGCGAGGGTGTGACGACCGGGATCTCGGCCCACGACCGCTCGCACACGATCCAGGTCGCGATCGACCCGTCGAAGAGCGCCCGCGACCTCGTCCGGCCGGGTCACATCTTCCCGCTGCGCGCGAAGCGCGGCGGCGTGCTCGAGCGGATCGGGCAGACCGAGGCGTCGGTCGATCTCGCGCGGCTCGCCGGGCTCCAGCCGGCCGGCGTCGTGTGCGAGATCATGAACCCCGACGGCACGATGGCGCGCGTGCCGGACCTCGTGCCGTACAGTCGCGAGCACGGGATCAAGCTCATCTCGGTCGCCGATCTCGTCGAGTACCGGCGGCGGCACGAGAAGCTCGTGGAGCGCGTGGTGGCCACGCGGCTCCCGACCGCGTTCGGCGAGTTCACCGCGGTCGCGTTCCGCGAGAAGCTCTCCGGCAAGCACCACGTCGCGCTCGTGAAGGGCGAGGTCGAGGGCGCCGACAACGTGCTCGTCCGGGTGCACTCCGAGTGCCTTACCGGCGACGTGTTCCACTCGCTCCGCTGCGACTGCGGCGAGCAGCTCGACGCGGCGATGGCGTGCATCGAGGCCGAGGGACGGGGCGTGCTGCTGTACATGGCGCAGGAGGGGCGCGGGATCGGCCTCCTCGAGAAGCTGAAGGCCTACGAGCTGCAGGAGCGCGGGCTCGACACGGTCGAGGCGAACCTCGCGCTCGGGTTCCCGGCTGACGCGCGCGACTACGGGATCGGGAACCAGATCCTCGCCGACCTCGGACTGACGACGATCCGCGTGCTCACGAACAACCCGCGGAAGCTCACGGGCATCGAGGGCTTCGGGCTGCGGGTCGTGGAGCAGGTGCCGCTCGAGGTGGCGCCCAACGACGAGAACCGGCGCTACCTCTCGACGAAGCGTGCGAAGCTCGGCCACCGGCTGCACCACCAGGATCTGAAGGACCTGACGTTCGACCCGGACGAGGAGGAGGAAGGGTGAGCGAGCGGCTCGAGGAGCACCCGTTCTTCGGCGACGAGGAGGCGCTCGTCGACGGCGACGTGCCGCTGCGCACCGCCGAGCACGCCCCGGGCGAACTGGCCATCCCCGACGGCGTCTCGACGATCGAGGGCTCGCCGGAGGGTGGACGTCGCCCCGTCGCCATCGTCGTCTCGCGGTTCAACGGCGAGCACACGTCGCGGATGCTCGACCGCGCCGTCGAGGAGCTCGCCGAGCTCGGGGTGCCCGCATCGCTCGTGACGGTGATGCCGGTCCCGGGGGCGTTCGAGCTGCCGCTCGCGGCGATGGCGCTCGCGAAGACCCGGCGGTTCGCCTGCATCGTCGCGCTCGGCTGCGTGATCCGCGGCGAGACGGCGCACTTCGAGTACGTCTCGGGCGAGGCCGCCAGCGGGCTCCAGCTCGCAGGGCTGGAAACCGGCGTCCCGGTGGCGTTCGGCGTCCTGACGGTCGAGAACGCGGAGCAGGCGGACGCGCGGATCGACCACGCGGCGGACGCCGTGCGGAGCGCGCTCGAGATGGCGGACGCGTTCTCGCGCCTGCGCGCCGCCGCGTCAGGGTAGGGCGGGACGACCGTGCCGTCGGCCGGATGGCGGTCGACGATGCGTTCGCTACACTGCCGCCCGCCATGTCGAAGGTCTGCGCAGTCTGCGGGAAGAAGCCCTCGTTCGGGAACAACCGCAGCCATTCGATGGTCGCCACGCGGCGGCGGTTCGACCCGAACCTGCAGCGGGTTCGCGTCGTGCTCGCCGGAAAGCCGCAGCGGGCGTACGTCTGCACGCGCTGCCTCAAGGCCGGCAAGGTCGAGAAGGCCGTCTAGCGCGGCAGCGCGAGGCGTCGTCGCGGCGGCGCGGCGGGCCGAGGGCGCTCCCACCTCCGTCCCCCCACCCTCCGGGTGGGGCACGAGCTTACGCACGCACGGGTGCCGCGATCGTGCCGATTGCGCGCCGGTTCCGTGACCGCGCCGCCGCACGGTCGTCGGACGACCGCAACCTCCGCCGGCCGGATCGGGTCAAATACCTCCGTGGAGGCTGCCGAGGCGCTCTCGTCCGAGCTGGGGAAGATCACGATCGCCAACGAGGCGGTCGCGCAGATCGTCGCGCGCACCGCGGCCGAGTCCTACGGCGTCGTCGCGATGGCGCCGCGTGCGGCGATCGGGAAGCTCCTCCCCGAGCGCGCGCGCCGCGGGATCGCCGTCAAGGGCACGCCCGAGGGCCTTCGCATCGACCTCCACGTCGTCGTCGAGTACGGCCTCAACCTGGCCGAGGTCGGCGCGACCGTCCGCTCCCGCGTCGCCTACGAGGTCGCGCGCCTGACCGGGCTCACGGTCGCGTCGGTCGAGGTGCACATCGAGGACGTGAGGCAGTCCGGATGAGCGACCTCGAGACCGCGCGCCGACTCGCGGGGGCCGCGCTCGCCTCGCTCGAGGCGAACCGCCGCCGGATCGACGACCTCAACGTCTACCCCGTGCCCGACGGCGACACGGGCACGAATCTCACGCTGACGGTTCGCGGCGTCGTCGCCGCGCTCGACGGGTCGTCCGCCGCCGACCGTGCGACGGTGACGCACGAGCTCACGCGCGCGGCGCTGATGTCGGCGCGGGGCAATTCGGGGGTGATCCTCAGCCAGATCGTCCGCGGCGCCGCCGAGGCGCTCGCGACCGCCGATGCCGTCGATGCCGGCTGCGTGGCCCGCGCGTTCCGCGGCGCGAGCGACGCCGCCTACCGCGCCGTCCGCAAGCCCGTGGAGGGGACGATGCTGACGGTCGTGCGCAGCATCGCGGAGGCCGCGGAGCACCGTGCGCACCCGGAGCTCGACGTCGGCGAGCTGCTGCTCGAGCTGGTGCGCCAGGGCGAGGAGACGCTCGCGCGGACGCCGGAGCTCCTGGACGTGCTGCGCGAGGCGGGCGTGGTCGACGCGGGCGGGGCCGGGCTCGTCGAGATCGTCCGGGGCATCGCCGCCGCCGTGCGCGGAGAGCCGCTGCCCGAGGCGGCTGCGGTGGAGGAGGAGCTGCCCGTCGACGCCGTCCACCAGGAGCTCTCGGAGTTCCGCTACTGCACCGTGTTCGTCGTGGAGGGCGAGGCGCTCGACACCGCCGAGCTCGAGCGTGAGCTCGACCGGCTCGGCGACTCGCTCCTCGTGGTCGGCGACGAGACCGCGCTGAAGGTGCACGTCCACACCGACGACCCGGGCGCGGCGCTGTCGCTCGGCGTGCGGCAGGGGACGATCGACCGGGTCGAGATCGCGAACATGCACCGCCAGACGCTCCAGCGCGAGGAGCGTCTCACCGACCACACGGCCGCCGACGAGGACAAGACGACCGAGGTCGTCGCGGTCGTGGCGGGTGAGGGCAACCGGCGGCTCTTCGCGAGCCTCGGCGCGGGCCGGATCATCGAGGGCGGCCAGACGATGAACCCGTCGACGCAGGACATCGTCGCCGCGATCGAGTCGACGTCCGCGCCCGAGGTGATCGTGCTGCCCAACAACTCGAACGTCGTCATGTCCGCCGAGCAGGCGGCGCGGCTGGCGTCGAAGCCCGTGCGCGTGATCCACACGGAGTCGATCCCCGCCGGCCTCGCCGCGCTGGTCGTGTACGACGCGGCTCGCTCGGCGGAGGCGAACGTGGGGGAGATGCACGAGGCGCTCGGGGCGCTTGCGACGGGTGCGGTCACGGTCGCCTCGCGCGACGCGGAGGTCGACGGCGTCGTCGTCCGGAAGGGCGAGTTCCTCGGCCTCGTCGAGGATCAGGCGGTCGCGAGCGGCGCGGCGTTCGAGGACGTCGCGCGGGTCGTCCTCGACCGGCTGCTCGCGGCACCGCGCGACGTGCTGACCCTGCTCACGGGCGCCGAGGCGCCGCCGCTGAACGGCCTCCGCGCGTGGGTCGAGGAGCGGCATCCCGAGCTCGAGGTCGAGGTGCAGGACGGCGGCCAGCCGCACTACCCGTTGCTCGTGTCGGCTGAGTAGGGTCCGCGCGTGGCCGAGCGGATCCGCATCCTCCTGGTCGAGGACAACGAGGTGTTCCGCGAGACCCTCGAAATGCTGCTCGGGATGCGGACCGACGTGGAGGTCGTCGCCTCGGTGGGAGACGGGAGCCAGGCCGTCCCGGCGTGTCGGGAGCACCGTCCCGACGTCGTCCTGATGGACTACCGCCTGCCGGGGCTCGACGGCGTGCAGGCCACGATCGCCGTCCGCGAGGCGTGCCCCGGGACGGCCGTCGTCTGCCTCACGGCGTCGATCGCGGTGAGCGAGGGCGAGGCGCTCCTCGAGGCCGGCGCCGTCGCGTGCCTGTCGAAGAACCAGGAGCTCGACGTGATCGTCGCTGCGATCCACGACGCCGCCCGGCGGGGAGCGCCGCAGTGGAGCTGACCGCCGCCAACACCGCGATCGTGCTCGACTCGACGGCCGACTTCCCCGAGGGGCCCGGTCGCTTCCCGAACCTCCGCGTGGTGCCGCTGTACGTCCGCTTCGGCGAGGAGAGCTTCAGGGACTACGTCGACCTCGGCCCCGACCGCTTCTACGGCCGCCTGCGCACGGCGCCCGAGCTCCCGACGACGTCGCAGCCGACGCCGCAGGACTTCCTCGACGCGTACGAGGCGCTCGCGGGGTACGACCGGGTCCTGTCCGTCCACATCTCGAGCAAGCTCTCGGGGACGTTCGCGAGCGCCCAGCTCGCGTCCGAGCAAGCCGGCGACGGGCGGGTGCGGGTGCTCGACTCGCGCACCGCGTCGGCGGCGATCGCCATGCTCGCGATCGCGATCGAGCGCCGGCTCGACCGGGGGACCACCGACGAGGAGATCGACGCGCTCGTGGCGCGCTACGCCGACGACGCAGAGCTTCTCTTCACGGTCGACACGCTGGAGTTCCTCGCGCGCGGCGGTCGGATCGGCAAGGCGCGCGCGATGGCGGGCCAGCTGCTGCACATCAAGCCGATCCTCTCGTTGGCGGACGGCGAGATCGAGCCGATCAAGCGGGTCCGTGGGAACCAGAAGGCGTTCATGGAGTTCGTGCAGCGGTTCCGCGCCGGCAGCTCCGACGGCCCGGGGCTGCGCGTCGGGATCGCGCACGCCGACGCGCCCGAGCGCGCCGAGGCGCTCGTCGAGATGGTGCGACGGGAGCGCCCGGAGGCGACGATCGAGCTCATCACGACGCTCGGCGCCGTCGTCGGCACCCACGCCGGCCCCGGCACGGTCGGCTTCTTCTGGTTCCGGGACGACTAGTCGTCCTCGTCGGAGCCGCGGCCGCGGCCGTCCTCGCCGTCCGTCGCCGTCGGTGCGGTCGCCGTCGGCCCCGTCGTCGCGGTCGGCCGCGTGATCGGCGCGCGCGGGCTCAGCTTCCCGACGGGGTCATCCGCCGACGAGCGGTCGAGGAGCGCGAGGTTCAGCGCGAGCGCCGCGGCCGCGACCGCGACCGCCGCGGCGACGAGCGGGAGCCAGCGCCTCATGCCGCCAAGGGTACGGCCGCGCCCGCGAGCTCGCGACGGGCCGCTGCGACGGCGTCGGGTCGGTTGGCGGCGAGGACGGCGCAGGTCCGGCCGCCGGTGTCGGCGTACCGCGCGACGAACGCGTCCCTCCCGCCGTCGACGCTGACGCGCGCGCCGGGACCGGGGTCGCCGACGAGCTGCAGCCGGAGCCCGAGCACGTCGCTCCAGACGTACGGGGGCTCGTCGTAGGGCCTCGCGTCGCCGAGGATCCCGGACGCGACCGCCGCGGCCTGGCCGGCGGCGCTCGTCCAGTGCTCGGCGCGCACCGCGCGGCCGAGCGACGGTCGCCACCACGCGGCGACGTCGCCGCACGCGTAGACGCCGGGGAACGCCGTGCGACCGCAGGCGTCCGTGACGATCCCGTCCCGTCCTGCGAGGAGCTCCGACGCCGGCACCGCGCCGACGGCGACGAGCACGGCGTCGGCGCGGATCACGTGCCCGTCGTCGAGCTCGACGCGGTCGGCGGCGAGGGCGGCGACGCGCGCACCGAGCCGCACGGCGGCGCCCCGCGCGCGGAACCGGTCGGCGACGAGCGCGCCGACCTCGGGGCCGACGACCCGCTCGAGCGGCACCGCGCCGGCCTCGACGAGCGTCACGTCGACGTCGAGGCCGAGCGCGGTCGACGCGACCTCGCACCCGAGGACGCCTGCGCCGACCACGGCGAGACGGGCCCCGGGTCGCAGCCGCTCCCGCAGCGCGTCGGCGTCGGCGAGCGTGCGGAGCGCGAGCACGCCGCGGCCGGCCGCCGGGAGCGTCCGCGGCCGCGCGCCCGTGGCGAGGACGAGCGCGTCCCACGGCCTCGCGTCGGCCGTCCGCGCACGCACGTCCACCCGGCCCACGCGTCGGCCGAGCTCCAGCGCGATCCCGCGCTCCTCCCAGTAGCCCGCCGGGCGCAGCGACGCGTCCGTCCGGGCGCCGGCGAGCAGCTCCTTCGACAGCGCCGGCCGCTCGTACGGCGCGACCGGCTCCTCGCCGACGACCGTCACGTCGCCGTCGAACCCGCCCGCTCGGAGCGCCTCCGCCGTCCGGACACCGGCGAGCCCGGCACCGACCACGAGCACGCGCCGCGGCGTCACGCCGCCTCCTCCACGGCGATCGCCGCCATCGGGCAGGCCGCTGCGAGGTCCGGCGCGCGGCCGTCGTCGGTGACGCCCACGCGGGCGAGCGCGAGACCGGCGTCGTCGACCTCGACGAGCTCGGGCGCGAGTTGCGCGCACGTGCCGAAGCCGGAGCAGAGCGTCCGGTCGATCGTGATGCGGTACGTCATGGCGTTCCTCCTCGGGGAGCGGGTGCGGGTGCGACGACGAGCGCACGCCAGATGCCCGCGAGGGCGACGGCGGCGATCGCGCCGACGTAGAGGCCGAGCGCCCACGGCTGCGAGGAGTCGCTCCCCGCGAAGAGGCCGTGCGCGGTCGCGGCGGCGAAGACGCCGTAGGTGGCGTAGTGGAGGCGGCGCCAGGCCCGGACGCCGATCCGCTTCCGCGCGCCGAACGACGCGTAGACGAGGACCATGAGCTCCCCGGCGAGCACGCCGAGCGCGGTCGGCAGCGGCCGGTACTGGACGAGTCCGGGCACGACGAGGCCGAGCGGCGTCACCTCCACCGTGCGGTCGAGGACGAGCGCGACGCCGTGGAGCGCGAGGAGTCCGAGCCCGGTGAGCGCGAGCGAGCGGTGCACCGCCGTCACCGTGGCCGCGCGCAGGGCCGTGCCGAACGGGCGCGACTTGAGGACGAGGCCCGCGAGCACCGAGGCCGTGAGCAGCACGTAGGCGCCGAGGCCGCCGGCCCGCGCGAGCAGCCAGAACGTCGGGTCGTGGCTCACGCGAATGCCCCCGTGAAGGCGACGGAGCCGTCCGCGCGGACGAGCACCGCGGTCGCCCCGTCGGTCGGGGCGCCGAGGAACAGCGCCTTCGCGAGCACCTCCGCCTCCACCGCCGTCGCGGCGAGCGCCGTGACGCGCAGGAGGTCGCCCTCCGCGGGGCGGCCGGTTCTCGGGTCGACGAGGTGGTGCTGCGCGACGCCGCCGCGGGCCCAGCGCCGGCGGTCGCGCCCGGAGGTCGCGAGCGCACCCTCCTCGAGCGCGACCGTCACGTCGCCGTCGGGCAGCTCGACGCCGACCGGCCACGCACCGTCGCGCGGGACGCCCGCCACGCGGAGGTCGCCCCCGGCGTTGACGAGGCACGGCCCCGCGTCCGCGAGCAGCACGGCGGCCCGATCGACCGCGTAGCCCTTGCCGATCCCGCCGAGGTCGAGCCGCACGCCCGGCCCGAGCTCGATCCGGCGCCCGCGGACGGCGACCGCACCGCCGCAGCGTGCACGGCCCTCTACCGCCGGTCCGTCCGCGGGCACGTGCTCGAAGCTGCGGTCGTAGCCCGCGCCGACGACGGCGTCGTGCACGGTCGGGTCGAAGCGTCCGCCGGTCCGCCGCCGCGCGGCGAGCGCCAGCCGGACGAGGGCGGCGAGCTCCGGCGAGGCGTCGAGCGCCCCCGCCGCGTTCAGGCGCGACAGCTCGGACGCCGGCCGGAAGCGCGAGAGGATCGCCTCGAGCCGGTGGAACTCCGCCTCGGCGGCCGCGATCGGGCCTGCTGCACGCTCGGCGTCGACGAGGAGCTCGACGTCCGTGCCCATCGCGCGGAACGCGTGGCGCAGCATCACGAGCTCCTCGTCACGGTCAGCGGCGGGAGGGTGACGATCCGCGCGCGCGGCGCGGGTGCGGTCGAGACCGGCCGCGACGCAAGCTGCCGGCTGCGCTCCACGAGCGCCGCGCGGTAGGCCGCCCACCGTGCGTCCACGAGCCGCTTCACGCGGACGGATTCCCGCGCGAGCCGTGCCTGCCGCGCCTCGAGCGCCGCGACGCGCGGATCGCGCGGAGCGCCGGCCCACGGCTCGGCGGCGACGGCGGCCCACAGTACGAGGAAGACGACGACCGCGACGACGAGCACCTGCAGCCGGACGACGCGGTCAGTCATCCTCGCCGCCCTCGTGCTCCTGCTCCTCCTCGTGCTCGTCGGAGCCCGAGCGGCCCGCGACGACGATCGGGTCGGCGCGGCGGTAGATCACCGGCTGCGGCTGGGCCGACGGCGCGGCGGCGTCGGCGCTCGGCGGCAGCGCCGGGGGCCGCTGCGCGGCCTCACGGCGGAGCGCCGCCTCCGCTCGGTCGAGCTGGGCGCTCTGCGCCGCGAGCTGCGCGTCGGTGGGCCCGGCCGCGCTCGCTCCCAGCGAGACCGTCCGCAGGAGTGCGAACACGCCGGCGGCGAGCGCGACGGCGAGGACGAGGGCGACGACGAACGACTGGCGACGGGTCACGGGCTCCTCCTGGATCGACGCCGCCGACGCTACGGCGGCCTCCTCCAGCCGCGGGCAAGGCGGAGGCAAAGGACGGCAAGCTCCGGGCAAAACCTGCGGCAGGCCGGACGCCCGTCGTGCGACGATCGCGCCGTGCGGATCCTGGTCGTCGAGGACGAGGACGCGATCGCCGACCCCCTGGTGCGCGGGCTCGCGCGCGAGGGCTTCGAGGTCGAGCGCGTCGCGACGGGGGCCGCGGCGCTCGCGGCGTCCGGGGCCGAGCTCGTGCTCCTCGACCTCCGGCTCCCGGACATGGACGGGCTCGACGTGTGCCGCGAGCTGCGTGCGCGGTCGGCCGTGCCGATCATCGTCGTGAGCGCGCGGGGCGAGGAGGCCGATCGCGTGGTCGGCCTCGAGCTCGGCGCCGACGACTACGTCGTGAAGCCGTTCGGGCTCCGCGAGCTCGTCGCGCGCATCCGCGCGGTGGCGCGCCGCGGCGCCGGGCGCGTGGACGCGGACGCTGCGATCCGGGTCGGCGAGCTCGAGGTCGACCCGCGCGCGCGGACGGTGACGGTCGCGGGGCGGGAGGTCGCGCTCACGGCCAAGGAGTTCGACCTGCTCGCCCTCCTCGCGCGCGACGCCGGTGCGGTCGTGGAGCGCCGGCGGGTCCTCGAGGAGGTCTGGCAGACGAGCTGGTACGGCTCGTCGAAGACGGTCGACGTGCACGTCGCGTCGCTTCGCAAGAAGCTCGGCGACGCGGTGACGATCGAGACCGTCCGCGGCGTCGGCCTGCGGCTCCGCCGGCCGGCGTGACGCGCCGGATCCTCCTCGGCTTCCTCGCCCTCACGGTGGTCGTGCTCGTCGTGCTCGAGGTGCCGCTCGCGGTCGCGTACCGCCAGAGCGCGCAGCGCGACCTGACCGCGAAGGTCGAGCACGACGCCGTGGCGCTGTCCTCGCTCGCCGAGACGCCGCTCGCCGCGCCGAGCCGGCCGGGACTCGCGTCGGTCGACGCGATCGCCACGTCGTACGCCCGGCGCACGGGCGGCCGGGTCGTCGTCGCCGACCGCGACGGGACGTCCCTGCTCGACACCTCACCGTCCTTCGGCCCGGGGCGCGACCTCTCGACCCGTCCGGAGGTGGCCGCGGCGCTCGAGGGCGAGACGGCATCCGGCGTCCGGCGCTCCACGACGCTCGGCTCGGGCCTGCTCTACGTCGCGGTGCCGGTGGCGTCGCGCGGCCGCGTCCTCGGCGCCGTCCGCGTGACGTACCCCACGGCGGAGCTCGACGAGCGCGTCCGCCGGTACTGGCTCGTGCTCCTCGCGACCGCCGGGACCGCGCTGCTGGCCGCCGGCCTCGTCGGGCTCGCGCTCGCACGCTGGATCGCGCGGCCGCTGGCGAGTGTCCGCGCGGCTGCGGAGGCGGTCGGTGAGGGGCGGCTGGACGCGCGCGCCGTGCCGGAGGGGCCGCCCGAGGTGCGTGCGGTCGCGCTCACGCTCAACGAGACGACGGCGAAGCTCGAGTCGCTGGTCGCCGCGCAGGACGCGTTCGTCGCGGACGCGTCCCACCAGCTGCGCACCCCGCTGACCGCGCTCCGCCTCCGGCTCGAGACCATGGAGGGCGAGGTCGGCGACGACGCGCGTCCCGACCTCGACGCGGCGCTCGCCGAGGTCGGGCGGCTCGCCGGGCTCGTCGACGAGCTGCTCGCGCTCACCCGCGCCGGCGCGTCGGCGGCGCCCGCGACGGCCCTGGACGTGCAGGCGCTGCTCGCCGCACGCGCGGACGCCTGGGCGCCGCTCGCGGCCGAGCAGGCCGTCTCGGTGCGCTCGGCGGTGCCAGGACGCGTCCTCGCGCGCGCCGCGGGGGTGCGGGTCGAGCAGGTCGTCGACAACCTCCTCGCGAACGCGGTCGCCGTGTCCCCGGCCGGGGCGTCCGTGACGCTGGACGCGGTGCACGCGGGCGCGTGGGTCGAGATCCACGTGGTCGACGAAGGGCCCGGGCTGTCGCCGGAGGCGCGGGCGCACGCGTTCGACCGCTTCTGGGGCGAGCGCGGCGGCGACGGCTCGGGGCTCGGGCTCGCGATCGTCCAGCGGCTCGTCGCGGTCGACGACGGCGAGGTCGAGCTCGCCGCGGCGCCCGGCGGCGGCGTCGACGCGGTCGTCCGGCTACGGCCCGCGTAGCGCGTCGTCGCGCGCGAGCGAGAACGTGAGGTCGGCCGCGTACCGCACCCCGGCGGCGGGAAACGGCCGCGCGAGCGGCTCGCAGTCGTAGCCGCCGCGGCCGCCCTCCCACGCCGGGAAGATCCCGCCCAGCGAGACGTAGCGCCCGCGGTCGTCGAGGCGGCCGGTGGTCTCCCAGCGGCGGACGTCCGGGCTCGCCGGGCTCCCGCCCTTGCAGTCCCAGACGACGCCGTCGATCGAGGCGGTGTCACGCGGGTACGCGGGCGCCGTCGTCGCCGCCTCGCGCGCCCAGTCGTCCAGCGTCGCGCTGACGCCGACGTCGAGGCAGGGAGTCGGGTCGTCGCAGCCGCCGTCGGCGCCGCTCGTCGAGGTGCCGTGGTCGAAGCGCAGGAGCGCACGGTCGGGATCGCCGCACTGGCCGGTGTCGAGGATCGGGCCGCGCATGCCGCCGCCGCCGACGTAGATGCACGCGAGGCTCCCGTCGCGCCGGAAGGTCGCCATCCGCGTGAAGCCGCCGCCGACGACGTGCGCCACCAGCTTCGGCTCCTTCACGAACGCCAGGGCGCGCGTGTGCCCGCACCGTCCCCGCGGGCACAGGGGCAGCACGTCGACGTGGACGCGCACGACCTCGGGCTCGACGCGGTAGGCGTACGAGACCCACAGGAGCGGCTGCGGGTAGGTGTAGGCGTCGCTGAAGAGGACGTCGACGCGGAAGCGGAGGGCCTCGCCGTCGCGCGTCGGCTCCTCGACGAGGCCCGCGCCGACGACGCCGAAGCCGCCGTTCCGCGCTGCGCACGTGCGTCCGCTCACCTCCCACGCGTTCCGGCCGGTGAACCGCAGGCGGCGCGGCACCCCCCGGGCGTGGTGCCAGCCGAAGGCGCCGAGGCCGCCGAACTCGGGGTCGTTGAGCGTGCCGCGGCGCCGGAGGTCCTCGACGAGCGTCGTGCCGTCGGGCGTCTCCAGCCGCGACACGTAGCCGGGACCGACGGTGACCCGCCGCGACGACGAGCACCGCGTCCGCACCGTCCACGTCCCGTCGTCGTTCGTGACGAGCACGGCGCCGGGACGGAGCTCGAACCGCACCCGCTCCTCGTCCGCGCCGCCGGCGGCACCGGCGAGCGTCAGCGAGAGAGCCAGGAGGAGGAGGACGAGGACCGCACGCACCGCGACCCCTACGATCGGCAGCAGGGTGTCGTCCGGCCATCCCCCTACAGTGCGATCGCCCTGGCCGCGGTGGCGACAGTGATGCGTGGTCCGACGGGGTTCGCGAGCGTGGACCCCCCGCCGGCATGGCCGCCGACCCGGAGCTCCCCGCGGCCCTCGCACCTCGGGCGCGGCGTCGAGACGCTGCCGGGCGTCGGCCCGGCCCTCGCACGCCGGCTCGGCCGCCTCGGCCTTCGCACGGTCGGCGACCTGCTCCTGCACCGCCCCCACCGGTACGAGGAGGCCGCGCCGGAACGGCCGATCCGGGACCTGTGGGGCGAGGAGGAGGTCGCGATCGCCGGCACCGTCGTCCGCGCGTCCTCACGCAGGACGGGCCGCCGGCTGACGGTGCAGAACGTCCGCGTGCGCGACGCGACGGGGGAGATCGACGCGGTGTGGTTCAACCAGCCGTGGGTGGCCGACCGGCTGGCGCCCGGGACGTCGGTGCGGCTCCGCGGGGCGCTGGCGCGGCGCGGCGGATTCGCCGTGCGCGCCTACGACGTCGGCGACGTGCGCGCGACGGCCGACTTCGCCCCGGTCTACCCGGCGACGGAGGACGTGACGCCGCAGCGCCTGCGGACGCTCGTCGAGCACGCGCTCGCCGACGTCGACGGGGTCGGCGACCCGCTCCCGGCGACGCTGCGGCACGCCGAGGAGCTGCCGCTGCGCCGCGACGCCCTCGTCGCGCTCCACCGCCCGCGCGACCTCGCCGAGGCCGAGCGGGCGCGCCGACGCCTCGCCTTCGACGAGCTGCTCGTCCTGCAGCTCGGGATCGCGCGTCGCGCCCGCGAGCGGCAGGCCGCCGTCGCGCCGCCGCTCGGCGAGCCGGGCGAGCTGATCGCGCGCTACCGCCGCGCGCTGCCGTTCTCCCTGACGCCGGAGCAGGAGGGCGCGATCCGCGAGCTCGACGCCGACCTCGCCCGCCCCGTCCCGATGCAGCGTCTGCTCCAGGGCGACGTCGGCTCCGGCAAGACCGTGGTCGCGCTCTACGCGCTCCTGCGGGCCGTCGAGAACGACCGGCAGGGCGCGCTGATGGCGCCGACGGAGACGCTCGCGGAGCAGCATTTCCTCACGATCGAGGGTCTCTGCGCGGAGCTGGGCGTGCGCGCCGTGCTCCTCACGAGCGCGCTGCGGGCGAAGGAGCACGCGGCGGCGCGCGAGGCGATCGCCCGCGGCGACGCGCAGCTCGCCGTGGGAACGCACGCGCTGATCCAGGAGCACGTCCGGTTCGCCGACCTCGCCGTGGCCGTCGTCGACGAGCAGCACCGCTTCGGCGTGGAGCAGCGTGCGGCCCTCGCCGAGGGCCGCGAGCCGCACGTCCTGCACATGACGGCGACGCCGATCCCGCGGACGCTGGCGCTGACGGTGTACGGCGACCTGCGCGTGTCGGAGCTCGCGCGCCCCCCCGCGGACCGCAAGCCGATCGTCACGGGGTGGATCCCGGAGGCGCGCGCGTCCGAGGCCTACACCCGGCTCCGGCGGCTGCTCGGCGAGGGACGGCAGGCGTACGTCGTCTGCCCGCTGATCGAGGAGAGCGAGACGTCGCGTGCACGCGCGGCCGAGCAGGAGGCCGAACGGCTGAAGGCGGGCGAGCTGCGGGGATTCCGCGTCGGCTGCCTGCACGGGCGCCTGAAGCCGGCCGACCGGCGCGAGCTGATGCGCGCCTTCAAGGCGCGCGAGCTCGACGTCCTCGTCGCGACGACGGTGATCGAGGTCGGCGTCGACGTGCCGAACGCGACGGTGATGATCGTGCAGGAGGCCGACCGGTTCGGGCTCGCCCAGCTCCACCAGCTGCGCGGACGCGTGGGGCGCGGCGCGGAGCAGTCGTACTGCCTGCTCGTCTCGCGCGCCGCCGAGGAGCTGACGGAGAACGCGCAGGAGCGACTCCAGGCCATGGTCGACACGACGGACGGCTTCGAGCTGGCCGAGCGCGACCTCGAGCTCCGCGGCGAGGGGCAGCTCCTCGGGACGCGCCAGCACGGCCTCTCGGACTTCCGCTTCACCCGCCTCCGCGCCGACCGCGCGCTGCTCGAGCGGGCGAAGGCCGTCGCCGAGGGGCTCGTGCCGGGGGCGCTGCTCGACGCCGAGGTCGACGCCGTGTTCGCCGACGCCGACGCGGCGTCCGCATAGCGGTACGGGAGGCCGCACCCGCTCCGGCGGGACGGCCGAACGCGGCGGCGGCGACCGCTCCGGCACCGTGGTCGCATGGACGCGATCGCCGTCAGGCCCCTCCGGTTCGGCGAGCGGGAGCCCGTGCTCCAGGTCTTCGCCGGCCTCTCGGAGCGCTCGCGCCGGCTGCGCTTCCTCGGCGCGAAGCCGCGCCTCCCGGAGCGCGACCTCGAGCTGCTGGTCGACGTCGGCCGGTGCGGCGGGGGGGCGGGCGGCGCCCGGGCCGCCGGGGCGGGGGGCCGGGGGGGGGGGCCGCGGGGAGGCCGCCCCGCCCGGGGGGCG
Organism: Pseudomonadota bacterium; assembly: GCA_050262775.1. GTDB lineage: Bacteria > Actinomycetota > Thermoleophilia > Gaiellales > Gaiellaceae > DATHTC01. Next base: position 131 of record JBLNEO010000243.1, on the reverse strand, counting down.
CCGCCGCCGCGGCCGACGCCCGCGCCCCCGCCCCCCCCCCCCGGCCGCACGTCCCGGGCGGCGCCGCCCCCCCGCCCCCCCCCCCCGACCTCCCCCCGCAGCTCGAGGTCGCGCTCCGGGAGGCGCGGCTT
>JBLNEO010000242.1:0-4409 GCA_050262775.1 Pseudomonadota bacterium | reverse complement strand
GCGCGCTGGAAGGTGTACCGCGGCGGCCCGCAGATCTGGGTCGCGCCGACCGCCGACGACTCCGACGGCTGGCTCGCGAGCATGCGCCACATCGCGATCGAGTCGGGCGCCTACGTCGTCTCCGTCCCTCAGTACATCCCCGCGGGCGCCTTCCCCGACGACTTCCCCGTCCCGCTTCCGGAGGGGAAGGACGTGTTCGGGCGCGGCGGCGCCGCGGTCTGCGAGCCGACGAGGGGCGACGTCGTAGTCGGGCCGCTCTACGACCGCGAGGGAATCGTGTTCGCCGACTGCGATTTGCGGCGCGCGCTGCACGCGAAGCGGTGGTTCGACGTCGTCGGGCACTACGGCCGAGCCGACGTGCTCGCATCGGGCATCGCGGGCGCCGAGTTCGACGTGCCGACGCCCTAGCAGCCGGCGCGACCGTTTCAGGTCACGAGACGGGTGTGCGCTCTGCCGCGCGTACCGCGCGCGTGGGATCCGGCTTGATGGAGCGATGGGCGGTGACGGGCTCGAACCGCCGACCCCCTGCGTGTAAGGCAGGTGCTCTCCCAGCTGAGCTAACCGCCCGAGGCGCGACCCATTACAGCGGATCGCCGACGCGGCCGACGTCGGATCGGGCGAATCAGTTGCCTCACCCGCAGGCGCGCGCCTACCGTCGGCGCCGTGCGGCGTCGGCGGTTCTTCGCGCTCGTCCTGCTCACGCTCGCGGTCGTGGCGGCCGGGTGTGCCCGGAGCATCGGCGACGAGGCGCGTGCGCAGCCGCTGCGCGTTCTCTTCGTCGGCAACAGCCTCACGGCGACGAACGACCTTCCGGCGGCCGTCGCCGCGATCGCCGAGCGCGTCGGGGGACGGCCGTTCGAGGTCCGCGCCGTCGTGCCCGGCGGCGTCGACCTGCAGGATCAGTGGGAGTGGACGGGCGCGCGCGACGTGCTCGACGGGGAACGGTGGGACGTCGTCGTCCTCCAGCAGGGGCCGTCGGCGCTACCGGAGAGCCAGGCGCACCTCCGCCTCTGGACGCAGCGGTGGGCGGCCGCGATCCGCGCGCGCGGCGCGCGACCCGCGCTCCTGCAGGTCTGGCCCGAGGGCGACCGCCCCGAGGCGCTGCCCGCGGTCCTGCGCTCGTACGCGGCCGCCGCGAGCGCCGCGGACGCGACGCTGCTCCCCGCCGGGGCCGCGTGGCGCGAGGCCTGGCGCCGGGACCCCGCGCTGCCGCTGTACGGGCCCGACCGGTTTCACCCCAGCCTGCTGGGGACGGCGCTCGCGGCGCTCGTCGTGCACGCGGCGCTGACGGGCCTGCCGCCCGCGACGCTCCCCGGGCTCGCGCCGGCGACGGCGCGTCTCCTGCGCGAGGCGGCGCGGACGGCGCTCGTCGAGCGGTAGGAGTGCCTCGATCACGGGCGAGGCTGAGCGGAGGGCGGGCCCTCCGCGTCTCGAGCTCAGCGGAGCTGGTATTCGAGCGACCGGCGTAGCACCGCGCTCCTTGCTTGCGGGGTCGAGATGCCCTCGACCCCGAAGCCCATGTAGAGCGAGTCGGGCGTCACCACGACGGCCCCCTCGGGGAAGCCCGCCGCGGTCGTGCGCGTCCAGTTGTTCGCGTTCGGCGCGCTGCCGGCCGGCGGGCCGGTCGCGGCCCAGCCGTCGAGGGCGGTCTCGAACGAGGTCGTCTCGCCGGTCGAGAGCGTGACGTCGTCGACGAACGCGCCGAGCCCCTGCACCGACCAGTCGCTCGCGTACGCGATCGAGACCTCGACCTGCTTGCCCGCATACGCACCGAGGTCGATCGACCACTGCTCCCAGCCGCTCGAACGCCCGCTCGCCGCGTTCCAGACACCGGTCGTGCCCTTCGGCGTGCACGAGCCGGCTGCCGCGTCGAGCGTCTGGTAATGGTCGAGCCACGGATGGAGCTCACGCCAGCCGGCCGGGCAGCTCGCCAGGTCGGGATCGTTCGGCCCCGTGCTCTGGCTCGTGTGCCCGTTCGCGTCCGGAAGCGTCGTCCAGTCGTTCTGGCCCACGGTGTGCGCCTCGACGAAGACGAAGTCCCAGTCGGGCTCGGTGTCGCGGGAGATCCAGAACGAGAGGTTGGCACCGCCCGCCGGCGCGTCGACCGTCCGCGTCAGGCGCTTGTAGCTGATGTCCGAGATGTTGGAATACACGTAGTACGTGCCCGTGTGCGGGTCGAACGGGCCCCCCGGCCGCACGTACTTCGCCGCGGCCCAGCTGTCGAACTGCGGGAACTGCGCCTTCGGCAGCAGGCCGCTCGTCGTGATGAACGACGCCGAGTGATCCTGGTTGTTGGCGCCCGGCGCGCCGAACGACCAGCCGAGTCCGTTGAGCGGGTCGTCGACGCCGATCACGTCGTAGAGCGTGCCCTTGGACGTCGTCCCGGCGTCCTCGTTGTAGAGGTACGCGCCGAGGTAGTACTGGAGGAAATCGTCCGACAGATCCTGGCACCCGTCGGCTGCGCTGTCCGGATCGCACGGCGCGTTCGTCTCGAGATTGAACTCGTAGCCCTGTGCGATCTCGAGGCCCGCGTACTTGCCGGTGTAGAGCAGGCGGCCGCCCTCGTTGAGGTACGCGCGGACGGCGAGCATCTCGTCGTTGGCGAGCCGTGACGCGGTGCCGGGCACCATCCCGGGCTCGCGCGTGATCACGTCGTCGCCCGTGTACCAGATCACCGCCTTGTAGTGCGAGAGCACGCCGAGCACGCTCGGCGCCTCCCGTCCGTTCGCGTCGACGTCGTAGACGTCGGCGGAGTACCCGGCCGCGGCCAGCGCGTCGAGGTAGTAGGACAGGTACGCGGGCCGCGGGTTGGACTTGTACACCGGCGACAGCCCGGTGTAGTCCTCCGCCGCGAGCACGAGCACGCGATTCGTCGACTCGACCCTCGCCGAGTACGTGAACGACTCGCTCGTCCGTCCCGCGCCGGTGAACCACACCTTCACGGAGTCGCCCGGCTGCGTCCCGGTCACGACACCTTGCATCACGTGGTAGTAGAAGTCGCCGACCTCGCCCCGCTCGCCGCCGTTCCACTGGCTCGTCGGCGCGGTCTGCACGGGAAGCGTGGCGCCGTTGCGTGTGATCTCGTACTTGACCGAGACCGCGTCCGCGGTGCCGTCGCCGTTCAGATCGCGCTTGGCGAGCACGCGCACGGCCTGCGGGTCGCCGTACGAGACCGAGAACGTGAAGTCGCTCGCGGGGTTGTTCGTCTTCTCGGGATCGGGCCCGTCCGGGAGGAACTTCCCGTCCTTGCCCATGTCGAGGTAGAAGGGCTTGACCGCGTTGCCCAGATGGGAGACCGGCTGTCCCGGGTTCGGCGCCGACTTCGCCAGGTCGAGGGCGAACGGGAGGTTCTTCTGGTATTCGGCCTCCACGAGCGCCTCGTCGTCGGGGAAGACGAACCCGCACCCCTCGCAGCCCTCGTTGAGCTCGACCGTCCACGAGAGCGTGCCGGTCTTGGCGTACGAGTAGTCGTCGGTCGTCCCGTTGGTGATGTAGAGGTCCGCCGCGACGCCGGGGTCGAAGCCGCTGATCGCCGGGGTCGCGTCGATCCCCGAGTACGCGACGTAGAGCGGGTCGTCCGCCGACGGCGTCTGGATCTGCCAGCCGTACGGATAGAGGATCAGCGGCCCGTACGAGTGGTACGTGATCAGGAACTTGAACTTGAGCCGGTCGATCAGCGCCTGGTGCGCCTGCACCTCGGGCTCCGATGCCGGCCCGGTGCCGCGATAGTCATCAGCGGCCTGCTGCGGGCTCGACCCCTCGTTGTCGTAGCCCCAGTCGAGGTTGTAGTTCCGGTTCGGGTCGACGCCGTCGGCCTGCGTGATCTGTCCGTCGCCGTCGTTGTCCCGCAGATTCTTCCGCCACAGCCGTTCGTGGTCGAACGTGTACTGGTAGCCGTCCGGGTTCGCGACGATCAGGAACCACAGCTCGCGCGTGTCGACGAGATTCGTGATCTCGGCGTTGCTGCCGTAGTTGTCGACGAACTGGTGGAGCAAGCGGCGGTTGACCTCGGTGGAGATCCACTCGCGGGCATGGATCGTGGACATGTAGAGCACGTCCGGTCGCGCGCCGTCGGCGACCGTCTTCGCGTCCTTCGTCACCTTCAGCGCGATGATCTCGCGTCCCTGGATGGTGTGGCCGATCACCTCGAGCTTCACGATCTGCGGGTTCCGCCGCGCGATCGAGTAGAGCTCGTCGCGAATGCCGTCCTTCTGATCGTACGAGCGCCAGACGGTGTAGCCGGCTGCCGCCTGGGCCGCCGCCCGCTCGGCCTGCGTGCGTCCCTGCCCGTCCCGCCGCGGCTTCACGTCGATGCCCTGTGCAGCCAGCTTCGCCGCGTCGGCCTGCGTGAGGACGAGGTCGACCTGGACGCCCCCGGCTCCCTGCCTCGCCGCGGCAACCTCGTAGCC
>JBLNEO010000241.1:0-5354 GCA_050262775.1 Pseudomonadota bacterium | reverse complement strand
GCGAGGAGAAGATGCAGCGCCAGCTCGAGCTCATCGACGGGCTCCGCGAGCGCTACGAGCGCGTCGTCGTCGAGGACAAGGGCCTGGTCTTCAACTCCGACCTGACGCAGGCGATCGAGCTCGGGTACCTGCTCGACACCGCGGCCTGCATGCTCCAGGCGGGGGTCGCGCGCAAGGAGAGCCGCGGCGCCCACGCGCGCCCGTACGACTACCCCGATCGCGACGACGAGCACTTCCTCAAGCACTCGATCTCGCGCTGGAACGGCGACGGGCCCGAGCTCTCGTACAAGGAGGTCCGCATGACGCGCTGGGAGCCGACGGAGAGGAAGTACTAGGTGCAGGTCGCGCTGAAGATCTGGCGGTACGACAGCGAGACGGGCGACCGCGCGCTGAAGGAGTACGAGTTCGACGCGCCCGACGAGGCGACGCTCCTCGACTGCCTCGACATCGTCAAGGACCGTCACGACGGCTCGCTCGCGTACCGCAAGAGCTGCCGGATGATGATCTGCGGCTCCTGCGGGATGCGGATGGACGGCGCCGCGGTGCTCGCGTGCAAGACGCGGATGTACGACCTCGCGGAGGCGGGCCACGTGCCCGTGATCTCGGCGATGGGGAACCTCCCGATCGTGAAGGACCTCGTCGTCGACATGCAGCCCTTCTGGGACAAGTTCAAGGCGATGAAGCCATACCTCCAGCCGAACTACGAGGAACCGCCGGACGGCAAGGAGCACCTGATCACGCAGGAGCGGATGAACGTGATCCACAAGGAGGCGCTCTGCATCAACTGCGGCTGCTGCGTGTCCGAGTGCAACGCGATGGAGTCCGACCCCGAGTTCCTCGGCCCGCAGGCGCTCGCGAAGGGCTTCCGTTTCGTCGGCGACCCGCGCGAGGGACGCGTGGTCGAGCGGCTCGAGGACTACAACTCCGAGCACGGGATCTGGGAGTGCACGCGGTGCTACTTCTGCAACGAGCGCTGCCCGAAGGGCGTCGACCCGCGCGACTCGATCGCGAAGCTCGGCGCCGAGTCCGTGAAGCACGGGATCACGCGCGACATGGGCGCCAAGCACGCGCTCTGGTTCGTGCGCTCCGCGGAGACGACGGGGTGGCTCCGCGAGACGGAGCTCGTCCCGAAGACCCAGGGGATCGTGTCGTCGCTGACGCAGATGAAGTTCGCGATGAGCCTCGCCAGGAAGGGGAAGGTGCCGCTGCCGATCCCGCCGCACGTCGCCGCCGACGTCGACGAGGCCCGGAAGCTGCGCCGCCTCGTCGACGAGCAGGGGCGCGACGGTGCCGCCGGCATCGTCCAGGGCGAGCACGCGCTCGCGGCGCTCGGCCACGGCTTCGAGCCGGACCGCGATCCCTACGCCCGCGACGATGCCTTCCCGCGGCCGTTCCTGCCCGACGAGGGGCCGGTGCTGACGGGCGAGGCGACGCCCAAGGCGCCCGCGCCCGCGGGCGGCGACGCCGGGATGGGCAGCCGTCGCCAGGCCGACGCGACCCCGGGCGCCGAGCCCACCCGCAAGCCCGAAGGAGGCGCATGAGCACGACCGAGGCCCCGCAGCGGACGAAGGTCGCCTACTACAAGGGGTGCCTGGCCTCGCTCTCGGCGAAGGAGCTCGACTCGGCCACGCAGGCGCTCGCGCCGATGGTCGACCTCGAGCTGCTCGAGCTCGAGTCGGTCACGTGCTGCGGCGCCGGGGACATCCACGAGGCGGAGCCGGACTACTACCTCCACCTGAACGCGCGGATCCTCGCGTACGCGCGGGCGACGGGCGCCGACACGCTGATGACGATCTGCAACGTCTGCACGCTCAACCTCCGGCAGGCGAACCACCAGCTCCGGCTCGACGAGGGGCTGCGCGCCCGCGTGAACGCCAACCTCGAGTCGGTCGGCGTCCCGCCCTACGACGGCGGCGTCGACGTCAAGCACTTCCTCTGGCTGGTCGCGGAGGGGGAGGGGTTCGAGAAGCTGCAGCAGGTCGCGCACAAGGGCCTCAAGGGGCTGAAGGTGGCGCCGTTCTACGGGTGCCAGATCCTGCGCCCGTCGAAGCTCATGGGCTTCGAGGACCCCGACCGCCCGTGGTCGCTCGAGCGGATCATCACGGCGTGCGGCGGCGAGCCCGTCGACTACCCCGCGAAGATCAAGTGCTGCGGCTTTCCGATCATCCAGGCGCGCGAGGAGACGGCGCTCGGCGAGCTGATCCAGCCGATCGAGCAGGCGATGGAGGCGGGGGCCGACGCGATGGTGACGCCGTGCCCCCTCTGCCACCTCTCGCTCGACGCGTGGCAGCAGAAGCTCGAGAAGGCGACGGGGCGGACGTTCGGGATGCCGATCATCCACCTCTCGCAGCTGATCGGCGTCGCCGCGGGCCTCGAGGAGTCGGAGCTGAAGTTCCGCCGGCACGTCGTCCCGGTCAAGCCGGTGCTCGAGAAGCTCGCCCAGTAGCGCGCCGCGCAAGGTTCCGAGCGATCCGGCATCTGAGTAGGCGGAGGGGCGGTTTCCGGCGCGGAGGCTCAACGGGTCGCCGCGCCGGAACGTATCTCGGCGCGATCGCCGCGGGAGGCCTCGCGTGGGGCTGGTTCGAGGGTGGCTGGGTGCGCCTGCGCGTACGGCGGCTCGCGCTGCCGGGGCTGCCGCCGGAGCTCGAGGGACTGCGGATCGCGCACCTCTCGGACTTCCACCTCGGCGTCCCCTCGCGCGGCTCGCATGCCGTCCGCCGCGCGGTGGCATGGGTGGAGGAGCGGCAGCCCGAGCTCACGTGCATCACCGGAGACCTGCTGACCCGGCCCGCCGGTGAACGGCTGCTGCAGGAGCTCGTGGCGCGCCTGCCCCACTGCTTCGTCGTGCTCGGCAACCACGACTTCGGCAACGCGAAGGACCCGTTCGCGCTCGCGACGCCGATCACCGACCTCCCGGGCGCGACGATCCTGGAGAACGAGGCCCGGACGCTCGAGCTCCGGGGACGGCGAGTCCAGATCGCCGGCCTCGACGCCCGGACGGCGCGTCGTGCGCATCCTGTGCCGCCCCCGGATCCGGAGGCGGCGCTGCGCGTCCTCCTGACGCACTTCCCGACGAGCGTCGACCGCCTCCGCCCGGGGGACTGGCACCTCGTTCTCGCCGGGCACATGCACGCGGGCCAGATCGTCGTCCCCTACGGCACCGGGAGGCTACGGCTCGCGCACCCGCACGCGCGCTACACCGACGGCGTCTACCGGCGCCCGGCCGGCGTGATGCACGTCTCGCCGGGGCTCGGGACGACGTTCGTCCCGTTCCGCTTCTTCGCGCGGCCCGAGGCCACGGAGCTCGTGCTTGTGGCGGAACGGGCGCCGCGATAGCGTCAGGCGCATGACGCTGCGGCACGGGGTCGTCGTCGCCGCCATGCTCGCGCTCCTCCTCTCCCTCGCGTTCGCGCTGATGGTCGGGGACGCGGCGGTCGGCGGCGACTGGCCAGGATGGGACGAGGGGTGGGCAGTGATCGCGTTCCCGCTCGGCGTACCCGTCGCCGTCGCGGCGGCGCTGCGCGCACTTGGACGTTCCCGGTTCCGGCTCCGCGTGCTGGGCGTCACGGCCGCGGTCTGGGCGTGGGGCGGCGTCGTGTTCCTGCTCTGGCTCGCGTTCGGCTAGCGCCTACACTCACCCAGGTGGAGGGACACGCCTCGATCTCGACGGACATCCTCGCGCGGTACGCGGCCGACGCGGCACGGGAGGTGCCGGGCGTCGGCGCGGTCGGCGACGGCCGGCGCGGCGTCCGCGTCGTCGCCGACGACGGTCCCCTCGTCGTCGAGCTCCACCTCGCCGTCGACTGGGGCGCCTCCGTTCCCGACGTCGGCCGGCTCGTCCAGCGGCGCGTCCGCGACTACCTCGTTCGCATGGCCGATGTCGAACCGCCCGTGGTGAACGTCGTGGTCGACGAGATCGGCACCGCCCCCTAGTGCCGACGCGCATCGCGGGGCTCACGGGGGCGACGCTCGAGACCGCGCCGACGGTGTGCCACGGCTGCGTCTGGTGGCAGTCGCGCGGCACGCGTCGCGTCGACAAGTCGCGGTGGATCGAGAAGGCCGAGGAGGAGTGGGGAGCCTGGGGGACCGTCTACCACGACGACACCGGACGCGTCCTCGGCTCGATGCAGTACGGCCCCTCCGAGCTCTTCCCGCGCGCGGCGGAGCTGCCCGCGGGCCCGCCGTCCGACGACGCCGTCCTCGTCACGTGCGCGTACGTCGTCGACCCGTCGACGCCCTGGGTGATGCAGTCGCTCTTCCTCGCCGCGATCGGCGAGGCGCGCGACCTGGGAGCGAAGGCGCTCGAGGCGTTCGGGTACCGCTACGCCGAGGGCGAGTCGTCGTACGAGCGCTTCCTCGTGCACCGCACGGTGTTCCCGCGCGACTTCCTGTCCGACTTCGGGTTCCTGACCGTTCGCGCCGCCGGCCGCGTCGAGCTCTGCCGGCTCGAGCTCGGCGGCCTCGTCCCCGTTGCCGAAGGGAAGCGGGCGCGCGTGCTGCGCGTCGTGAGGGAGGCGTTCCTGCCTCCGCCGGTCCCGCAGCGGCCCTGACGAGGCGTGTCCACCCCTCACCGGGAGGTGCGGGAGATTCCGCGTCGAGATTTGGAATGTTTCGCTGAGGTTCTTGACGAAAGTTCAGGTTCTACCCCCGACTATTTACACAGGCTCCCCCGTCGTTGTACAAGTTCCTTTCACCCATAAGCGGCATATTCGAAAGGCGGCCCTTTCGATGGACGGACCAAACGGTCGTACGGCAGTAACGGTGGCTCGCCACCCTCTCTGGTTGGAGGCGCTCGGACAGCTCCTCGACCGCGTGGGGATCACGGTCACCGGACACACCACGAGCCCGACGGAGGCGCTGGCGCTCGTGGACGAGGACGCGCCCGACCTGCTCATCGTGGAGGTCGAGGCGACGGACGGCGACGTCGACGGCTGGCAGTGCCTGCGGCGCGCTCGCGAGGGACACCCCGACGTGAAGGTGATCGCGGTGGCGGACGCCACCGACGAGCGCTCGATCGACGCGGCGTTCGCCTCCGGCGCGTCGGCGTTCTGCAGCAAGGCGGCGGACCCGGAGGACTTCGCGGCTGCGATCCGGCAGTCGTTCGAACACTCGATCTACCTCGCGACGTCGCGCGGCTCCGTGGGCGCGACGGCGGTCGTGGGCTCCGTTGCGGCGGCGCCCACGCCGGCGCACGAGCTCACGAAGCGCGAGCTCGAGATCCTCCAGCTCGTGGCGGAGGGCTACTCGAACTCACAGCTCGGGCGGATGCTGTGGGTCACCGAGCAGACGGTGAAGTTCCACCTCTCGAACATCTACCGGAAGCTCGACGTCGCGAACCGCACGGAGGCGAGCCG
>JBLNEO010000240.1:0-4740 GCA_050262775.1 Pseudomonadota bacterium | reverse complement strand
ACGAGGTGCCCGACTACCAGATGGCGGCGTTCTGCATGGCCGTCTTCTTCCGCGGCCTGTCGGACGCCGAGACGTTCGCGCTCACCGACGCGATGGTGCGGAGCGGCGAGACGATCGACCTTCACTCCGAGCTCGGGCGCACGGTCGTCGACAAGCACTCGACCGGCGGTGTCGGCGACAAGACCTCGCTCGCCGTGGGGCCGATCGTCGCCGCGTGCGGCGTCCCGATCGGGAAGATGAGCGGACGCGGCCTCGGCCACACCGGCGGGACGCTCGACAAGCTCGAGGCGATCCCCGGCTACCGGATCGAGCTCACGCACGCCGAGTTCGTCCGGACCGTGCGCGAGGTCGGCTGCGCGATCATCGGCCAGACCCGCGACCTCGTGCCGGCGGACAAGAAGCTCTACGCGCTGCGCGACGTCACGGCCACCGTCGACCAGCGGTCGCTGATCGCCTCGTCGATCATGTCGAAGAAGATCGCGGGCGGCGCGGACGCGATCGTTCTCGACGTCAAGGTCGGCGACGGCGCGTTCATGAAGACGCTCGACGACGCGCGCGCGCTCGCCCGGGCGATGATCGAGATCGGCCGCCGTGCGGGACGCGAGGTCGTCTGCGAGCTCACGGACATGGACCAGCCCCTCGGTCGCGCCGTGGGCAACGCGCTGGAGGTCCGCGAGGCACTCGCCACGATCCGGGGGGACGGACCGCCCGACTTCACGGAGCTCGTCCTGGGCTCGTGCGCGCACCTGCTCGCGCTCTCGGACCTCGGCGTCGACCTCGAGGAAGGGCGGCGCCGTGCCGAGGCGGCGGTGGCGGACGGCTCGGCGGTCGCCGCCTACGAGCGGTGGATCCGCGCGCAGGGCGGCGATCCCGACGAAGCCGCGCTCGACCGGGCGCCGGTCGTGGTCGGCGTTCCCGCGCCGCGCGGGGGGTTCGTCACGCGCGCCGGTGCGATCGCGATCGGGCGTGCCGCACTCCACCTCGGCACCGGCCGCCGCACGAAGGAGGACGTGATCGACCATGCGGTCGGCATCGTCTGCCTCGCGAAGCGCGGCGACCGCGTCGCCGGTGGCGAGCCGCTGGCGGAGATCCACGCACGCGACGAGGGCGCCGCACGCGTGGCTGCCGACGAGGTGCTCGCCGCGTACGCCATCGGCGACGAGGAGCCGGAGCGACGGCCGATCGTGCTCGAGACGCTGACGGCCGCGGACTAGGGGGCGGGGGCTAGGCTGCCGCGGTGCCGGAGCTGCCCGAGGTCGAGACGGTTCGCCGCGCGCTCGAGCCGGTGATGGTCGGGAGGCGCATCGACCGGGCGGAGATCCTCGACGCGAGGCTGACGAGGCCGGCCGATCCCGACAGCGTGGCGGCCGAGCTCTCGGGCGAGCGTGTCGAGTCGGTCGAACGGCGCGGGAAGTACCTGGTTGTTCGATTCGCGTCTGGGCGTGCGCTCCTCGTGCACCTCCGGATGACGGGGTCGTTCCGTACGGCGGCGCGGGAGGATCGGGAGGACGATCCGTATCGCCGCGCCGTTGTCAGGTTAGACGACGGAGCGGACGTCGCGTACCGCGACGTGCGCCGATTCGGCACGTGGCTGCTCCTGGACCGTGACGAGATCGAGCCGTACCTGCACGTCCGCCTCGGGCCCGAGCCGCTCGGCGACGCGTTCACCACCCGCACCCTCCGCGAGCGCCTCGCCGGCCGCCGGGCGCCGTTGAAGGCTGCGCTCCTCGATCAGCGCACCGTCGCGGGCCTGGGGAACATCTACGCCGACGAGGCGCTGTGGCGCGCGAGGCTGCATCCGCGACGCGAGGCCGGGACGATCACGCCGGCCGAGACGCGCCGCGTCCACGCCGCGATCCGGGACGCGCTCGAGCTGGGGATCGAGCGGCAGGGGTCGACGCTACGCGACTACCGGCGACCCGACGGCGAGGCGGGGGCGATGCAGGACGCCTTCCGGGTGTACGGCCGGCTCGGGGAGCCGTGCGACCGGTGCGGCACCCCGATCGAGCGCATCGTCGTCGGCGGTCGCGGGACCTGGTACTGCCCGCGGTGCCAGCACCTCCCGCGGGCGTCGAGCTAGGCCGCGAGCCGGTCGTCGAGCTCGCCCGAGCGGTCGAGTCGCCAGAGCTCGGTGTAGCCCCCGATCGGCGTCCCGTCGATGAGGATCTGCGGCACGGTCCAGCCGCCGGTCAGGTCGAACAGCCGCTGCCGGAACCCCGGGCCGTCGTCGAGCGCGATCTCCTCGTACTCGATCCCCCGGCCGTCGAGGAGTGCCTTCGCGCGCACGCAGAAGCCGCACCACGGCGTCGTGTACAGCTGGATCCTGGGCATTCCCGTCTGTAACGGAGGCGTCGCCGGATTCGTTCCGGTCACCCCCGCTCGTAGACTGGAGACGTGGCCGGGAGGACAACGAAGACCGAGGCCGTCGTCCTCCGCTCCTTCCGGCTCGGCGAGGCCGACCGGGTCCTCCACCTCTACACGCTCGAAGCGGGACGCGTGGGCGCCGTCGCGAAAGGGATCCGCCGGACGAAGTCGCGGTTCGGCGCCCGCCTCGAGCCGCTCTCTCACGTCGAGGTGATGCTCCACCACGGGTCCGGGGAGCTCCGGACCGTGACGGGCGTGCACCTCGTCCGGCCGCACGCCGCCACGCGCGACGTGCCGTACCGCCTGTCGGTCGGACTCGTCGGCGCCGAGGCGATGCTCCGCCTCTTCACCGAGCAGGAGGCGAACGCGCGCGCGTTCGAGGCGATCACGCGGTTCCTCGACGCGTGCGACGCGCTCGAGCCGCGTGACACGCGCCCCGCGTACGACCCGCTGGCGCTCGCGTTCCAGCTCAAGCTGCTCTGGCTCTCGGGGTACCAGCCGCACACGCAGAGCTGCGCGGAGTGCGGGGCGGCGCCACCGCTCGCCGGTTACCTGCCGCGCGCGGGCGGTGCCGTCTGCCGCGCGTGCGCCGAGCCGGGCACGGTCGGCGTCTCCCCGCGTGCGTTCGGCGCGATCGACGCGCTGCTGCGCCGCCCGCTCGCGGAGGCCGCGGGGGTACCGCTGAGCGAGCGCGACGCGCGCGAGATCCTGAACGTGATCGCCTCGGCGTACGAGTTCCACGGCGGGTTCCGGCTGCGCACGCTGTCGGCGTAAGGACACGCGCGCTCGGGTGGACGCTAGCCTTGCCGCTCCGATGAGCCTGACGTTCCAGGAGATGCTGCACCGGCTCGAGACCTACTGGGCGGAGCAGGGGTGCGTCGCGATGCAGCCGTACCACACGGAGCTCGCGGCGGGGACGATGAACCCGGCGACGTTCCTCCGCTCGCTCGGCCCGAAGCCGTGGCGCACGGCGTACGTCGAGCCCGTGATCCGGCCGGCCGACGGACGCTACGGCGAGAACCCGTACCGGTTCCAGCACTACTTCCAGTTCCAGGTCATCCTCAAGCCGACGCCCGACGACGTCCTCGATCTCTACTTCGCGTCGCTCGAGGCTCTGGGGATCGACATCCGCACGCACGATCTCCGGCTCGTGGAGGACGACTGGGAGCAGCCGACCCTCGGCGCCTGGGGCCTCGGGTGGGAGGTGTGGCTCGACGGGCTGGAGGTGACGCAGTTCACGTACTTCCAGCAGCTCGGCGGCCTCGACGTGGAGCTCGTGCCGGCGGAGATCACCTACGGCACGGAGCGCCTGGCGATGTTCCTCCAGGGCAAGCGGACGGCGTTCGACCTCGAGTGGGCGGCGGGCGTGACGTGGGGGGACGTCTACCGCGAGAGCGAGCGGCAGTGGTCGATCTACAACTTCGAGCTCGCGTCGACGGACGTGCTCGCACGGCGGTTCGACGAGCACGAGGCGGAGTGCGTCGCGCTCGTGGAGCAGCGGCTGCCGGTCCCGGCGTACGACCAGGTGCTGAAGTGCTCGCACACGTTCAACCTGCTCGATGCCCGCGGCGCGGTCTCGGTGACCGAGCGCGCGCAGTACATCGGTCGCGTCCGGACGCTCGCGCGGCGCGTGGCGCAGCTGTGGGTCGAGCTGGATGCGGAGCCGGCGGAGCCGCTCGAGGGAGCCGCGGTTGCCTAGCCTCGTCTTCGAGATCGGCTGCGAGGAGCTGCCCGCGGCCGCGTGCCGCGAGGCGGAGGCGCAGCTCCCCTCGCTCGCCCGCGAGCACCTGGGCGTCGACCCGTCCGCGGTGTGGGTCGGCCCGCGGCGCTTGACGCTGCTCGTCGACGCCGTCCCGGAGCGGACGCCCGACGAGTGGGTGAAGGGGCCCCCGATCGCGCTCCGCGACAAGGCCGCGCCGGGGTTCGCGAGGAGGTACGGCGTCCGGCCGGACGCACTCGAGGAGCGCGACGGCTTCCTGGGCGTGACGGTGCCGGGCCAGGCGGTCGCGGACGTCCTCCCCGAGCGGCTGGCGGCAATCCTCCGCGGGCTGCAGTTCTCGAAGTCGATGCGCTGGGGCCCCGACCTCCGGTTCTCGCGGCCGGTGCGGTGGCTGTGCGCGGTTCTCGGGTCCGAGCCGGTCCCGGTCGCGCTCGACGGCATCCCGTGGGGGAAGCGGTCGTACGGGCACCGGTTCTCCCACGGTGACGTCGAGATCGGCGACGCGGCCGCGTACGCCGCGTCGATGCGCGCCGCCGGCGTGGAGCCCGACCAGGCGGAGCGCCGTCGGCTGATCGTGGAGGGGCTCGACGCGCTCGGCCCGTGGTCCGACCCGCTCGGGAAGCTCGACGAGGTCGTCCACCTCGTGGAGTGGCCGT
>JBLNEO010000239.1:0-12730 GCA_050262775.1 Pseudomonadota bacterium | reverse complement strand
TTCCGCTGGCACTTCATCGGCCATCTCCAGTCGAACAAGGTCAAGGTCGTGAACGCGCGCTGCGAGCTCGTGCACTCGCTCGCGTCGGCGTCTGCGGCCACGCGGCTTGAGGTGCCGGCGCTCGTCGAGGTGAACCTCTCGGGGGAGCCCTCGAAGTCGGGGATCGCGCCGGACGCCCTCGGCGCGTTCCTCGAGCAGGCGCCGTGCGAGATCCGCGGGCTGATGACGATGCCGCCGGCGGCCGACGACCCCGAGGCGTCCCGCCCGTGGTTCGCACAGCTCCGCGCGCTGGCCGAGGCCCACGGGCTCCGCGAGCTCTCGATGGGCACGTCCCAGGACTTCCGCGTCGCGGCGGAGGAGGGCGCCACGCTCGTTCGTGTCGGATCCGTGCTCTTCGGGGACTACCATCTGGGCTGACGATGGGCT
Source organism: Pseudomonadota bacterium (assembly GCA_050262775.1). Taxonomy (GTDB): domain Bacteria; phylum Actinomycetota; class Thermoleophilia; order Gaiellales; family Gaiellaceae; genus DATHTC01. Next base: position 12,304 of record JBLNEO010000239.1, on the reverse strand, counting down.
TCGCCGACGTCTGGAATCGCACGCTCGTCTACTTCGGCATCGCCGAGGAGGACGACGACTGGGACGAGGACGGGTACGTCACGGAGGAGGAGCTCGAGGGCCGCTACCGCGAACGGCCGAACGTCCGCCGCCTCGCGCCGCGGCGCCCGGCGCGCGCCGACTACGACGACTGGACCGACAGCGCGAGCGCCGAGGTGGCACCGCCCGACCGGACGGCGGTGATGCGTCCGGAGCGGACCCCCAGGGCGGAGCGGCCGCGCCTGCGCAGCGTCGACGCGATCCCGGCTGCCGCGGCCGCGAAGGTGCACCTCGTGATCCCGCGCAGCTTCAACGACGCACAGCAGGTCGCCGACAAGTTCAAGGACGGGATCCCGGTGATCCTCAACCTCCAGAGCTCCGACGCCGAGCTCTCGAAGCGCCTCATCGACTTCGCGAGCGGGCTGACGTACGCGCTCAACGGCGGGATGCAGCGCGTCGCCGACAAGGTGTTCCTCCTCACCCCGCGGAACGTGGAGGTCTCCGCCGAGGAGCGCGCGCGCATCATCGAGCGCGGCGGCTTCTTCAACCAGCTGTAGCGCTCCGCCGGCGAGGAGACGCACGCGGGATGCCGAACCTCCACGCGATGGGCGTCACCGCCATGTCCGTGCTGGCCAGCATCGGCGATTCGCTCGCGAGCTTCGTCGACGTGTTCATCTTCGTCTACGTCCTGCTGATCCTCGCGTACGTGCTGACGTCGTGGATCCGGCTGCCGTACTCGCCGTGGCTCAACCGGGTGCAGCGCTTCCTGTACGACGTGTGCGAGCCCTACCTCCGGCTCTTCCGGCGCATCGTGCCGCAGGTCGGGCCGCTCGACCTGTCGCCCATGGTGGCCGTGATCGTCCTCCTCGTCCTGCAGAGTGTGCTCACGCGAATCCTCGCGGGACTCTAGAAAGGAAGGCCGGCGATGGGTCTCACCCCCGTCGAAGTCAGACACATCACCTTTCCGCGCCGGTTGCTCGGGTACCGGAAGGCGAGCGTCGAGCAGGTGCTGCGAGACGTCTCGGACAGCTTCGAGGACGTCTGGCGCTCGCGTGCCGACCTCGTCGATCGGGTCGAGCAGCTCGAGGGCGAGCTCGTGCGCTACAAGGAGCTCGAGACGCTCCTGCGAACGACGCTCATCTCGGCGGAGCGCTCCGCGAGCGACCTCCGGGAGCAGGCGAAGCGCGAGGCCGACCACCTCGTCGAGGAAGCGCATGCGGAGGCGCGCGCCGTTCGACGCGAGGCGTCGTCCGAGCGCGAGCGGCTCGAGCGCGAGGCGCTCCGCGTCCGCGCGCTGCTGCGCTCGGCACTCGACATCGTCGAGGAGTCGACGGCCCCCGACGACACCGACGAGGTTCCGGTCGTCGAGCACGCGAAGCGCTGGGAGGCGGCCTAGCCGAGGGCTAGGATCCGAGGGTGGCGGCACCCTCGGCACGGCTGCGGCTCCGGGTCGTCCCCGGGGCCAGGCGCGACGCCTTCGTCGGCCGTTTCGGCGACGGCTGGAAGGTCCGCGTCGCCGCGGCGCCCGAGCGGGGCGCCGCGAATCGTGCGGTCGTGGCGCTGCTCGCGCGTACGCTGGACGTCCCGGACGCAACCGTCACGATCGTTTCGGGCCACGGCTCCCGTGACAAGATCGTGGAGCTGGCCGGGATCGACGCACGGCAGCTCGAGGGACGCCTGGTCTCGGCCGAAGAGGAGGAAGCACCCAGATGAGCATCGACACCGACCACTTCCGCACGCGCCTCGAGGAGGAGCGGGCACGCGTCGTGGAGGCGATCGAGAACCTGCGCCGCGAGAACCCCGGCTCGCTCTCCGACGAGGTCCAGGAGCTGACCGTCGCGGACAACCACCCGGGCGACTTCGCGACGGAGACGCACGACCGCGAGCTCGAGTACGGCCTCATCGAGGACCAGGAGGAGCTCCTCGGCCGGATCGACCGCGCGCTCGAGCGCGTCGAGAACGGCACGTACGGGACGTGCGAGCGCTGCGGCAAGGACATCCCCGCCGAGCGCCTCGAGGCACGGCCCTGGGCGGAGTACGACATCGAGTGCCAGCGCGAGCTCGAGCGCGCCGGAGCCGCGTGACCGAACCGGCCGCGCCGCAGCCGCCCCGACGGGTCGCCGACGTCCGCGTCGGGTCGACGCCCGACGCGCTCGCGCCGATCTCGGTCGCGAGCCGCTCGCTCGCGGCGGGGTGGCGGCAGTGGCTCGGCCTGGGCGTCGTCGCGGGCGCCGCGGTCGCCGCCGACCAGGCGACGAAGCAGCTCGTCGGGCGGCAGCTCGCGCTCGGCGACGCGACCGCGCAGCTCGGGCCGTTCTCGATCCACCACGTCCAGAACTCCGGCATCGCCTTCGGGCTCTTCCCGACGGCCACGACGCTCGTGATCCTGCTCACGGCTGCGGCCGTCGCGTGGATGCTCTGGTTCTTCGCGCACTCCGGCGCGCGACACCCGATCTTGCCGGTCGGGCTCGGGCTCGTCCTCGGAGGAAGCATCTCGAACCTCGTCGACCGCGTCCGGCTCGGGCACGTCACGGACTTCCTCGACCTCACGTTCTGGCCGGCGTTCAACCTCGCCGACACGTTCATCGTCGTCGGCGTCGTCGTCCTCCTCGGCGCGCTCGTGCTCGCCGACCGCGAGCCGCGCAGGCTCCATTCCGTCCGCTGAAGACGACGGTTCCCGCCGAGGCCGCCGGCACGCGGCTCGACCGGTTCCTCGCCGAGCTGGCGGAGGTCGGCTCACGCGCGGAGGCCGAGCGGCTCGTCGCCGACGGCCACGTCCTCGTGGACGGGAGCGCCCGCGCGAAGAGCTTCCGGCTCGCCGGCGGGGAGGAGCTCGAGATCGCCGTCCAGCCGCGCCGCGGGAGCGCGCTCGAGCCCGAGTCGATGCCGCTCGACGTCGTGTGGTCGGACGAGCACCTGCTCGTCGTCGACAAGCCTGCCGGGCTCGTCGTGCACCCGGGGGCGGGCCACGTGACGGGCACGCTCGTCCACGGGCTGCTCGCGCTCGCGGCCGAGGGCGGGGAGGACCCCGAGCGGCCGGGCATCGTCCACCGGCTCGACCGCGACACGTCCGGGCTGCTCGTCGTCGCACGCTCCGACGAGGCGCACCGCAGGCTCCAGGACGCGATCCGCGCGCGCGAGGTCGCCCGCGAGTACCTCGCGCTCGTGCGCGGGAGGCCGCGCTCGCGGGCTGGTCGCGTCGAGGCGCCGATCGGACGCGACCGGAGCGACCCGACGCGCATGTCGCTCGACTCGGCGGCGCCGCGCGACGCCGTGACGCACTTCGAGGTCGTGGAGGTCCTGCCCGAGCACGCGCTCCTCCGTGTCCACCTCGAGACGGGCCGCACGCACCAGATCCGCGTCCACCTGGCTGCGATCGACCTCCCGGTCGCCGGCGACCCCGTCTACGGCGTGCCCGGGGACCTCGGGCTCGAGCGCCAGTTCCTCCACGCCGCGCGCCTCTCGTTCGACCACCCGGTCACGGGCGAGCGCGTCGACGTCTCCTCGCCGCTCCCCGACGACCTCGCCGAAGCGCTCGAGCGGGCTAGGCGCGCGTCCGCTTGACCTCGTAGAGGCGCCGGTCGGCCGCGCGGAAGAGCGCATCGGCGGTGGCGCCGTCGGTCGGGAAGTGCGCCACTCCCGGGCTGATCCCGAATCCCGGCGGGAGCTCGCCTCGGGCGATCCGCTCGTCGATGCCGTCGTGCAGGCGCGCGAGGTAGTGCCCGCCGGCGTCCGGCTCGCTCTCGACGAGCGCGACGGCGAACTCGTCGCCGCCCATGCGCCCTGCGACGTCCGTGCGGCGGAGCGTCTCCTCGACGAGCGCCGCGACCGTCCGGAGGACGCGATCGCCCTCGGGATGCCCGAGCGTGTCGTTCACCTCCTTGAAGCGGTCGACATCGAAGAAGACGAGCGCGACGCCGTGGTCGTAGCGGCTCGCGCGGTCGACCTCGTCCTCGAGCGTCTGGGTGAACGCCTGATGGTTGAGGAGTCCGGTGAGCGGGTCCTGCCGCGCCCGCAGCGAGAGCTCGCTCATCGCGCGGTCGAAGTAGGCGACGACGCACTCGGCGACGAGGTGGTCGATCGCATCGTCGAGCCGCCGCTCCACCTCGAGCAGGCCGCCGGCCTGGAGCTCCGCCGAGCGGCGGGCGACGAACCGCCAGAGCACCCGGCGCAGCAGCAGGAACTCCGTGACGATCTCGCGCGGCTCGAAGCCGAGCGCCTCACGGTTGCGGGCGTGGTCGCGCGCGAGCGCGGCGAGCGGCGCTCCCTGCCGGAGCCGCGCCGGCTCGGGCTCGCGGAGCTGGCGCGCGAGCTCGCCGACGAACGTCGGCACGTCGCCGAGCTGTCCGAGGCGGCCGACGCGCTCGAGCGACGGCACGGCGCCGTCGCGGAGCCCCTCCTCGACGACCTCGAGCGCGAGGTCGAACGCCGCGTCGCGGATCTCGGCGGCGAGGCGCTCGAGCGGGTCCGACGGCGGCGACGGGGGCGGCACAGACCCAGGGTAACGAGGCGAATCGGGTACGATGCAGCGCTTTCGTCCCCCGAACCGGCGGGGCGACCCACGTGGCGGTGCCGCCCCCTGCGGGCGGTTCCACGCGGGCCCGCCGGCCGTCGTACCGAACCGACCAGAGGAGTCACATGGCAGTCGCCAGCATGCGCGAGCTGCTGGAGGCCGGAGTCCACTTCGGCCACCAGACGCGGCGCTGGAACCCCAAGATGCGGCGGTACATCTACGCCGAGCGCGGCGGGATCTACATCATCGACCTCACGCAGACGCAGGAGCTGCTGCAGGAGGCGCACGACTTCGCCCGCAACGTGGCCGAGCGCAACGGGACGATCCTGTTCGTCGGCACGAAGAAGCAGGCGCAGGACGCGATCGCCCGCGAGGCCGGTCGCGTCGGCATGCCGTTCGTCAACCACCGCTGGCTCGGCGGCCTGCTCACGAACTGGCGCACGATGTCGAACCGCATCGAGCGCCTGCACGAGCTCCGGCGGCTGAAGTCCGACGGGCAGCTCGAGCTGCTCCCGTCGAAGGAGCGCATGGCCATGCTCGCGGAGCTCGACAAGCTCGAGCAGAACCTGGGCGGCGTCGCCGACCTCAAGCGCCAGCCCGACGCGGCGTTCATCATCGACCTCCGCAAGGAGGCGCTCGCGGTGAAGGAGGCGCGCAGGCTCGGGATGCCGGTCATCGCCCTCGTCGACACGAACGCCGATCCGGACGAGGCCGACTACGTCATCCCCGGCAACGACGACGCGATCCGGGCGGCCGACCTGATCACGCGCGTCGTCGCCGACGGCGTCGCGGCCGGCAAGCAGCGCGTCACGCCGCAGGAGCTGGGCGGCGGCCGTCGCGAGCGCCGCGGCGCGGCCGAGCCCGAGGCGGAGGCCGCCACGCCCGTGGAGGCGGAGCCCGCCGCGCCCGCGGAGGCGGAGGCCCCCGCTCCCGCCGAGGGCGACGCGGTCGCCCCGACCGAGGCCGCGGCCGAGGCACAGCAGGAGGTCGCTACGCCGGGCGTCGAGGTCGACGCGCCCGAGACGCTCGAGCCGCTCGGCACGGTCGAGGAGCCGGCCGAGCAGCCCGCGGCGGCCGAGAGCCAGGGAACGGAGGACAGCTAGATGGCGGAGATCTCCGCGAGCCTCGTCAAGGAGCTCCGCGAGCTGACCGGGGCGGGGATGATGGACTGCAAGCGGGCGCTCCAGGAGACGGACGGCGACGTCGAGGCCGCCCGCAGGCTCCTGCGCGAGCGCGGGATGGCGCAGGCCGGCAAGCGGGCCGGCCGCGAGACCACCGAGGGCCGGGTCCTCGTCCGCACGGAGGCCGGCGTCGGCGCGATCGTCGCCGTCGGCTGCGAGACGGAGCCGGTCTCGAACAACGAGGAGTTCCGGGCGTTCGCGGAGCGCGCGCTCGACACGGTGTTCAGCGACGGCGAGGGCGCCGCCGAGGCCCTCGAGGCGGACCGCGTCGAGCTCGTCTCGAAGCTCGGCGAGAACATCGTCATCCGGACCGAGCGTCGGCTCGAGGCGATCGGCGCCGAGGACCTCGCCTCGTACGTCCACACGCCGGCGCACAAGATCGGCGTCCTGCTCCGCTACCGGGGCGACGACGCCGACGCCGCGCGGCGGATCGCGATGCACGTGGCCTCCGAGGCGCCCCAGTGGCTGCGGCGCGAGGACGCGCCGGCGGACGCGGTCGAGGCCGAGCTCGAGATCTACCGCAACTCGGACGAGGTGCAGTCGAAGCCGGAGCAGGCCCGCGAGAAGATCGTGCAGGGGATGCTCGCGAAGCGCTTCTTCGCCGCGAAGGGCGGGGCGCTCCTCGACCAGGCGTACATCTACGAGACGGGCAAGAACGTCGGGCAGGCGCTCGAGGAGGCGGGGCTCGAGGTCGTCGACTTCGTTCGCGCGAGCGTGACAGAGTAGGCCGCGTGGCCGTCAAACCCGAGCGGAGCGTCGCCGCCTCGCAGGACGAGGCGGCTGCACCGGCGGCTGCATTCCGGCGCGTCCTGCTGAAGCTCTCGGGCGAGGCGCTCCTCGGCCCGCGGGAGTACGGCGTCGACCTCGCGACGGTCGAGCGGATCGCGTCGGAGATCGCGCAGGTGCACGCGCGCGGCGTCGAGACGGCCGTGGTCGTCGGTGCCGGGAACATCTACCGCGGCATCGCGGCCGCCGCCGAGGGGATGGACCGTGCGACGGCGGACTACGTCGGGATGCTGTCGACGCTCCACAACGCGCTCGCGCTCCAGGACCGCCTCGAGCGGCAGGGCGTGCCGACGCGCGTCCTCTCCGCGCTCACGGTCTCGGAGGTGGCCGAGCCGTACATCCGCCGCCGCGCGATCCGGCACCTCGAGAAGGGCCGAGTCGTGATCTTCGCGGCCGGGACGGGCAATCCGTTCTTCACCACGGACACGGCGGCCGCGCTGCGCGCGCTGGAGATCGGCGCCGACGCGATCCTCATGGGCAAGAACGAGGTCGACGGCGTGTACGACGGCGACCCGCGGGTCGATCACGATGCGCAGTTCATCCCCGAGCTGACCCACCTCGAGGCGATCGAGCGCGGCCTGAAGGTGATGGACACGACGGCGCTCTCCCTCTGCATGGACAACCGCCTGCGCCTCCACGTGTTCGGGCTCGCGCCGGGGACGATCATGCGCGTCGTGGAGGGCGAGCGCGTAGGGACGATCATCCACTCGGAGAAGGAGGGCGCATGACCATCGACGAGCTGCTCCAGGACGCCGTCCGGCGCATGGACAAGTCCATCGAGGCCACGCGCGACCACCTCAACTCGGTCCGCACCGGGCGGGCGTCCCCGGGGATGCTCGACCGCATCACCGTCGACTACTACGGCCAGCAGACGCCCCTGAAGCAGCTCGCCACGATCGGCGTGCCGGAGGCGCGGCTCCTCACGGTGCAGCCCTTCGACCCGAGCTCGATGAAGGGGATCGAGAAGGCGATCCAGGAATCCGACCTCGGGCTGACGCCGTCGAACGACGGCAAGCTCATCCGCCTCCCGATCCCGCAGCTGACGGAGGAGCGCCGGAAGGAGTACGTGAAGATCGCGCGCCAGTACGCGGAGGAGGGGCGCGTGTCGATCCGGAACATCCGGCGGGACGTCATCCACAACCTCAAGGAGCTCGTCGACAACGGCGAGGTAGGGGCCGACGAGGAGCACCGGGCCGAGGACCGCGTCCAGAAGCTGACCGACGAGCACGTCCGGTCGATCGACGATCTCGTCAAGCACAAAGAGGCCGAGATCATGGAGGTCTGAGGCGGGTGCGCGCCGCCTCCGCCTCCGACCTCGACCGGCTCCCGCACGACGCGCCCCTGGCGCGCGCCGTCGCGATCATCATGGACGGCAACGGCCGCTGGGCCGAGCGGCGGGGACTGCCGGTCGCGGAGGGGCACCGCGCGGGCACGAAGGCGCTCCGGCGCACCGTGGAGGCGGCGATCGACCAGGGCGTCGAGTCGCTCGCCGTCTACGCCTTCTCGACGGAGAACTGGGCGCGGTCGCCGGACGAGGTCGCGGCCCTGATGGAGATCTTCACGGAGACGATCGACCGCGAGCTGCCGGACCTCTCCGCCCAGGGCGTGCGGACACGGTTCATCGGCCGCCGCGACCGCGCGCCGGACACGCTCCGACGGAAGATGGCCGAGACGGAGGCGACGACCGCCGCGAACGACCGGCTCCACCTCTGGATCGCGTTCGACTACGGCGGCCGGGCCGAGCTCGTCGACGCGGCGCGGGCGCTCGTGGCCGACGGGATCTCGCCCGCAGAGGTCGACGAGGAGGCCCTCGCCGCGCGGCTGTACGCGCCCGAGATGCCCGATCCGGACGTGCTCGTCCGGACCTCGGGCGAGGAGCGGATCTCGAACTTCCTCCTCTGGCAGGTCGCGTACTCGGAGCTCGTGTTCGTCGACGTCCTCTGGCCGGACTTCGGCGAGGACGAGCTGCGGGCCGCGCTCGAGGAGTACGCGGGGCGCCGGCGCCGGTTCGGCGGCCGCGAGACGTGAGCCCGCTCCTCTCGCGGGTCCTCGTCGCGATCGTCGGGCTCCCGGTCATCCTCGGCGTCGTCTGGCTGGGCGGCTGGTGGCTGTTCGCGCTGCTCGCCGCGGCGGCGATCGTCGGCCTCCACGAGTACACGCAGATGACGCGCGCGCTCCGCCCGGTCGTGCTCGCGGGCTACCTCGGCGTGCTGGCGATGCTGCTGGGCGCGAGCCGCGGCGGCGTCGCGTGGCTCCTCGGCGGGTTCATGCTGGCCCTCGCGATCACCTTCGTCCTCCATCTCGTCGCGGAGACGCGGCAGCCGCCGACCGTCGCGATCGGCGCGACCGTGCTCGGCGTCGCGTGGATCGGCTTCGGGCTGGCGCACATCGCGCTCCTGCGGGACACCGAGGAAGGACGGCTGGCGGTGTTCACCGTGCTGATCGCCGTGTTCGCCGCCGACACGTTCGCGTACTTCGGCGGGCGGCTGCTGGGGCGCCACAAGCTGGCGCCGACGATGTCGCCGGGGAAGACGTGGGAGGGGTTCGTCGCGGGCACGATCGCCGCCGTCGCCGTCGCCTTCTTCGCGCTCTACGAGGATCGGGCGACGTACGTGACGATCTGGGAGGCGCTCGTGCTCGGTGCCGTCGTCGCCGTGGCCGCCGCGCTCGGCGACCTCTTCGAGTCGGCGCTCAAGCGCGACATGCAGGTGAAGGACACCGGCCGGCTCCTCGGCGGCCACGGCGGGGTCCTCGACCGCGTCGACTCGCTCCTGTGGGCCGCGCCCGCGGCGTTCTACCTCCTGCTCGCCTACGGGCACGCCTAGGCGTCGGGCACACTCCTCCGGGATGACGCGCGTCGCCCTGCTCGGAGCCACGGGCTCGATCGGCCGCCAGGCACTCGAGGTCGTCGCGGCGAACCCCGAGCTCGAGCTCGTCGCCGCCTCCTCCGGCTCGACGCCGATCGACGGCCTCGCGCCGCTGACCCAGGTCGGCGGCGACCCGACCGAGCTGCTGGAGCGCGCGGCGCCCGACGTCGTGCTGAACGCGATCGTCGGCTTCGCAGGCGTCCACGCGACGCTGTGGGCGCTCGAGCGCGGCGTCTCGCTCGCGCTCGCGAACAAGGAGAGCCTCGTCGCCGCCGGCGAGCTCGCGGTCGCGGCGCTGGAGCGCGGCGGCGGCACGCTGCTCCCGGTCGACAGCGAGCACTCGGCCACGTTCCAGGCCCTGGAGGGACGGAGGCGCGAGCAGGTGCACTCGATCGTGCTGACGGCCTCGGGCGGCCCGTTCCGCGGCCGGACGCGCGCTGAGCTCGGCGACGTCTCCGTCGAGGACGCGCTCGCGCACCCGACGTGGGCGATGGGGCCCAAGATCACGGTCGACTCGGCGACGCTCGCGAACAAGGGCCTCGAGGTGATCGAGGCGCACTTCCTCTTCGGCGTGCCGTACGAGCGCGTCGAGGTCGTCGTCCACCCGACGTCGACGGTGCACGCGCTCGTCCGCTTCCGCGACGGCGCCGCCCTCGCGCACCTCGGCCACCCCGACATGCGCGTCCCGATCTCGTACGCGCTCACCTACCCGCGGCGCGCCGCGACGCCCGTCCCGCCCCTCGACCTCCGGGGTCTGACGCTCGAGTTCCACGATCCCGACCTGGAGACGTTCCCGCTCCTGCGGCTCGCCTACGAGGCCGGCGAGGCAGGCGGGACCGCACCGTGCGCCTTCAACGCGGCGAACGAAGTCGCGGTTGCGGCGTTCCTGGCGCGGAGGATCCCGTTCCTCGCGATCGCCGAGCTGGTCGAGCGAACGCTCGCCGGCGTCGACACGTCGCCGGCGCGGGATCTCGAGGAGCTCGTCGCCGCCGACGCGGCCGCGCGACGCCTCGCCGAGGGGGCGCTGCAGCCGGCATGAGCCTCGCGATCGCGATCCTCGCCCTCGCGTTCCTGGTGCTCGTGCACGAGGCCGGGCACTTCTTCACGGCGCGCGCCGTCGGCATGCGGCCGCGGAAGTTCTACGTCGGGTTCCCGCCGGCGGTCGCGAAGGTGACCCGCCGCGGGATCGAGTACGGGATCGGCGCGATCCCGCTCGGCGGCTACGTGAAGATCCCGGGGATGCACCGTCCGGCGCCGTCGGACGTGGACGTGCACCTCGGCCGGGCCGCGCAGGAGTCGCCCGCGGTCGCCGACACGGTCGAGCGGATGAAGGCGGAGCTCGCCGACGGCGAGATGGAGCGGGCCGCGGCCGCGCTGCCCGGGCTCGCCGCCGCCGTCGAGGGCGCACAGCTCTCGCCGCTCGCCGCACGCGGCGCCGACCGCGGGCTCACCGAGCTCGCCGACGGGCTCGGTGCCGACGCGTACTGGCGCGGGCGGACGTGGAGGAAGGTCGCCGTCATCCTCGCCGGGCCCGCCACGAACTTCGTGCTCGCGATCGTGCTCTTCACCGTCCTGCTGATGCAGGGCACGTACCAGGTCGGCGTGCGCCTCACGGCCGGCGACAACGGGCTGGCGACGACGCGCGTCGAGTCGGTGCTCGCGGACTCGCCCGCCCAGCGTGCGGGCATCCGGGCGGGCGACCGCATCGTCGCGGTCGACGGCCGCCGCGTGACCGCGGACACGCTGCTGAAGCGGATCCAGAGCTCCGGCGGGGAGCCGCTCGCGCTCACGGTGCGCCGGCCGGGCCGCGGAGAGGTGGCGCTCGAGCCGGTGGCCGCACGCGAGGTCGACGGCCGGACGTTCCCGCAGGCGGTGGGGCGTTCGTTCGAGATCAGCGGGATCGTCGCGAAGAGCGTCGTCGGCTTCTTCCCGCGGCTCGTCGAGGGCGAGGGACGCAAGGAGGTCTCGAGCCCCGTCGGGATCACGGACGCGTCCGCGCAGGCGCTCGACCGCGGCGTCGAGGACTTCCTCTTCGTCGTCGGGCTGATCAGCCTGTCGCTCGCGCTCCTCAACCTGCTGCCGCTGCTGCCGCTCGACGGCGGCCACATCGCGTTCTCGATCGTCGAGGGCGTGCGGCGGCGCGCGATCGGGCGCGAGGTCTACGAGCGCGTCTCCATCATCGGGATCGCGGTCGTGCTCTTCCTGTTCGTCGTCGGCCTGTCGAACGACGTCGGCCGGATCTCGTCCTAGCGCGTCATCCGCGCGAGCTCGCGGTCGACGTCCGACTCCGTGATCGGCCGGCGCCCGAAGGCGTCCCAGGCGTGGGCGGCGAGGCCGATGCCCCAGCCCAACGTCACGAACAGCGGCCACGGGAAGCCCGCGTCCGTGAACGCCCAGACCGTCCAGACGAGGACGTTCACGAGCGCGTAGGCGATCGCGTGCGGGACGAAGTCGCGGCGCGTCTTCACGTGCCGGTACGCCTCTTCGCGCAGGTCCTGCCCGTACTCGGTCATTGACGGCTCCTTTCTCGGCCTCAGCCTCGCGCGGGCGGTCCGCGACGGCAACGGGAGGAAGTACGGAGGGTTCTACGGGGTCTGACCCAGGCGATGGATCGCCGGGTCGAGGCGCGCGTCCGCTTGGCTACGCTGACCGCGCATGCCGAGCACGCGTCAGATCTCCGTCGGCGGCGTCGCGATCGGCGGCGGCGCCCCCGTCGTCGTCCAGTCGATGACCCTGACGAAGACCCACGACGTCGAGGCGACGACGGCCCAGATCGCGGCGCTCGCGAGCGCGGGCTGCGAGGTCGTGCGCTGCGCCGTCCCCAAGACGGAGGATGCCGACGCGTTGCGGACGATCGTCCGCCTGTCGCCGCTCCCGGTGATCGCGGACATCCACTTCAACGCGAGCCTGGCGCTCAGGGCGATCGACGCGGGCGTCGC
>JBLNEO010000238.1:0-23453 GCA_050262775.1 Pseudomonadota bacterium | reverse complement strand
CTCGATCTGGGGCGACCCGAGCTCCCTCGCCGTCCGCTTCAGGATCCGCGAGCGCGGGTCCTCCGCCCGGTAGACGCGATGGCCGAAGCCCATCAGGCGCTTGCCGCCGTCGAGCGCGTCGCGAACCCACCCCTCGGGGTCGCCGCTCGCCGCCACCTCGTCCAGCATCGGCTTCACGTACGCGGGCGCGCCGCCGTGCAGCGGTCCGGAGAGAGCGCCGACCGCGGACGAGAGCGCGGCGCCGCAGTCGGCGCCCGTCGAGGCGACGACCCGGGCCGTGAAGGTCGAGGCGTTCAGCCCGTGCTCCGCCGTGCAGATCCAGTACGTGTCGATCGCCTTCACGTGCCGCGGGTCGGCCTCACCGCGCCAGCGCAGGAGGAACTTCTCCGCCGCCGTGCTGCCGCGCGCGACCACCTCGTCCGGGACGGGGTCGCTCTGTCCGTCGTGGACGCGGGCGGAGCGCGCGACGATCGTCATCATCTGCGCCGAGAGGCGACCGAGGTCCTCGCGTGCCTGCTCGTCGGAGATCTCGTTGAGCTTCCCGAGCCCCCAGGCGCCGGCGAGACGAGCGGTCTCGGCCTGGAGGTCGGCCGGCGCGTTGCCGGTGAGCTCCGCCGGCTCGTACGGCTCGGGGTCGGGCATCTTCGAGCTCAGGTCGTCGTCGACCAGCAGCCCCCAGACGTTCTCGTACGGGACCTGCCCGACGAGCTCCTCGATGTCGATGCCCCGGTAGCGGAGCGCGCCCCCCTCGCGATCGGGCTCCGCGATCTCGGTCTCGACGGCGACAACGCCCTCGAGACCCGGCTTGAAGTCGTCGGCCATGCGTCGCAATCTACCCGAGCCACCCCGGCGTGAACGCGGGTAGAGTCGGGCACCGGAACCGGCCGCGGCGCGAGCGGCGAGCGACGAGCGGGGAGGCACAGTGAGACGCAAGGTGACGGTCGTCGGCGCGGGCAATGTCGGCGCCACGTGCGCGCAGGTGCTCGCGATGCGGGACTACGCGGAGGTCGTCCTCGTCGACATCAAGGAGGGCCTGCCGCAGGGCAAGGCGCTCGACATCGGCCAGATGGGCGCCGTGCTCGGGTACGAGCCGAGCGTGCGCGGCTCGAACGGCTACGAGGAGACCGCAGGCTCGGACGTCGTGGTCGTGACGGCAGGGCTCCCCCGCCAGCCCGGGATGTCGCGCGACGACCTCGTGACCACGAACGAGAAGATCGTCAAGGAGGTCACCGGGAGCGTCGCTGCCGCCTCGCCCGACGCCGTCCTGATCATCGTCTCGAACCCGCTCGACGCGATGTGCCACGTCGCGAAGAGCGTCTCCGGCTGGCCGAAGGAGCGCGTCTTCGGCATGGCGGGGATCCTCGACACCGCACGGTTCTCGACCTTCATCGCGTGGGAGACGGGCTCGTCCGTGAAGGACGTCCAGGCGATGGTGCTCGGCGGACACGGCGACCAGATGGTCCCGGTCGTGTCGGCGACCACCGTCGGCGGCATCCCGCTGCGCAAGCTCGTTCCCGAGGACCGGATCGCGGCGATGGTCGAGCGCACGGCGAAGGGCGGCGGCGAGATCGTCAACCTCCTCGGAACCTCGGCGTGGTATGCGCCGGGCGCGGCGGCGGCCCAGATGGTGGACGCGATCATGCTCGACGAGAAGCGCGTGCTCCCGGTGACGGCGTACCTCCAGGGCGAGTACGGGATCGACGGCCTCTACATGGGCGTGCCCGCGAAGCTCGGCTCCGGCGGCATCGAGCAGCTCGTCGAGCTCGACCTGAGCGACGAGGAGCGCGCGCAGCTCGAGACGTCCGCCGCGGCCGTGCGGGAGGTCGTCGGCGTGCTGACGACCTAGTGGACCTCGGCCTCGCCGGGCGCACCGCGATCGTCTGCGGCGCCTCGCAGGGCATCGGGCTCGCGATCGCCGCGGCGCTCGCGGCGGAGGGGGCGAACGTGGCCATGTTCGCGCGGCGGCGCGACGTGCTCGAGCGCGAGGCCGATCGGCTCGGCGCGCTCCCGGTCCAGGGCGACGTGCGGGACCCGCGCGCGCGGCAGGTGCTCGTCGAGCGCACCGTCGAGGCGTTCGGCGGGATCGACGTGCTCGTCAACAACAGCGGCGGACCGCCGCGCGGGAGGGCGCGTGGCCTCACCGCCGAGGAGGTCGACGACGCGGTGCAGCTCCTGCTCGTCTCGGCGGTCGCGCTCACGGAGCTCTGCCTCCCCCACCTCGAGCGCGGCGGGCACGGGCGCGTGATCAACGTCGCGTCGAGCACCGTCCGCGAGCCCGCGGACGACCTCGCGCTCTCGAACATCGTCCGTCCCGGCGTCGTCGGCTGGGCGAAGTCGCTCGCGCGCGAGGTCGGCCCGGCGGGGATCACGATCAACACCGTGGCGCCCGGCCGCATCGAGACGGAGCGGCTGCGCGAGGCGTACCCGTCGGCCGAGGCGATCTCGCGCATCCCGCTGCGTCGCGTGGGGCAACCGCGTGAGCTCGCCGACGTCGTGTGCTTCCTCGCCTCGGAGCGCGCGTCGTACGTCACCGGCGCCGTCGTCCCGGTGGACGGCGGCCTGACGCGAAGCCTGCTGTAACGTCGAACGGGTGCGGCGGCTCCTCACCCCTGGACGGCTCGCGGCCGTCGGACTGGTGCTCGTCGCACTCGTCGTCGGCTTCCTGCTGCTGGCCCCGAGCGACGAGTACCTCTTCCTCCCGAACCCCGCGAAGCCGGTGGCACCGCTCGTCACGGTGGAGGGCGAGAAGCCCGAGGCCGATCCCGGGCAGATCTACTTCGTCGACGTGCTCGTCCGGCGGGCGACGGAGTTCGAGAAGCTCTTCCCGAGCGTCCACGACGGCGCGTCCCTCGTCCCGCAGGAGGCCCTCAACCCCACCGGCCTCTCCGACGCCGCGCGCCGCAGGACGAGCCTGCAGGAGATGGACCGCTCGCAGGAGATCGCAGCCGCGGTCGCGCTCCGGCAGGCGGGCTACGACGTCAAGGCCGACGCGGCCGGTGCGCTCGTCGAGGCCGTCATCCCCGACACGCCCGCCGCGGGCGTCCTCCAGCCGACGGACGTGATCGTGGAGGCGAACGGCCGCCGGGTGCGCACCCCGGGCGACCTCCGTCGCGCGCTCGCCACCGTGACGCCGGGGCGGGAGGTGACGCTCTCGTACCGCCGCGGCGACGAGCGCCGCTCGACGCGCGTCGACACCGTGCCTGCGCGCGGACGGCCCGGACAGGCGGCGATCGGCGTGTTCGTGTCGCAGGAGGCGGACATCGAGCTTCCGGTCGACGTGAAGATCGACGCGGGGGCGATAGGCGGGCCGTCCGCGGGGCTCCCGTTCGCGCTCGAGGTGCTGGAGAAGCTCGGCAGGGACGTCGACCACGGGCTTGACGTCGCCGCGACCGGGGAGCTCGAGCTCGACGGGGCGGTGAGCCCGGTCGGCGGCCTGAAGCAGAAGACGATCGGCGCCAAGAAGGCGGGTGTCGACGTCTTCCTCGTGCCCGCTGGGGATAACGCGCGGGAGGCGCGACGCTACGCCGACGGCCTCAAGATCGTGCCTGTGAAGAGTTTTCAACAGGCGTTGCGCGCACTGGCAACTGCCGCACGATGACGCAGATTTCGGCAGATTCAAAAGGGTCGCAAACTGCGCGCATTTCCGCGGAGGCAACACTTGCCGAGGGCGCCGGGCGCTCTAGGATCCCGCACTGTCAGCCGCCGCGCACAACTGTAGGGAGAGGACAGATGAGCAACAAGGCCGGAGCAACCTGCAATGATTGCTATTTCCGCCGCGCCGGTCTCTGCGCCCTCCCCGGGGAGACGCCCTGCCCCACCTTCCGCGCGGTCAGCCGCGGCGCCCTGGCGCTCCAGCCGCCGCGGCAGCCGCGCCTCGTGCCGCGTCCCGCCGGGTTCGCCGTCGCCGCGCAGGGCGCGGCCGCGTAGCCGCTAGACGCGCGCCGGCAGGAGCTCGGCGAGCCGGGCGACGCCCTCCCGGATCTCGTCGGGAGACGCGAAGCTGAACGCGAGACGCGCCGCGGAGCGACCGCCGGCGCCGCCAGGGTAGAAGTCCTCGCCCCGGACGAACGGCACCCCGGCGGCGGTCGCGCGGACGAGCAGCTCGCCCGCGTCGACCTCGTCGCCGAAGTCGACCCAGAGGAAGTAGCCGCCCTCGGGGCGGCTCCACCGCGCCGCCGTCCCCAGCTCGCCCTCGAGCGCCTCGAGCATCGCGTCGCGGCGCGCGCGCAGCAGTCCGCGGACGCGCTCGAGATTCGGCTCGAACAGCCCGCGGCGGACGAACTCCCACACCGTCGCCTCGCCGAGCAGCGCGGGCGTGATGTACGTGGAGACGGCGGCCTCCTCGAACGGCTTCACGAGCGGCTCGGCGAGCACGAAGTAGCCGACCCGGAGACCCGGCGCGACCGTCTTCGAGAACGACGACGTGTACGTGACGAGCTCGCCGCCCTCGAGCTCGAGCAGCCGAGGGGGCGCGTCGCCCTCGTACCGCACGAGCCCGTACGGATCGTCCTCGAGCACCGGGAGGCCGTGCTCGCGGACGAGCTCCGTGAGCCGCCGCCGCCGATCCGTCGGCAGGGTCCGCCCGCTGGGGTTCTGGAACGTCGGGATCGTGTACAGGAACGCGGCGTCACCACGGCCGAGCGCGTCGTCGAGCGCGTCGAGGTCGAGCCCGTCCTCGTCCTGCGGCACGGCCTCGACCTCCGCCCCGAGGCCGGCGAGCAGCGTCAGCGGCCGGTCGTAGGTCGGCGCCTCCACGAGCACGCGCGGGCCGCGACGGGCGATCAGCGTTCGGGCGTAGAACAGGAATCCCTGGAGCGCGCCGTTCGTCAGCACCACGCGCGACGCGGCCACCCCGTGCCGCTCGGCGATCCACGCCCGGAGCGGCGCGTACCCGCCGGCCGGGCCGTAGCCGAGGATCGCCGGATCGCGCTCCACCGCGGCGCGGGCGCAGTCGGCGAGGGTGGCGGCGTCGAGGCACTCGGGCGACGGGGCGCCGCGGGCGAAGGAGATCGTGGCCACCCGGCCAGTCTAGAGCGGCGTCCGGGCGTCCCCGTGCGCACGGTGCGGCGCGTGCTCGGCCGCGTAGAGGTCGAGCAGCCCGTCCTCGAGCGCACGGGGCGCGTAGCCGAGCTCGCCGCGCGCACGCGCGTCGGTCGCCCAGTACGTGACGCCGTCCGATGCGGCGATCACCTCGTGCAGGTTCGGCGGCAGGCCGAGCGGCCGCAGGAGCGAGCCCAGCGGCGCGATCGCGCGCACGGCCGCGGTCGGCAGCGTCACCCGCGGCGGCCGCTTGCCGGCGACGCGTGCAGCCGTCGTGATCAGGGCGCGCATCGTCGTGAGCTCGCCGCCGAGGACGTACGACTCACGGGGGCGCCCGCGGTCGTGGACGAGGAGGAGCCCCTGCGCGACGTCGTCCACGTGGACGGCGTTCACGCCGAGCGACGGGAACGAGAGGTAGGGCAGCTTCCCTCGCATCGCGAGCCCGATCTGATCGCCGAGCTGCGACGTGTCGCCGGGGCCGTAGACCGCGCCGGGCTGGGCGATTCGCGCCCCGCACTCCCGGGCCGCCAGGTGCGCGAGGTACTTCGTCCGGTCGTAGGCCGAGAGGAAGTCGTCGCGGGGACGCTCGCGGCGCTCGTCGACGACCTCGCCGCGGGTGTTGCCGAAGACGTTGACCGTCGAGACGTGCACGGCGCGTTCGACGCCCGCCTCGCGGGCGAGGCCGAGGACGCGCTCCGTCCCGTCGACGTTCGTCCGCTCCATGGCGTCGGCCTCGGCGGCCGTGACGCCGATGCGGTAGACGGCGGCCGCGTGGAACACGGCGTCCGCTCCCTCGAGCCCGCGACGGATCGCGTCGGGGTCGTCGAGGTCGCCGGGGACGAGCGTGCACCCGAGGTGGCGCAGGTGATCGGCCGTCGCCGGGGCACGCACCAGCGCGACGACGTCGTCCCCGCGCTCCCGGAGCGCCCGCGCGAGCGCACCGCCGACGAACCCCGTCCCGCCCGTGACGAACGCGCGCACCCGGGCACCCTAGTTAGCCTGGCGCGATGCGGGTCTCGCTGATGGTCGAGGGGCAGGAGGGCGTGACGTGGGAGCACTGGCTCGCGCTCGCCGGCGCGTGCGAGGAGGCCGGGCTCGAGGGCCTGTACCGCTCCGACCACTACCTGTCGATCGTCCGCGGAGGCGAGGCCGGGTCGCTCGACGCGTGGGCGACCCTGGCCGCGCTCGCCGCCCGCACCGAGCGCATCCGCCTCGGCACGCTCGTCTCGCCGGTGACGTTCCGGCCCGCAGCCGTGCTCGCGAAGTCGGTCGCGACCGCGCAGGAGATCGCCGGCGGCCGCGTGGAGCTCGGGATCGGCGCCGGGTGGTACGGGGCCGAGCACGAGGCGTACGGATTCGCGTTCCCGCCGGTGCGCGAGCGGATGGACGAGCTCGACCGGCAGCTCGCCGCGATCGCGCGGCAGTGGGACGACGATCCCGACGTCTGGCCGAAGCCGCGCCCCCGTCCGCGCGTGATCGTCGGCGGCGGGGCGAAGCCGCGCACCGTCCGCGCGGCCGTCCGCTTCGCGGACGAGTACAACACCGTGTTCGCGACGCCCGAGGAATGCCGCGAGCGTCGCCGACGCGTCGACGGGGCCGCGCAGGAGGCCGGCCGCGAGCCGCTCACCTTCTCGCTCATGACCGGCGCCGTCGTCGGGCGCGACGAGGCCGAGCTCGCCGAGCGCGTGGCGCGTTTCCAGGAGCTCCGCGGGCGCCCGGGCGAGACGCCGCACGTGACCGGGACGATCGAGCAGGCGACGATCCGGCTCCGGGAGTACGAGGACGCGGGCGTGGAGCGCGTCATGCTCCAGCACCTCGACCACGAGGACGTCGACATGGTGCACGCGCTCGGCGAGCTCGCCCGCCTCGTCGCCTGATGCTCGGCCTGTCGACGCGCGCCCTCGCGCTCGGAGCGGCGGCGGTCGCACTCGGCATCGCCGTCGTCTACCTCGCGGCGATCGTCGTCGACGACGACACCGCCGCCGGGCCGCGCGCCGGCCTCGTCGTCGGCAGCCTGCTGCTCGCGGGTGCCGCCGCGCTCGTCGCGGGGCTCATCTCGGCGCCCGGGCTGCAGCTCGTGCTCCTCACCGCCGCGGGGACGGCGCTCGTCGTCTGGGGGATCCTCGGGATCGCGACGATCGGCATCCCGCTCCTCGTCGGCGCGCTCCTCGCCGTGGGGGCCGCACGCGGCGCGGCCGCCTCCGCGTCGCCCGAGGCCTTCCGGGCCGCGATCGCGGCGGCCGTCGGTCTGGCCGTCGCGCTCGCGCTCGCCTGGGCGCTGGCCGAGCGATACTGAGGACATGTGGGCGATCGTCGTGCCGGGCCACAGCCGCCTCGGGCGGATGAGCAGGCGCTGCCGCAGACTCCTCGCGAGCGCGGCCGCGCTGGCGGACGAGCGCCGCCCCGTCGCCGTCGTCTTCACCGGCGGTCGCGGCGGCGAGGCGGAGCAGATGCGCTCGGCGTGGCCGGGACGGCGCGACGTCCCGCTCGTCGTCGAGCCCACCGCATCGACGACCGCGCAGAACGCGGCGCGGTCGCTGCCGCTCCTCGTCGAGCGCGGCGTCACGGACGCGACGGTCGTCTGCGCGCCGCTCCATCTCCCGCGCGTCCGCTACCTCTTCGGCGGCGTCTACGCGCAAGCGGGCATCCGGCTCCGGCTCCGCGTGGCGCGCGCGCTCCCCACGCCCCCGGCGCTCGCGTGGGAGCTCGCGGCCGCCCTCGTCGCACGCCGGCAGCGCCGGGCGGCGCTCAGGGAGCTCGACGCGGCGCGCTAGTCGAGCGCGATGCCGAACAGCGCGCCCACGCCGTACGTCACGCCCGCGGCGGCGAGGCCGAAGAGAAGCTGGCGAACGCCCGACCACACCCAGCTCCGCCGGGTCAGGTACGTGATCGCGACGCCGATGCCGAACAGCGCGACGATGCTCAGCGCGAGCGCGAGCCCGACGGCGCGGCCGCCGTCGAGGAAGAGGAAGGGGACCACCGGCACGATCGCGCCGACCACGAAGAGCGCGAACGACGTGCCGGCGGCGACCCAGGCGGAGCCGCCGAGGTCGGCCGGGTCGATCCCGAGCTCCTCGCGCGCATGCGTCTCGAACGCGCGCTCCGGATCGCGCGAGAGGATCGAGGCGACGTTGCGGGCGTCGCGCGCGTCGAGCCCCTTCGCCTGGTAGATCGCCGTCAGCTCGTCGAGCTCGAAGTCGGGGTCGGCCGCGAGCTCGGCCCGCTCGAGCCGCAGCATCCGTCCGAACAGCTCGCGCGAGCTGGTGACGGAGATCCACTCGCCCATCGCCATCGACGCGGCGCCCGCGAGCAGCCCCGCGAAGCCCGTGACGAGGATGTCGTCGGACGCGACGCCGGCGCCCGCCACGCCCATCACGAGGCTGAGGTTCGAGACGAGGCCGTCGTTGACGCCGAGGACCCCGGCCCTGAGGGCGTTGCCGCCGCTCCCGGCCCGGGCGCGGTGGGGCTCCGCCGGATGGTCGATCATCCCACCGCGTCGGCGACGAGCTGCGCGACCTCCGTCGGCGACGTGCCGACGGTGATCCCGGCGGCCTCGAGCGCGTCCTTCTTCGCCGCGGCCGTCCCCGACGAGCCCGAGATGATCGCGCCGGCGTGCCCCATCGTCTTCCCGGGCGGCGCGGTGAAGCCGGCGATGTAGGCGAACACCGGCTTCGTCATCGACGCCTCGATGAAGGCCGCCGCCTTCTCCTCCTCGTTGCCGCCGATCTCGCCGACCATGACGACCGTGTCCGTCTCGGGGTCGTCCTCGAACTGCTGCAGCACGTCGATGAACGACGAGCCGACGACGGGGTCGCCGCCGATGCCGACGATGGTGGAGTTGCCGAGCCCGCGCTGCGCGAGCTCGTACCCGATCTGGTAGGTCAGCGTGCCGGAGCGCGAGACGAGGCCGATCCGTCCCTCGGCGAAGACCTCGGCCGGGATGATCCCGACGTTCGCCTTCCCCGGGGAGAGCGCGCCGGGGCAGTTCGGGCCGATCATCGTCACGCCCTTGGGGCGGATGTACGTGTAGATCCGGAGCATGTCGTGGGCGGGCAGTCCCTCCGCGATGCAGATCACGGTGCGGATCCCCGCGTCGACCGCCTCGTAGATCGCGTCGCCCGCGAACCGCGCGGGCACGAAGATCATCGAGGTGTTCGCTCCCGTCTCGGCGACGGCGTCGGCGACCGTGTCGAAGACCGGGATCCCCTCGACGTCCTGTCCGCCCTTCCCCGGCGTCATGCCCGCGACGACCTGCGTCCCGTACTGCTTGTTGCGCACGCCGTGGAAGCGCCCCTCGGAGCCCGTCAGGCCCTGCACGACCAGCTTGGTGGTCTCGTCGACGATGATCGCCACGCGCTACACCCTCGCCTTCAGCAGCAGCTTGCGGTCGACGTAGTCGCCGTCGACGACGTGTTCCGCGAGGAGCCGCCGCACCTCCGCCTGCTCGACCTCGGACGCGCCCGTCCGCGCGAGCCAGCCGTCGAGCGGGTGCCGCATCTCGTAGGTCCACGTCTCCTCGACCACGAGCCCGGCGCCCTGGAGCATCGCCCGCCACTCCTCCTCGGTGTACGAGCGGACGTGGCTCGGATCGCGGAGCCGCTCGGCCTGCTCGACCTGCTCCGAGGCGAACAGCGTGTCCTCGAGCAGCACGAGGCGGCGGGCGACGCGCGCCATCTCCTCGACCGCCGCGTGGACGTCGTGGAAGTGGTGCGGGGCGATCCGGCAGACGACCGCGTCGAAGCTCGCGTCGGCGAACGGGATGTCCTCCGCGGAGGCGAGCACGTCGGCGGCCATGCCGGGCGCCGGATCGAGCGTCGTCACCGCGATCCCGGCCTCGCGCAGGCGGCGCGCGGTGTGCCCGCCGCCGGTGGCGACGTCGAGCGCCGTCGCGCAGCCGGCCGCCCACGAGGCGAGCAGCTCGAGGTCCGCACCCGTCGCCTGCTCCGTCCGCGCGCGGTACGCGTCGGCCCGCCCCGACCAGAGATCGGTCATGCGTGGGCCAGCTCCACCGCGCGGCGCGCGCCGTCGAGCATCGTCGACTCGGGATGGATGTTCGGGCGCCCGGCCTCGGCGAGGATGCGGCGGCCCTCCACGGCGTTCGTCCCGTCGAGCCGGACGACGATCGGATAGTGCGACATGTCGAGGCGGTCGAGCGCGGCGAGGATGCCTTTCGCGACCTCGTCGCAGCGGGTGATGCCGCCGAAGATGTTGAAGAAGATCGACGTGACCTGCGGGTCGCGCGTGATCACCTCGAGCGCGTCGACGACGCCCTGCGCGTCGCCGCCGCCGCCGAGGTCGCAGAAGTTCGCGGGACGGCCACCGACGAACGTGACGACGTCGACGGTCGACATCGACAGCCCGGCGCCGTTCCCGAGCACGCCGACGTCGCCGTCGAGCTTCACGTAGGTGACGCCCTTCTCGCGCGCGAAGCGCTCCTCGGCCGGCACGGCCTCGGGGTCGCGCATCGCCTCCACGTCGGGCCGCCGGTAGAGCGCGTTGTCGTCGACGGTGAACTTCGAGTCGAGCGCCTTCACCTCGCCGTCGGGCGTGACGATCAGCGGGTTGATCTCGCAGAGCATCGCGTCCGCGCCGACGAAGGCGGCGTAGAGGCGCTCGACGATCGACGCGATCTGCTTCTGCTCGCCCGCGTCCCCGATCCCCGCGCCGTAGACGAGTCGGCGCGCGATCCACGGCTGGTAGCCCTCGAGTGCGTCCACGTGCAGCTTCACGAGCGCGTCGGGGCTCTCCTCCGCGACCTGCTCGATGTCGACGCCACCCTGGGTCGTGAACATGAAGAGCGGCTTCTTCTCGCCCCGGTCGAACGTGATCGAGAGGTAGTACTCCTTCGCGATGTCGCTCGCCTGCTCGATCCAGAGGCGGCGCACGACGTGGCCCTTGATGTCCATGCCGAGGATCGCCTCCGCCTTCGCGCGGGCGTCCTCCGGCGAGTCGGCAAGCTTGATGCCGCCGGCCTTGCCGCGCCCGCCGGTGAGGACCTGCGCCTTCACGACGACGGGGCCGCCGAGCTCGCGCGCCGCCTGCTCCGCCTCCTCGGCGGTGGTGGCGAGTCGCCCCTCGGAGACGGGGATCCCGAACCGCCGGAAGAGCTCCTTGCCCTGGTACTCGTAGAGGTCCATCGGCCGGGGCGGGACTCTACCGAGGCGGGCCGGCGATCAGCTCCGCGAAGCGTTCGGCGCCCACGTTCCCGCCCGACAGGACGGCGCCGACGCGGTCGGCGCGAACCTTCCCCGTCAGCACGGCCGCGACGGCGGCGGCACCGCTCGGCTCGACGACGAGCTTGAGGCGCTCGAACAGGAACCGCATCGCCTCCACGAGCTCCGCGTCGGACACGGTGACGATGCCCGCGACGCGCTCGCGGATCACCGCGAACGGCCGTTCCCCGAGCGACGTCGTTTGGAGCCCGTCCGCGATTGTCCGCGGCACGTCGATCGTGACGCGCGCGCCGCGCTCGAGCGACCGACGGCCGTCGTCGCCGGCCTCCGGCTCGACGCCCCACGCCTCGCGGCCCTCGGCCGCGACGGCGCAGCCCGAGAGGAGGCCGCCGCCGCCGACAGGCGTCACGAGCACGTCGAGGTCGGGGACGTCCTCCAGCAACTCGAGCGCGACCGTCCCCTGGCCGGCCATGACCGCCTCGTCGTCGTACGGCGGGATCAGGCTCAGACCCCGCTCGTCGGCCAGCGCGCGGCCGAGCGCCTCGCGGTCCTGCGTGTAGCGGTCGTACGCGATCACCTCGGCGCCGTACCCGCGCGTCGCCGCGAGCTTCGTCGTCGGCGCGTCCTCCGGCATGAGGATCACCGCCGGGACGCCGAGGAGCGACGCGGCGAGCGCGACGGCCTGCGCGTGGTTGCCCGACGAGTACGCGGCCACGCCGCGCGCGCGGCGCTCGGCGGAGAGCGACGCGATCGCGTTGTAGGCGCCACGGAACTTGAACGCACCGCCGCGCTGGAAGCTCTCGGCCTTGAGGAAGACGCGACCGCCGGCGACCGCGTCGAGCGTCCGAGAGGTGAAGACGGGTGTGCGGTGCGCGACGCCGCGGAGTCGAACCGCCGCCGCCTCGACGTCGGCTCTCGTGATCACCCGCGGAGCGACGCGAGGTCGGGGTCGTGCTCGGCTGCGGGCCGGAGGCCCGGGTCGAGCTCGAGCGCCCGCTCGAGGTGCGCCGCCGCCTGCGTCCTCTGCCCGGCCAGTGCCTCGAAGCAGGCGAGGTCGTAGAGGACGACGCCGTCCTCGCCGAGGTCGTCGAGCGCCTCGCGGAGGATCGCAGCGCCGAGCTCGTAGGCACCGGGGTGGTGGTGCCCGGTCGCCCGTCGCAGGGCGTCCCACCTCCGGTGGATGCCGTAGAGGCGCCGGAGCTCGCGGATCGGCTCGGCGTGGTCGTCGACGCGGAGGTCGACGACGCGGTCGACGCCCTCGCGACTCTCGGCGGCCGCGCCCGTGCGCTCCACGACGACCGCGGCCGACTGCTGCCCGCGCGCGTCCCCGCCGGCCGCCTGGCCCGCCTCGAGCGCCGCGATCAGACGGTGCGCCAGCGGCATCCCCGCCGAGTCGAGGAACGCCGCCTCCATCGCGATCGCCACGTCCTCCGAGGCGAGGATGTTTCCCTGCACCGCGTAGCCGGGGCCCGTGCGATGGCCTGCCCACGCGAGGCAGTCGGCGCCGGTGTGCCCGGCCGCCGCGCCGGCCGCCGTCACCGCGCCCAGCTGCCGCGTCTCGCGCTCCTCGTCGTCGGCGAGCACGTGCGCGAGGGCCTCGTCCGGTGCGGCGCCGTGCGCGAGCTCCTCGAGCGCGCGCGGTCCGTACGCGGCGACGCCGGCGGCCTGCGTCGCGACGGCGCCGACGCCGGCGCGCGCCCACGGCACGACCGTCCCGACGGCGAAGTACTTCGACTGGACGGCGCACCCCACCTCGCGGGCCTCGGGGTCGGCGGCGACGATCGAGAACGTCGACTTCATGTGCCCGCGCATCCGTCCGATCGTACTGGCCTGGGAGCCGGCACCTCCCGGTCGAGACCGCACGCGTGACGGTCTGTTGCTCTGTCGGTTCACGGTCGCATTCGCGGAGCGGCCGCACCGGCGTCTCGCTAGCCTCGCCGCCGTGGACGCGATCGTCGTCGAGGGACTCCAGAAGCGCTACGGAGACGTGCAGGCGCTGGACGGCGTCTCGTTCCGCGTCAGCGAGGGCGAGGTGTTCGGCCTGCTCGGCCCGAACGGCGCGGGCAAGTCGACGACCACCCGGATCCTCGTCACGCTCACGCGCGCGGACGCGGGGCACGCCGAGGTGGCGGGGCACGACGTCGCGCGCGAGCCGGGCCGCGTCCGCCGCTCGATCGGGTACGTCCCGCAGGCCTCCGGCGTCGACCCGGAGGGCACCGGCCGGGAGAACCTGACGCTCCAGGGACGCGTCCAGGGACTCGGGGGCGACGGGCTGCGGGACCGCGTCGACGAGCTCCTCCGCCTCTTCTCGCTCGCGGATGCCGCCGACCGCGTCGTCCGCGGCTACTCCGGCGGGATGAAGCGCCGCCTCGACGTCGCGCTCGGCCTCGTCCACCGCCCGTCGGTGCTCTTCCTCGACGAGCCGACGACGGGGCTCGATCCCGAGGCGCGCGCGGCGATGTGGGGCGAGCTCGAACGCCTCGCCGCGCGCGAGCGGCTGACGATCCTCCTCACCACGCACTACCTCGAGGAGGCCGACCGCCTCGCCGACCGGCTCGCGATCGTCTCCCGCGGCCGGATCGTCGCGGAGGGCACGCCCGAGGAGCTCAAGCGCGGCATGGAGGGCGACGCCGTGCACGTCGAGCTCGACAACGGGAACGGCGAGCGTGCGCTCGCGATCGTGCGCGAGCTCGCCGAGGTGCACGAGGCGCAGCTCGACGGGCGGCACGTCCGGGCGCGAGTCGACCACGGCGGCCGTGCGGTCCCCGGCATCCTCTCGGCGCTCGAGGCGCGCGGCGTCCCCGTCGCCTCGGTCACGCTCTCGCGGCCCTCGCTGGACGACGTCTACCTCCACCACACGGGCCGCGACTTCCGCGCCGACGACGCGGAGGGAGGGCCGTGAGCGAGACGCTGACCCAGTCCTGGTACATGGTGGGGCGGCAGACGCGCAACCTCATGCGCGAGCCGATCTGGATCGTGATGATGCTCGTGCAGCCGATGTTCTGGCTGCTGCTCTACAGCCAGCTGTTCCGGCGGATCGTCGACCTCCCCGGGTTCGAGACCACCTCGTACGTCGACTTCCTCGCGCCCGCGGTCGTGATCATGACCGCGTTCTTCCAGGGCACGTGGAGCGGGATGGGGATGATCCAGGACCTCGACCGCGGCGTGATCGAGCGCTTCCTGGCGACCCCGGCGCGGCGAACGTCGCTCGTGCTCTCGCAGGTGATCCGCAGCGGCATGACGTCGCTGATCCAGGGGCTGATCATCCTCCTCGTCGCTCTGCCGCTCGGCGCGACGAACGGCGGGCCGCTCGGCTGGCTGGTGATCCTCCTCGCGGGCGGCCTCATCTCCGCCGGGTTCGCCGGGATCTCGCAGGGCCTCGCGCTGCTGACGCGGAAGGAGGCGTCGATGATCGCGGTCGCCAACTTCATCGGGCTGCCGCTGATGTTCTTCTCCTCGATGCTGATCGCGCGCTCGCTGATCCCGGGCTGGATGCGGTCGCTCTCCTCGTTCAACCCGGTCGAGTGGGCCGTGGTCGCCGCGCGCGAGCCGGTGCTCGCCGGGCCCGACTGGGGCGACGTCTGGCTGCACCTCGCCCTGCTCGTCGCGTTCACCGCGGCGACGACCGCGTTCGCGACGTGGGCCTTCAGGGCATACCAGCGCACCCTGTAGCCTCAGGGCGCCCCGACGGAGGAGGAGACGATGGACACGGAGCGCGACACGCTGTCCGACGAGGACATCGAGACCATCGGTGGTGCGGGCGGCCTCGAGCCCGCCGACGACTCGGACGGCACCGACGCCGACGCCGACGACACGGACGCGGACGCGGACGACCCCAGCTAGCCCTTCGGCGCTGCTCCGCGCGATCGACCCGGTCGGGGCGGAGGAGTTCCTGCGGGACTGCTGGGAGCGCACGCCCCTGCACGTCGCGCGCGGGGAGGCGGGTCGGTTCGACGACCTCCTCTCCGCGCGCGAGGCCGTGCGGATGATGGAGGAACCCGGGCTGCGCGTGCCCGGGTTCCGGCTCGTACAGGCCGACGCGCGGCACGACGCGGCCGACTACGCGACCGACCTCTCCTGGCGGCCGGTGCCGTTCACCGGCACGGCGCAGCCGCGCCGCGTCACGGCGGCGTTCGCGGCCGGCGCCACGCTCGTCCTCCAGGGCCTGCACCTGACGCGCACGGCGACGGCCGTGTTCTGCCGGCTGCTCGAGGCGTACCTCGGTCACCCGGCGCAGCTGAACGCCTACTTCACGCCGAAGCGGTCGCAGGGCCTGCCGGTGCACCACGACACGCACGACGTCTTCGTGCTCCAGGTCTCCGGCCGGAAGCGGTGGCTCGTGTACGACCCCGTGTGGGAGCTCCCGCTCAAGCACCAGCGCTACGAGGCGGCGATGGGCGAGCACGGGCCGACGGTGCTCGACGTCGTGCTCGAGGCGGGCGACACGCTCTACCTCCCCCGCGGGTGGATGCACGAGGCGCTGACCTCCGACGAGGATTCGCTCCACCTGACCGTCGGCGTGAACGTCGTCCCGTGGGTCGACGCGCTGCGCGCGGCGGTCGAGCGGACCGAACGCGACGTCGCGTTCCGCCGCGGCGTGCCCGCCGACGGGGAGGGCGGGGCCGAGCTCCTCGACCGGCTCGCCGCCGAGCTCGACCCGGACACGGTCGCCGCCGCACGGCGCCGTGCGTTCGTGGCCAGCCGGCGGCCGATCCTCGACGGCCAGCTCGCGCAGCTGCGCGGACTCGACGCGATCACGCCGGCGACGGTCGTGGAGCGGCGGGCGACGGTGATCGCCGAGCTCGACGACGGGGTGCTGCGGTTCGAGGGGACGGAGCTGCGGTTCCCGGCGCACGCGCTCGAGGAGGTCGGCGCGCTCGTCGAGGCGACCGGGCCGGTGGCGCTCGCCGACCTGCCGGGGACGCTCGACGGGGCGAGCCGGGTCGTCCTCGCCCGCCGCCTCGTCCGCGAGGGCTTCCTCAGAGCGGCGTGACGACGAACTGCCGGGGCGGCCGCGGCTCCGCCGCGCGGCAGGTCAGGAGCTGCGGCTCCCCGAGACGGCGCTCGACGCGAACGCGGTGGACATCCCCCGCGACCTCCGCCCGGAACGCGACCTCCCACACGCCGTCCTCGACGCGGAGCGTCTCCGTCCACGCGAGGTCGCAGAAGCCCGTGAGGCCCGTCCGCTCGCGCACCGCCGCCTCCGCCGCCTGCACCGCGAACGGGTCGGACGAGCGCCCGCGGTAGCACGCGAGATCGATCCGCCCGTCGAGGTACGCCTCGAGGACGCGCGGCGCCTCCGCGCGGCCGACGCGCCCGAAGTAGAGACCCTCGGGGAGCGCGACGAGGTTGCCCGCGAAGCGGTCGCCGCCGACGTGGCTCGCCTGCCACACCCATCCGTCGGGCGCGGAGCCGCCCAGCGCGCGGCAGAGCTCCTGCCCGTACCTCGCGCAGCAGCGGTCGCGGACGCCGTGGGTGCAGACGAGCAGCAGCGGGTGCTCGAGCCGCTCCCCCGGCCCGTCGACGTCGCGGAGCAGCGCCGCGAGATCGAGCTCGCCCAGCCGCCCGTGATCGTCGAGCTCGAGACGCAGGAACCGGCCGCCCCGGCCGGGCGTCGAGCCGTAGAACACGGTGACGCCGTCGCGGCGGCCCTCCCCCGGCCGCTTCACCAGGCACAGGCGGGCGCCCGGGACCTCGGCGAGCTGCGCCCCGAGACGGGCGCCGAGACCGCCCGCGAAGACCGTCGCGTCGAGCGGCTCGTACGGCCATTGCCCGCCGTACTCGACGAGCAGCCAGCGGGTGACGCGGCTCGCCGTCCCGGCCAGCGGCTCGTGCCGCTCGAGCGCCGCCTCCGCGCACAGCGGCCGCGACGTGTCGAGCCCCCGCGTGCTCACGCGGGGATCGCGATCCGGTCGCCGAGCAGCCGCTCGAGCGCGTGGTCGAAGCCGAGTGCCGCCTTCAGCGCCGCGTACTCGCGGGCGAGCGTCGTCGTGTCGCGGCCCGGCCGGCGCGTCGCCCGGATGAGGACGTTCTTCGGCGTGTGCTCGAGCGCGACGAACTCCACGAGCTGCACGTCGTAGCCGGCGAGGCCGAGCAGCTGGGCCCGGACGGCGTCCGTCACCTCGGCGGCGAACCGCTCCTTCAGGAGACCGTGCCGCAGCAGGGGCGCCAGCGTCGCGTCGTCGATCTGCGGCAGCAGCTCGTGCTGGCAGCACGGCACGGCGAGGATCACCTCTGCCCCCCACTCGACCGCCTTCGCGAGCGCGGCGTCGGTGGCCGTGTCGCAGGCGTGGAGGCTCACGACGAGGTCGACGCCGTCGGCGCGGTCGGCGTCCGCGATGTCGCCGACCTCGAAGCGGAGGCCCTCCGCCCCGAGCCGCTCCGCGAGCGCGGCGCACTCGGCGACGACGTCGGGCTTGAGGTCGAGCCCGAGCAGCTCGACGCGGCGTCCGTGGTGCGCCGCCAGGAGGTGGTGGAGCGCGAAGGTGAGGTACGACCGGCCGCTGCCGAAGTCGACGACGCGCAGCGGGTCGCGGTCTGGGAGCGCCGGCAGCACGTCCTCGACGAGCTCGAGGAACCGGTTGACCTGGCGGAACTTGTCCTGCCGCCGGGCACGGACGCGCCCGTCGGGCGTCATCACGCCGAGCTCGACGAGGAACGGCACCGGCTCGCCCTCCTCGAGCACCCGCCGCTTCCGCCGGTCGTGTGCGAGGTCGGCCCGCGCCCGCGTCGGCGGGCGCTCGAGCACGCGCGCGCTCCGTCCGCCGGCGAGCACCTGGTAGTCCGCGTCGGGCGCGTGCAGCAGCCCCTGTCGGTACTCGCGTCCGAGGAGCTCCACGAGGCGCGCGCGCGTCTCGTCGCCGGTGAGGTTCTCGTCCGCCGTCCGCGTCGCGTAGTGACTCGTCCACTGGTAGCGGCGCTCGCCGCGGACGAGCACCGGCCGGATCGTCAGGCGTCGCGGCGTCTCGTCCCCCCGGCGGCGCGGGCCGCTGAGGGTCGCGTGCGTGAGCGTCTCGTCCTCGACGAGCCGCGCGACGACCTCGTCGGTCGTCATTCGTCGACCACCACGCAGAGCACCTGGCCGCTCGCGACGGTCTCGCCGGCGGCGACGGCGAGCTCGCGGACGACGCCGGCGCGATGGGCGTGCACCTCGTTCTCCATCTTCATCGCCTCGACGACCGCCAGCACCTGGCCCGCCACGACGGCGTCGCCCTCCGACACCTCCACGGCGAGGACGGTGCCCTGCATCGGCGTCACCACCGCGTCGCGTCCGCCGACGCCGGCGCCTCCGCGTCGGGTCCGCTCCGCGCGCCGCCGTGCGAGCTCGCGCCACGGCGACTCCGGCTCGTGCACGCGCACCGTGAAACGGCGACCGTCCACCTCGACGACGCGGTTCCGCACCGTCGGCGGCCGCCCGTCCGACGCGGCGGACGGGGCCGGCGCGTGCGACAGCTCGCGCGCCCGCGCCGCGAGCTCGTCCGACTCGACGACCCCGTGACACGCCGCGCCGTCCGCGAAGCACGGGTGCTCGAGCAGCGCGCGGTGGAAGCCGAGGAGCGTGGTCACGCCGCCGATCTCGAACTCCGCGAGCGCGCGCAGCATCCGCGTGCGCGCCTGCTCGCGGTCGGGGGCGTGCACGATCAGCTTCGCGACCATCGGGTCGTACAGCGCGAGGATCTCCGAGCCGGCCTCGACGCCCGAGTCGACGCGGACGCCCGGCCCGCCCGGCTCGCGGTAGGTCGTGATCCGCCCGGGCGAGGGGAGGAAGCCCGTGGAGGGATCCTCCGCGTTCACGCGGCACTCGATCGCGTGCCCGTGGAGGCGAACGTCCTCCTGCCGCACCGACAGCGGCTCGCCCGCGGCGATCAGCACCTGCTCGCGCACGAGATCGAGCCCGGTCACGGCCTCCGTGACCGTGTGCTCCACCTGGATGCGCGTGTTCATCTCGAGGAAGAAGTACTCGCCCTCCTGCGACAGCAGCCCCTCGATCGTCCCGGCGCCGCGGTAGTCGACGGCACGTGCGGCGTCGACCGCGATGCGGCCGATCCGGGCGCGGAGCTCGTCGTCGACCGCCGGCGACGGCGTCTCCTCGACGAGCTTCTGGTGCCG
Source organism: Pseudomonadota bacterium (assembly GCA_050262775.1). GTDB lineage: Bacteria > Actinomycetota > Thermoleophilia > Gaiellales > Gaiellaceae > DATHTC01. Next base: position 4,131 of record JBLNEO010000238.1, on the reverse strand, counting down.
GCGCTGGATCGTGCAGTCGCGCTCGCCGAGGTGGATCGCCGTGCCGTGCGCGTCCGCGAGCACCTGCACCTCGACGTGTCGCGGGCGCTCGAGGTACCGCTCGATGTACACGGTCGCGTCCGAGAAGTACGCCTCGCCCTCCCGGCGCGCCGACTCGAAGGCGCGCTCTGCCTCGTCGGGCGAGCGGACGATCTTCAGGCCCTTGCCGCCGCCGCCGGCCGACGCCTTGATCGCGAGCGGCCATCCGAGCTCGCCCCCGATGCGCAGGAGGTCGGCGACGGAGGCGAGCGGCTCCGTCGTCCCCGGGACGATCGGCACGCCCGCCTCGCGCATCCGCTCGCGCGCGGCGATCTTGGAGCCCATCGCCTCGATCGCGGCCGGCGGCGGGCCGATCCAGGTGAGCCCGGCGTCCTCGACGGCGCGCGCGAAGTCGGCGTTCTCGGCGAGGAAGCCGTACCCGGGATGGATCGCCTGTGCGCCCGCGCGGAGCGCGACCTCGACGATCCGCTCGCCCACGAGGTAGCTCTGCGCCGCCGGGCCGGGACCGATGGCGTACGCCTCGTCGGCGGCACGCACGTGCCGCGAGCCCGCGTCGGGCTCGGAGTAGACGGCGACGCAGCCGATCCCCAGCTCCCGCAGCGTGCGGAAGACGCGGACGGCGATCTCGCCTCGGTTGGCGACGAGGACGCGCTCGAAGGGCGGCACGCCCGTATTCTCCCGGACGGATGGGGCTCCCCGATCAGCTCACCGTCGCACGGGCGCTGTCCGTGCCGATCGTCGTGCTGCTGTACGAGCTCGACTTCACCCACAACGACTACTGGGCGACGGCCGTCTTCTGCCTCGCGATGTCGACGGACTGGCTCGACGGCCGCATCGCGAGGCGCCGCGGGCACACCTCCGCGCTCGGGTCGCTGCTCGACCCGATCGCCGACAAGGTGCTCGTCCTGTCGGTGCTGATCGTGCTCATCGACCAGGGCGTCTTCCCCGGCTGGATGGTCGCCGCGATCGTCGCGCGCGAGCTGCTCGTGTCGGGGCTGCGGCTCGGCGCGATCGAGCGCGGCGTCGTGATCCCGGCCCGCGACCTCGGGAAGCTGAAGACGTGGTCGCAGGCGGTCGCCGCCGCGATCGGCGGCTTCGCCGCCGCAGGCGCGTGGTCGGACACGGCCGCGTGGTGGGCCCTTCTCGTTGCGCTCGTGCTGACGTGGGTGTCGGGCCTCGACTACGCGCGTGGCGCGCCGGCGCTCTTCCGCCGCCGCGCCGTCGCCTCGCCCTAGTCGTCGGCGAAGTCGAGGCCGGCGCGCCACCACGCGTCGGCGTCCGTGTCGGGCTCGCCCTCGGCGAGCGCCGCTCGGATCGCCTCCAGCTCCGCCGGCTGCGGCTCGGGCTCGAGCTCGACGTCCATGCGGGGGATTCAAGCAGCAGGGTGCGGCGGCCGATCCCACGGGGGATGCGCCGCCCGGCCCGCATCGCCGCCGCCGTCCTCGCGCTGCTCGCGCTCGTCCCCGCCGCGGGGGCCGCGACGCGTCCGCCGGTGTGGGCGCAGAACGAGATCGCCACCGTCGTCGGCCGCGGGTTGATGGGAGCCGACGCCGCCTCCTTCCGCCCCGACGAGCCGCTCACGCGCGGCGAGCTCGCCGACCTCGTCACCGGGCTGACCGGCCTCCAGCAGCCCCTGCCGGCGGATCCGACGGCGACGGTGACGCTCGCGGAGCTCGACGCCCGCCTCGTGCGCGCGCTCGGCCTCGCCGACGCGGCGGCGACGTTCGCCGCCGGCGCCCGCGCCGCCGGCCTCGCCCCGCCCGGACGCTTCGGCAGCGAGGTCGTGGCGCGGCTCCTCGGCCTGCGGACGAACCACCCCGCCGGGCAGGACGACCTCGAGCTGCGCCCCAACGACCCGGTGACGCGCGCGGAGGCGGCGTTCTCCGCCGCGCGCATCCTCGGCCTCCGCGGCTCGGAGGCGGAGCGGGCCCGCACCGCCGCCGCCTCGTTCGTCCTTCCCGCGCTCACCGACTGGCAGCGCCGGGTGCTCGCGCGCGGCTTCTGGTTCGTCGGGTTCCCCTACGTCTGGGGCGGCGAGTCGGAGAGCCGGACGGGGCCCGACGGGCCGCAGGCGCAGGGCGGCTTCGACTGCTCCGGCTTCGTCTGGCGCGTCTACAAGCTCCAGGCGTACCCCGACGCACCCGCGCTCGCCGGGACGCTGCGCGGGCGCACGACCTTCGCGATGAGCGGCGAGGTGCCGCGCAGGAATCGCATCGCCTTCGACGCGCTCCAGCCGGGCGACGTCGTCTTCTTCGGCGCGAAGGGGCCACGGTCGAAACCGGCGCAGGTCGATCACATGGGGATCTACGCCGGCGCCGGCTGGATGGTTCACTCGTCGGGGGCGGGCACGACCCTCGTCCGGCTCGAGGGCTGGTACCGGCAGCGGTTCGCGTGGGCGCGACGACCGCTCGCCGAGGCCGGGCTCGCCGCCTAGCCGAATCGGCCGAAACATGCCGGAAACCGCACAATCACCCCAACGGGGGATGGAGGCGTCCCCACCCCGTGCGCACAATCTCCCCAAGTCTGGCGTCCTACGTTGGGGAGGAACACCGATGTTGCAGTGGAATGCACGCTTCGCGGCCGCCCTCGCATCGCTGACCGTGATCGCAGCCTGGCTCGGCTACGGCTGGACCGGCTGGCAGTGGTAGAGGCGTAGGGGAGGCCACAGTCCGGTGGGCTCGAGGGGGGCTCTTCCGGTCCGGCTTCTCGCGGTGCTGGTGCCCGTCTGGCTGGCGGGGCTGGCCATCGTCGTCGTCGCGGCGATCGAGTTCGCGACGACGACCCGCGACGCGGCCGACCTGATCGGGATCGCGACGCTCTTCGTGGTCGTCGTCATCGCCGAGCGCCATCCGGTGCCGGTCGAGGGCGTCGACACGCGCGGCGTCTCGCTCGGCGTCGTGTTCGCCGTCTCGGCCGTCGTGCTCTTCGGCTGGGAGACGGGCACTCTCGTCTGGGTCGGCGCGCTCGTGCTCGCGAACCTGATCGACCACCGCCCGTTCGTCCGCATGAGCTTCAACGCGGCGACGTTCGCGATCGGCTGTGCCGTCGCGGGGATCCTGATCGCCCCCCTCGACGGCGACGGCCCGGGCGCGCTGCTCGCGAAGGTCGTGATCGCCTTCGTCGCGCAGTTCGCCGTCAACTGGCTGCTCCTGAGCCTCGTGCTCTCGGTGAGCGCCGAGCGGCCGTACGTGCCCGTGGCGTGGCAGAACCTCCAGTCGGTGATCGTCCCCGTGGGGCTGATGGCGTCGGCCGCCCTGATGCTCGTCGTGCTCTGGCAGCGCTCCCCGTTCTTCGCCGCCGCCCTGATCGGCCCCCTGCTCGCGATCGCGCTGTACCAGCGCTCGACGCACCGGGCGATGCGCGCGATGCGCCTCGCGCTGACCGACCCGCTGACCGGCCTCGGCAACCACCGCCATTTCCACGAGCGCCTCCAGCGGGAGCTCCTCGACGCGCAGGAGCGCCGCACCGCGCTGTCGCTCTGCCTCATCGACATCGACGACTTCAAGAAGATCAACGACCGCTTCGGGCACCCCGTCGGCGACCGCGTCCTCTCGCAGCTCGCGACGCGTCTGCGGCAGGGCGGCGAGGGGTTCCGCCTCGGCGGAGACGAGTTCGCGGTCCTCCTCCCCGGCTACGACCAGCACGAGGCCCAGCTCGCGGCGACGTCGATCGTCGAGCGCCTCGCCTCGGTGTCGCTCGACCCCGGCGTGCACATGACGGTGAGCGCCGGCGTCGCGACCTACCCCTCCCAGGGCGTGGGCCGCGACGAGCTGATCCGCCTCGCCGACAGCGCGCTCTACTGGGCGAAGGAGCACGGGAAGAACCAGGTGCGCGTCTACCGGCCGGACGTCGTCGAGCTCGCCGAGCTGAAGAAGCTCGCCAGCGGCGCCGACAAGGCGGCGCGCTACCGGGCCGCGGCGAGCCTCGCCAAGGCGGTCGACGCGCGCGACGTCTACACCGGCAGCCACTCGGAGCGCGTCTCGGAGCTCGCGGCGCGCACGGCCGTCCGCCTCGGGCTGAGCGACGAGCTCGTCGAGCTCACGCGCCTCGCCGGCAGCCTCCACGACCTCGGCAAGCTCGCGATCCCGGAGG
>JBLNEO010000237.1:0-4083 GCA_050262775.1 Pseudomonadota bacterium | reverse complement strand
GACGCGCTCATCGCGCTTCCTCGGGGTCTTCGCCCTTAGCTCATCGAGTTTCCGCCGAAGAGGCTCCGGCACATCCGCCTCTGACGACCGCGACCTTCCCGGTGCTTCCCACGAGTTCGTCGGCGCCGTTCTGAACGAGTTCGAAGAGCTGCCGCCGGCCATAGCCACCCTCGATCGCGGCCCGCTCCATGTTCGCGTGCTCGAGCACGAGCCGATGCGACTCCCGGTAGGCGGCCAGCGTCTCGTCCGAGTATGCGTCGATGGCCTTCGCGACCTCCGAGTCGCGGCCGGACCACCCTCGGGCGCTCGTCACGACGTTCGGTTCCGGAGACGTGTCAGGAGCTCTTCCACCTTGTCGGCGGCGGCGGTGTCCGCATCGCGTCGACCGCCTCGTGTGCGACGGCGTGGGTCAGGTAGACCTCTGTCGTCGCGACGCTCGCGGCCTCCTCTCGACGGCCGCCTCTTCGTTCTTGACACCGGCGGGGCGAAGGCGGATCCTCGAAGTGCGCAAGACAACACGCTGCACAGAGTCGCTATGGCACACGACCTGCCCCGGCTGATCGTCACGAGCCCCGGGCCACTGCTCGGAAGGACGTACGCGTTGAGACCCGGTGACCAACTCGTCGGCCGCGGCGCAGCTGCCGACCTTATCCTCGACTCACCAGGCCTGAGCCGGCGTCACGCATATGTGTCGTGGGACGGACGCCGTGCCTCGATCGAGGACGCCGACTCGCGCAACGGCACTATCGTCAACGGGACGCGGGTCTACGACGCGCGCCCACTCCGCGCGGGCGACATCGTTCGCCTCGGCGATCTCGAGCTGCGGGTAGATCTGCCGGAGGCAGACACTACGAACGCGCTTCCCGCCGCGGAGTCGGGACCGGAGTTCAGCAACCGCTTCGCGGGCGACAACTACGGCCCGATCAGCCAGGCGGGCCGCGACGTCAACATCGAGACTCGGAACGAGTACCGCCTGGAGGAGGACAACCCGCTCGACGAGATCTTCCAGGGGCGAGGTCTCGGCCGGCTCCTCGTCGCCGTGGGCCTCCTTGTCGCGCTCGGCGGCTTCGCAGGGTGGATGTATCTGATCTTCTCCGGCGGCACGTCGGTCGACGACCCGACCGCAGGGAACCCCTTCGAGACCGAAATCTTCGGACTGCCGGCACCAATGGTCGCGTTCGGAGCCTTTGCGCTGGGCGGGATCATCGCCGGCATCGGCGTTTCGATGTCGAAGGCGGCGCGCGAGCGCGAGCGGCGCCTCGCGCAGCTCAGCCGCCGGTATTGACCAGTGGCGCAATTTCACAACACCTTCGAGGGCGATAACTACGGGCAGATCAACCAGGCTGGGCGCGACGTCAACGTCACCGCGCTCGACGCACTGCGGGCGACCGAAGAGCTCCGCGCCGCGCTCAGCGCAATCCCGCTGCCGCCGGAGGACCTGCGCGCGGCCGACAACGAGTTAGACGGCGTCGAGCGCGAGCTGCGACGGACGGACCCGAACCGACAATCCATCGCCCGGAGACTCGACCGCGTCACTGAGCTTCTCAAGTCGGCCGGCGCGTTCACCGCTGCGGGCGCTGCGCTCTTTGGCCCGATCGGCGCCCTTGCGGGCTTCCTTGGGCCGCTTGGGGACGCTGTCGTGAGCCGCATGCGCGACTAGACCACCGTGACCCGTCCGTGAGAAGCCGCACAACGCGAGTGGCGACGCGAACGAACCGGATGGAGTGGCTGGGGCACGCGCCGAGCTGATCGGCGGGAGCATGTCGAGCTCGAGCCGGGCGACCGGCTCTGGCAGTACCACACGCACCACGCCAACGAGGAGTGGCTCGTCGTGCTGCGCGGCGAGCCGACGCTCCGGACGTCCGACGGGGAGCAGACACTGAGGGAGGGCGACGTCGTCTGCTTTCGGCGAGGGGAGGAAGGCGCGCACCAGGTCTGCAACCCGACCGACTTCGCCATCCGCGTCCTGATGCTTTTCGACGCTGATCGCACCGGACGTCGTCGAGTATCCCGACGGCAAGGTCGGCGCGCGGAGCCTGACGGGCGAGCGGATCCTGCTCAGCCGTCTCGGGCCGATGCTCGACGTCTGGACGGCGTGGACGGGCCGCCGCGCGGGTAGACCGCGGTTCGGTCTCCTGTACCTCGTTCACCGGTCGGCGAACGGCGAGCCGCGCCACCTTCGCGACGCGCTGCCCGGACGGATGTGGCCGGCAGCGCGGCAGCGCGATTGCCGACGACGACCGCGGGGTCAGACGCGTCGGTGAGGCGCCGAGTATCGTCCGGCGGGTGGCGGACGTCTCGTCCGAGATCGTGGTCGAGGGCGAGCGGCTGACGCGGCTCGCCGCCGCAGCCGACGTCCCTCTGCGCCTGATTGGAGGCGTCGCGGCGCGGATCCGGGCGCGGGAGCCGGTGCCCGATGCGCTCGCGCGGGCCTACGGTGACCTCGACTTCGTGACGGCACGCGGCAGGTCCGGAGACGTGGGCCGATTGTTCCGGGAGGCGGGGTACGAGGCCGACACGCCGTTCAATGCCCTGCACGGCAAGCGCCGGCTGATCTTCTACGGCGACCGGGGCGACAAGATCGACGTCTTCGTCGGCGAGTTCGCGATGTGCCATCGCGTCCCGGTCGACGATCGGCTTCTGCTCGAGCCCGTGACACTGCCGCTTGCGGAGCTGCTGCTGACGAAACTCCAGATCGTCGAGCTCAACGAGAAGGATGTGCGCGACGCGCTCACCCTCCTCCACGGCCACGAGGTGGCCGATCGCGACGGCGATGCCCTGAACGCCGCACGAGTCGCCGAGCTCTGCGCCTCCGACTGGGGGCTCTGGCGCACGATCACGCACAACATCGTGGAATGTCGCGACCGCGTGGCGGAGTACGACCTCTCGACGCGAGATCAGGCGGACATCGTCCGGCGCTTCGACACGCTCCTCGACCGGATCGAGCAGGAGCCGAAGTCGCGCGGCTGGCGCCTGCGGGCGCGCGTGGGCGAGCGCGTGCGCTGGTACGAGCTCCCGGAGGAGCCGGGCGAGGGGGTCTAGCCGCGCCAGCCCGACCCGGGACGCGTCATGTACGCGACGACGTCGGAGGTCGAAAGGATGCCGAGCGGGAGCGCGTCCGGCTGCGCCGGGTCGACGACCACGAGGCGGTGTACCTCGGCTGCGACGAGCGCGTCGGCTGCCTCGCGCAGGGTCGCATCGGGTGCGATGGTGAGCGGCGAGTGCAGCAGGTCACCCGCGGTCGTCTGCACGTCGCCGGACGCGACCCGTGGCAGGAGGTCGGTGCCCGTCACGACCCCCAGGACTTCGCCGCGCCGGCCGAGGACCACGACCGATCGGGATCGTCGTTCCGACATTGCGCGCGCGAGCGCGGGGAGTGAGGTGTCCGGCGCGCACACGACGAAGCCGCGCGACATCGCGTCGCGCACGCGGTGGCCGTCCCCCTCTTCGACGGCGAGCAGGGCAACGAGGTCAGAGATGGCGACGACGCCGACGGCCTCGCCCGCATCCACCACGAGCAGCCGCGCGAGACGCTCCCGGTGCAGCAGCTCCGCTGCCTCGCGCACATCGGCGCTCGCGTCGATCATCCGCGGCGGAGTCGTCATCAGCTCCTGCGCAGTCATGCGCGTCATCACTGCTCGGCTCGCCTCGTCGCGCGCGAGCCACTCGCCCGCGAGCACGTCGAAGTCCGCGAGGATCCCGAGCGGCGGCCCGTCGGTCGCGGCGACGACAAGAGCGTGGACGCGCCACTCAACGAGGAGGGTTGCCGCCTCGCCCAGCGTCGTCGACGGAACGCAGGTCAGCAGGCCCCGATGCATGACGTCCGATACCTGCACCGCGCCGAAACCCTACAGCGGCGGGCGGTAGCCTTACCGGCAGATGAAGGCGCCGAACGACGCGCGTGCCGCACCATCGCGTCGCGCCGATCCGTCGCGGTGACGCCGCGCGCACGCATCACGTTCGGTCCCATCGGCGCCACGCGCGTCCACGAGGAGGTCGCCGAGCAACTCCGGCGGCACATCGCTCTCCGGCTCGTCGGGCCTGCAGGCGTACTGCCCCCCGAGCGCGACCTCGCCAAGCTGT
>JBLNEO010000236.1:0-26501 GCA_050262775.1 Pseudomonadota bacterium | reverse complement strand
CGCTGCTTCTTGAAGACCTCGATGAGGGCCTCCTCCTCGCGCGTGGAGGGGTCCTTGTCGAGCGTCATCGCGATGTACAGGTTGTTCTCGAAGAGCTCGAGGATCTTCTCGTTCGAGGAGGTGTCGAGCTCCCAGCCGGTCGACGGGTCCTGCGCCGGCAGGGCGCGGAGCAGCGTCGTGATCGGCAGCTTGCGCTTCCGGTCGATGCGGGCGTAGACGACGCCCTTCTTGTCGATCTCGAGCTCGAGCCACGAGCCGCGGGCCGGCATCAGGTTCGCGGTGAAGACCTGCTTCGTCGCGTCCTTGGGCTCCATCAGGTAGGCGCCCGGGGACCGCACGAGCTGCGTGACGATGACGCGCTCGGTGCCGTTGATGATGAACGTGCCGGCGTCCGTCATCATCGGGAAGTCGCCCATGAAGACGTTCTGCTCGCGGATCTCGCCCGTCTCCTTGTTGACGAAGCGGACCGTCATGTTGAGCGGGGCCTGGTAGGTCAGGTCCTTCTCGCGGCACTCCTTGATCGAGACGGGCGGGTCGCCGAAGCGGAACTCGCCGAACTCCACGGCGAGCGTGCCCGTGTAGTCCTCGATCGGCGAGATGTCGGCGATCGTCTCCTTGAGGCCCTCGTTCTTGAACCAGTCGAACGAGGCCTTCTGGATGTCGATCAGGTTGGGGAGGTCGAGGACGTGCTTCAGACGCGAAAAGCTCTTGCGCGCGCGCGGCGCGGCGACCTTAGTGGTCAAGAGATACAGCCTCCCTTGGAACTAGGCGAATCGATGAGAAAAGGCGACAGGCGAAAACGGGGCGGGACGTCGGCGCAACCCAGAAGGGTAACGCAAAAGGGGTCGTCAGCGCAAGGAATCCCCTGCGGCGACCGCTTCTAGGAGACGAAGTATAGCCCGAGACGCAAGCGACACGGGAGAGGGCGCCTCGCGGCGCCCTCTCGTCGGTCGTGGTGGTCTGGAGGGGGTTCTCTAGGACGTGGCGGTCGTCGTCGGCGTGGCCTTCTTCGGCTTCGCGTCCACCTTCCGCGCCAGCAGCTTGGGCGGGGCCGTCGTGTCGCCTCCGGTCGTGCGACAGGTCCGCGCGTGCACCGAGAGGCGGTCGCCCGCGACGAGGTCGGCGAGCGTCGCGTGCCCGCGGCGTCGGACGAGCGTCCGTGCGTTCGTCATCACGGTCACCTGCATGCCCTTGAGCGCGCGCGCGTGGCGGCTGCCGCCGCTGACGAGCATCGCGAACGAGTCGGCGCCGGCCGAGACGAACGCGCCCTTCAGCTCGAGCTCGCGCGTCCGAGCGCAGCCGAGGAGCGCCGCGTCGCCCCGGGCGGTCGTCGTGGTCGTGGACGTGCCCGTCCCGTCGCGCCCCTTGCCCTTGCCGCCGTCGTCGGCCGGGGCTGCGAGCGCGACCGACGCAGCGACCAGGGCTCCGGCGAGGGCGGCGGCGAGTGCCTTCAGCGTCATCGGTCGATTCCTTCCGTGGGGGTGCCTGCACCAGCCTCAGATCCCGAGGATCGGCCGGAACCTGCGGTCTGCCGCGCAGGACCACCCGAACGAGTGAGGGCCGCCCGGGCGGCCCTCACGGTGCTGCAGGTGTGACGACGGGCTACTTGACCTCGACCGAGGCGCCCGCCTCCTCGAGCTGCGCCTTGATCGAGTCGGCCTCCTCCTGGTTCACGCCCTCCTTGACGGTGCCCGGGGCGCCGTCGACGAGGTCCTTGGCCTCCTTGAGGCCGAGGCCCGTGATCGCGCGGACGACCTTGATCACCTGGATCTTCTTGTCGCCGGCACCCGCGAGAACGACGTCGAACGACGTCTTCTCCTCCACGGCCGCGCCGCCCTCGCCGGCGCCGGCGACCGCGCCGGGGGCCGCGACCGCGACCGGAGCGGCGGCCGTGATGCCCCACTCCTCCTCGATCTTGTTCTTCAGCTCGACGAGCTCGAGCACGGTCATCGAGCCGAGCTGCTCGAAGATGGTGTCGACCGCTGCCATTACTCCTCCTTCTCCTGCGTATCGGTGTCAGTCGTGGTGTCCTCGCCGGCGGCGGCCTCGTCGGCCGTTGCGGCGGCGGTCGGCTCCTCGGCGGGAGCCTCGTCCTGGGATGCAGGCGCCTCCGGCTCGGTTGCCGCCGGCGTCGCCGCCGCGGCCGCCTCGTCGCCGGAGACGTCCCCCTGCTCCTTCAGCTGCTCGATGCGGGCGTCGATGAGCCCGACGAGGTCGCGCAGCGGGGCGTTGAACAGCCCCACGACGGTCTGGAGCGGCGCGACGATCGCACCCATGACCTGGGCGCGCAGCACGTCCATCGGCGGGAGCTTCGCCAGGTCCTCGACCTGCTCCGCCGAGATCGGCTTGCCCTCGAGCATGCCGCCGCGGACGGCCAGCACCTGGGTCGTGCGCGCCGTCTCGCCGAGCGCCTTCGCGACCGCCACGGGGTCGCCGCCGGACTCGATGAACGCGATCGCGGACGGCCCCTCCAGCAGCGCGAGCAACGACTCCGCCCCGGCCTGCTCGGCGGCGCGCCGCGTGAGCGTGTTCTTGACGACGTGGAAGCGGGCGCCCGCCTCGATCAGCTTCGAGCGGAGCTCGTCGATCTGCGGCATCGTCAGCCCGCGGTAGTCGGCGACGATGAGCGTCTCCGACGCGCGCAGCCGGTCGGCCAGCTCCGCGACGACCCGCTCCTTCTCAGACCTCTGCATCCTTCACCTCCTCTTGTGGATCGAGCCCGCCGGGTTGGCGGGCTCGACCGAACGCGAGAAGGATCTCGACCGACGGAACGAGGCCGCCTCGGCCGGGCTTCCGCTCCTCCGCGAGGAGCCGCCGGCTGTCTCGGGCGACGGGCTGTGGTTACGCGGGAACGGCCTCGGCCTGCTCCTCCAGCTCCTCGACGATCCCGCGGACCCGTGCCGGGTCGACGTGGATGCCGGGGCCCATCGTGGTCGTGATCGTGATCTGCCGGATGTACCGGCCCTTCGCCGCCGCCGGCCTGGCGCGGAGTATCTCCTCGACGTGGGCGGCGTAGTTCTCGACGAGCGCGCGCTCGTCGAAGCTCTTCTTCCCGATCGGGAGGTGGACGTTCGCGCCGCGGTCGGTGCGGTACTCGAGCTTGCCGGCCTTCGCGTCGCGCACCGCCTTCGCCACGTCGAACGTGACCGTGCCCGTCTTCGGGTTCGGCATCAGCCCGCGCGGGCCGAGGACGCGTCCGAGCCGGCCGACGTTCCCCATCTGGTCGGGCGTCGCGATCGCGACGTCGAAGTCGGTGAAGCCCTCCTCGATCCGCTTCGCGAGATCGGCCGACCCGACGAGATCGGCACCGGCCTCCTCCGCCTCGCGTGCCTTGTCGCCCTCGGCGAACACGGCGACGCGCGCCTCCTTGCCGGTCCCGTGCGGGAGCATGATCGTGCCGCGGAGCTGCTCGTCCGCGTGCCGGACGTTGAGCCCGAGGCGGAAGTGCACCTCGACGGTCTCGTCGAACTTCCGCTCCGGAAACGCCTTCACGGCCCGCACCGCCTCGACCGGCGAGTAGAGGCGCTCGCGGTCGATCGCGGTCCGCGCGGCGGTGTAGCTCTTCCCGTGCTGGGCCATCAGACCGCCACCTCCACACCCATCGAGCGCGCCGTCCCCTCGATGATCTTCATCGCCTGCTCGACGTCCCGCGCGTTCAGATCCTCGAGCTTCGTCTCGGCGATCTGCCGGACCTGGGCGCGCGTGAGCGTGCCCACCTTCGCCCGGTTCGGCTCGCCCGAGCCCTTCTCGATCCGCAGCGCCTCCTTGATGAGGACGGCGGCCGGCGGCGTCTTCGTGATGAAGGTGAACGAGCGGTCCTCGAAGACCGTGATCTCCACCGGGATGATGCGGCCGTTCTGGTCGCCGGTCTGGGCGTTGAACGCCTTGCAGAACTCCATGATGTTGACGCCGTGCTGGCCGAGCGCGGGCCCGACCGGCGGCGCCGGGTTCGCCTGCCCGCCGGGGATCTGGAGCTTGATCAGGGTGAGAACTTTCTTCGCCATCAGTCCTTCTCGCTAGTCGAGCTTCTTGACGCTGTCGAAGCCGACCTCGACGGGCACCTGGCGCTCGAAGATGTCCACGAGCACCGTGAGCTTCTGCTGGTCGGCGTTGACCTCCGTGATCTCGCCGTCGAAGTCGGCGAGCGGCCCGGAGGTGATCTTCACGGCCTCGCCGAGCTGGAACTCGACGGTCGAGCGCGGCGCCGTCGCCGTGCCCGCCCCCGTATGGAGGATGCGGTCGACCTCGGCGCGCGAGAGCGGCAGCGGCTTGTTGCCCGCGCCGACGAACCCCGTCACGCCGGGGGTGTTCTTCACGACCGTCCACGCCTCGTCGGTCATGTCCATGTTGACGAGCACGTAGCCCGGGAGGACGCGCTTCTCGGTCTGCACCTTCTGGCCGTCCTTCGTCTCGATCACCTGCTCCGTCGGGACGACGACGCGGCGGAACTTCGCGACCTGGTTCATCGACTGGATCCGGTGCTCGAGGTTCTGCTTCACCTTGTTCTCGTGCCCCGAGTAGGTGTTGATCACGTACCACTGGAACATCAGAGCAGCACCTTCTCCACGAGCTTCGAGAACGCCTGGTCGGCGACCCACAGGTAGGCGCCGACGATCGCGCAGGCGATCACGACGGCGACCGTCGCCTGGACGAGCTGGCTGCGGTTCGGCCACTCGACCTTCTGGAGCTCGGCCCACGACTCGCGGACGAAGCGGCCGCGCTCGCGGTGCTCGCGGCGCCCCGTCTGCTGCTTCACCGGCTGTGCGGACGGGCGGACCTGCGCCTGGCGCTGGCGCGCGCGGTCGGCGCGCGACTGGGCCTGGGCCTCGCGGCGCGCACGACGCTGCGAACGGGGAGCGCGGGCCATCAGCGCGTTTCCCGGTGCGCGGTATGCCTGCCGCACCAGCGGCAGTACTTCTTGACCTCCAGACGGTCGGGCGTGTTCCGCTTCGACTTGTTCGTCTGGTAGTTGCGCCGCTTGCACTCGGTGCAGGCGAGCGTGATTCCTACGCGTACTCCGGCTGCCATCGTCCTTGTCTCTCTCGGTGGTCGAACGCGCGGTGAAGTAGCGGCGGGTGGGCTCGAACCACCGACCTCTGCATTATGAGTGCAGCGCTCTAACCAGCTGAGCTACGCCGCCGCGCCGCGGGAGTGTAGCAGCGCCGCCGCACCCGTTTCAGGCCCTCGCGCGCGTCGTCGCCGCGGCGATTTCCCTCGACCTAGGATGCGTCGACGAGCTCGAGCGACGCGACGACGAACGCCTCCGTCGACTCGACGGTCATCCCCACGGTCGCCGCCATCCGGTCGCGCATGCTCTCGCGCGACGCGCGGCTGCGGTCGGCGGCGGACCGGCTCTCCCAGAACGTCATCACCTTCGCCTGCCCGCGCGCCTCGTCCGTCGCGATCAGCACGCCGCGGAAGCCCTCGAGATCGCGCAGCCAGGGCAGCAGCGCCTCGCCCGCGACGCCCCCGGTCTCGTCCATCTCGGGCACGGGGCCGCGCAGGGTCGTGATGCTGACGACGAGCCGCTCCACGCTCCAGTCCTACCACGTGCGGCGTCCCCGGCGCGCGTCAGCTCGCGCGCAGGAGCCGCAGCGTCTGCTCCGACTCGGGCGAGTCCGGGTCGAGACGCTCGAGCGCCTTGCTCCAGCACGTGCGCGCGGCCTCGACGCCGCCGGCCTCGTGATGGAGCGAGCCGAGGTTCACGAGCACGGCGCCCTCGCGGTGGCGGTCGCCCTCCTCCGCGAGCAGCCGGAGGGCGCCGTCGAGCGCGTCGACGGCCTCGCCGTACCGGTGCTTCCGCGCGAGCGCGAGGGCGAGGCTGTTGAGCGCCATCGCCTCGCCGTGACGGTCTCCGGTCGCGCGGAGCGCGTCGACGGCGCGGCGCGCATGGGTGACCGCGTCGTCGAAGCGCCCCGCACGGCGGCTCTCGATGCTGTCGTGGACGAGGCGGTAGCCGTCGGCCCTCCGCGGCGGCCGGGCGGCTCCCTTCGTCGCCGCGAGGGCACGCTCGCCGGCTTCGCGCGCCGCGCGGGCCGCGGCTCCCCACGCGCGCGCGTGGACCAATTCGTTCCAGCGACGCCGGGCCGCCGCGTGCGTTCGGGCCAGCGCGACACCCGCCGATGCCGACGACGCGCGCGCCGCGCCCGACGCCGAGCGCGCGGCCGACCTCGCGGGGCCGCGGGCGCGCCGGGCGCTCGCAGCGCCGCGCGTGGCGCGGGCACGTGCGCGACGCAGCGCTCCCCCGGCACGCGGCCGGAGGGCCGCCTCAGGGCCGAGCGTCCGCAGCGCTGCGACGCCGGCGGCCCCGGCCGCCAGCGCGAGCGCGACTCCCGCGAGGAGCCAGGCGCCGAGCGCCGCGAGGAGCGACACCCAGAGGAGGCCGATCCCCGCGACGGCGAGCGCGCGGCGCGCGGCCAGGTGCCGGTCTCGGTTGTCGACGGCCATCGCGTTCCCCCCTTCGGGCGATGCACGCCGCTTCTCGGCCTCGGCCGAGTCTCCTGCCCGCGGCGCGATAGGCTCGCGCGCGTGCCGGACATCGTGCCAGACGCGATCGAGCGCTACGCCGAGGAGCACACGACGCCGCCCGACGCCCTCCTCGCGGAGCTCGCGGCGGAGACCCAGGCGACGCTCCGCTCGCCGCAGATGCTCGCCGGCCCCGTCGAGGGTCGCCTGCTCGAGACGCTCGTCTTCGTGTCCGGCGCCCGGCGCGTGCTCGAGCTCGGCACCTACAGCGGCTACTCCGCGATCTCGATGGCGGGCGGTCTGCCGCCGGACGGCCGGATCGACACCTGCGAGGTGGACGAGGAGCATGCGGCGGTGGCACGGAGGTACATCGACCGGAGCCCGTACGCCGACCGGATCGCCGTGCACGTCGGGCCTGCGCTCGAGACGATCGCGCAGCTCCCGGGAACGTTCGACCTGGTGTTCCTGGACGCCGACAAGTCCAACTACCTCAACTACTACGAGGCCGTGCTCCCGCGGCTGTCGGAGCGCGGGCTGATCGTCGCCGACAACACGCTCTGGAGCGGCCGGGTCGTGGATCCGGACCCCGACGACGCGTCCACGCGCGCGATCGTCGAGTTCAACGACCGCGTGCGCGCCGACGACCGCGTCGTCTGCGTCCAGCTGACGATCCGCGACGGGGTCACGCTGATCCGCCGCCGCTGACACGTACGATGCCGGCCATGTGCCGGAACATCCACGTGCTCTACAACTTCTCGCCCGCCGCGACCGACGACGAGGTCCGCGCGGCGGCGCTGCAGTACGTACGCAAGGTCAGCGGGTTCTCGAAGCCGTCGCAGGCGAACGCGGAGGCGTTCGAGCGCGCCGTCGACGACGTCGCGGAGGCGACGCGGCGCCTGCTCGACGCGCTCGTGACGTCGGCTCCGCCTCGGGACCGCGAGATCGAGGCCGAGCGCCGCCGCGCCCGTGCGGCGAAGCGGTTCGCGACGGCCTGAGCCTCACGCGAGGAGCGACGAGGCCTCCTCGCCGAGCTCGGCGAGGAGCGCGACGAGGGTCGCCGCGCCCGCGAGCGTCGCCTCCTCCGCGGCGTCGAGCCGGGTCACGGAGAACGCGCGGAGGCCCGAGGCCGCGGCGTACGCCAGCCGCACGTCGCGCTCCGCCCCCTCCCACCCGGCGTCGCCGAGGCCCTGGAGATACGCGGCGTAGAGCGTCTCCGAGAGCGCCGTCGCGTCGACGGCCGGCACCTCTCCCGACGCGACGCTGCCCACGAGCGTCGAGGCGATCTCCTCGCCGAGGGGCGCGAGCCCGACGAGCCCCCAGTCGATCGCCACCACGCGCGTCCCGTCCTCGCCGGGGCGCAGGAAGAGGTTGCGCCGGTGGGCGTCGAGGTGCGCGCACGCGGAGGGCAGCGCCTCGACGGCGGCGAGCAGGGCCGGCCGCGCGTCCCAGAGCGCCGCGAGGCGTGCGCGGAGGTCCGGGCCGTAGACCGCGCGGACGCGAGGATCGTCCCACCTGGGCGACCCGGGCAGCGCGTCGCCGAAGTGGTACGGCGTCAGCAGCGTCGTCCAGACGCGGAGCCAGCGGCGCCCGAGCCACGGCTCGCGCGGGGCCCCGTCGCCCGCGAAGCGGCCGTCGAAGGCGCCGAGCGCCCGGCCGACGAGCCCCCACTGCTCGCGCGACCAGGCGCCGGTCGCGTCGCCGCCGAGATCCTCGAGCCAGAGCCAGCCCGTGTCGTCGTCCTCGCGCCGGCTGCCGTGGCAGGCGGCGGCGACGAGCGGTCCGTCCAGCCGCGCGAGGAACCCCGACTCGTACGCCAGCAGCTCGCGGTCCCACCGCACCGCCTCGCGCCGCGCCGCGGCGAGCCCCGGCGGAAGCGGCTGCTCGTCCCCCGCGGCGTCCGGCGACCGCGTGACCTTGAGCACGAGCGACCACTCCCGGTTGCCGGCGCCCGTCGCAGCCGTCCCCCTGAAGCGGTAGACGCCCCCCGACGACGGGTTGAGGAAGTCGTACGCGACCGGCTCGTGGCGCCACGCGGTCACGCGCGCGGTCGCGTCGCCGAGCGCGCTGCGGACCGGCGCTTCGAGCCGTGCCGCACCGAGCGACGCGACCCGGCGGTCGAGATCCGGCGGGTCGTCGGCCTGCGCCACGAGCCGACCCTACGCGCGCGACCCCGTCAGCGCTGGATGCGGCGCCCGCGCGGCGGCGGCGTGCTCGTCACGTGCCACGCCTTGCAGGTCGCGCACCGGTACGCCTTCTTGTAGACGATCCCGTGGTAGCGCGACGCCATCGCGAGGATCGCGGCGCGCGCCTCGGCGAGGGTCGCATACGGCCGCTTCGTGCACTGCCTGCGCGCCATCCGCCTCATCATGCGCGCCGGCCCGGCGCTCGTGGACGTCTAGCCGCCGATGAGCGAGAGCATGCGGAACATCGGCAGGTACATCGCGATGATGATCACGCCGACCATGAGGCCGACGAGGAGCATCATGATCGGCTCCACGATCGACGTCAGCGACTGGATCGAGGCATCGACCTCGTCCTCGTAGAAGTCGGCGATCTTCCCGAGCATCTTCTCGAGCTCGCCGGTCTCCTCGCCGATCTTCACCATCTGCGACACCATCGGCGGGAACACCGGGTTCTCGACGAGCGGCTGCGCGATCGGGACGCCCTCGTGCACCTTCGCCCGCACCTCGCCGAGCGCCTCCTCGACCACCCAGTTCCCGGACGTCTGCGCGGTGATCTCGAGCGCCTTGATGATGTCGACGCCGGCCGCGACGAGGGTCGACAGCGTCCGCGAGAAGCGCGCCATCGTCACCTTGAGCACGACCTGCCCGATCTTCATCGGGATCTTCAGCTTGATCCGGTCCCACAGCTGGCGCCCCGGCTCGGTGCGCTTGTACTTCCGGATCCCGAAGATCACGAGGCCGATGGTCGGGAAGATCACGTACCACTTCGACTTGAGCAGGTTCGAGGCGTTCACGACCCATTGCGTGAGCGTCGGCAGCTGCCCGCCGAGCTGGGAGAAGATGTTCACGAAGACGGGGACGAGGAACATCAGCATCCCGACGAGGACGAGGGTCGCGAAGATGAGGACCATCGTCGGGTAGATCATCGCGCCCTTCACCCGGCGCTTGATCTGCGTCTCCTTCTCGATCTGGAACGCGACGCGGTCGAGCACCTGGTCGAGGATCCCGGCCGCCTCGCCCGCCTCCACCATCGACACGTACAGCCGGCTGAACACCTTCGGGTGCCGGCCCATCGCCTGCGAGAGCAGGAGCCCGCCCTCGACGTCGGCGCGAAGCTCGGAGATCACGGCCGCGAGGTACTTGTCGTCGGTCTGCTCCTCGAGGATGACGAGCGCCGAGACGACGTTCAGGCCGGCCTCGATCATCGTCGCGAACTGGCGCGAGAAGACCTGGAGCGACTTCGGCTTGATCTTCTTGAAGGCCGTGCGCATGCCCTCCTCGCCGGCCGACGGCTTCTCCTTCAGGGCCTGCGCGAGGAGGCCCCGGACGCGCAGCTGCTCGCGGGCCGCCTCGACGTCGGGGGCGTTGAGCTCGCCCGCGAGCTCGAGCCCTTCGGCGTTGATCGCGGTGTAGGCGAAGGAGGCCACTACGACCCCGTCGAGCGGTCGAAGGTCGACTGCGACCGGACGAGCGCCTTCGAGAGGTTGTTCCCGTCGCGGACGACGACGGTGACGACCTTGAGGACGCGGCTCGTGCCCGTCGGGGCCTGCTCGACCACGTAGGTGTCGACGCGGTACGCCTTGCCGTCGGGGCTCGAGGAGCCCGCCACCGTCTGGATCGGCTTGCACTCGACGGGGAACGTCGTGCCGGAGCAGGAGGCGACCGCGTACATCGTGTCGTTGCCGTAGTTGCGGGCCGAGTCCGTCCGGTACGTCGCGTCGCCGTCGGCCGTCGCGACGTCGTAGAGGCCGATCGAGTCGTACTGCAGCGCGCGGTAGAGCTCCATCTGGGCGTCGGCGAGCGCGGAGGCGGTCGAGACCTTGCTCGCGCGCTGGAGCGCGATCGCACCCGAGTTGAGGGCCGCGACCGTCGCGAGGATGCCGACGTTCAGCACGGTCAGCGCCATGATCAGCTCGATCAGGCCGAATCCGGCCTCGTCTCTCCGCAGACGGCTCAGCACGCCTCGTCTATCGGCACGCCTGCCCACCGGCTCGACCCTCACCCGACGGAGACGAGCTTCAGCTCGTAGCGCGTGCCGTCCGCGGTGTTCTGCAGCACGAGCGTCCGCCCCTTGCGCAGCGTCGCCGTCTGCTCCCCCGACGCGTACGAGCCGCCCGCGATGCCGACGAGGGCCGTTCCGGCCGTGAGCTTCACGAGGTGGAAGAGCGGCGCCTTGGCGGGGAAGTCCCTGCCGACGGCGACCGGCTCGGCGGAGCCGTTGACGGCGATCGTGGCAGTGGTCGGTGCGGGCGGCTTCGACGCGCCGCCGCCCGAGCCGCCCGAGCCGGAGCCCGAGCCCGTGGCGGCGCCGGGCGCCGAGCCGCCGCTGCCCGAGCCGGAGCCGGAGCCGGAGCCGGGGTCCCCGCCCGACGGGGCGGCGCCGCCGCCCGAGGCCGTGCCGGCGTCGTTCTGGTCGATCTGCTGCACGAACGGGTCCTTGCTCGCGAACCGCGTGAACGAGACGAGCTGCCCGGCGACGGCGACCGGACCGGCGTCGGTGCCGCCGGAGGTTCCGCCCACGGGCGTCGTCTCCGTCGTGCTCACCGGCGGAAGCGCCAGCCCGCCCTGCGTGGGCACCGTCGTCGCGGGCGGCGGCGGCGCGGCCGACGTGTCCTCGGCGCCCTTCAGCATCTTCATCGTCCGCGGCCCCTGGATCCCCGCCACGGCGAGGAATATGACGCCGCCGACGATCGCGATCTTCTTCTGGCGGGCCTCCTTGGCCTTCTGCATGTCGGCCGTCGACCTGCGCGCCATGGCTACGGGGTCGCGAGCGCCGACGGCGCCGCGGAGGTCGGGGCCGCCGGCGCGGCCGGGGTGGTCGTGGCGGGGGCGGTCGTCGCCGGCGTCGTCGTCGCGGGCGTCGTCGTCGCGGGCGCCGGGGTCGTCGGGGCGGGCGGCGGCGCCTGCGTCGCCGGCGTCCCGGTGCCGTAGACGAACGCGTTCACCTGGAGCGTGGCGCGGATCGACGGGAACCGGTTCTGGCTCTCCCCGAAGGTGACGCTGTCGACGTTGAACAGGCGGCCCTCGGCGTCCAGCTCGCCGTTGCGCATGCGCACGAGGTTCCGCAGCCGGAACAGGAAGTCCGAGAGGCTGTAGAAGTTCCCCTCGAAGATCAGCGTCACCGGCACGACCTGGTACGCGCCCACCGTCGCCGCGCCGCCGGGGCTGATCGACTCGAACTCGATCCCCGTGTCGGAGGCGACGCGGTTCAGCTCGAGCAGGATCCCGGACATGTCGGTGTCGTCCGGCATCGCCTTCGCCAGCCGGAACAGGTCGCCGGTCTCGACCGGCGGCGTGGGCTTCCGCCTCGAGTCGATCTGCGCCTGCGTCAGCCGCAGCTGCGCGGCCGCGACCTGGTCCTCGAGCTCGGAGGCGTGTGCCTTCTTCGGCGAGAGGAGCAGGAACCAGCCCGCGAGCGCGACGACGAGGACGGCCCCGACCGCGATCGCGAGCTGGACGGGCGGGGTCAGCTTCGACGCGAGCTGCGGCTGCTTCGTCACGACGGCGTGCTCCCGGTGCGCACGGCGGCGGCGATCGAGAACGAGACCACGGAGCGGCCCTTGAGCTTCGTGCGCGTGCTCGACTGGAGCTGCACGTTCGTCAGGTCGGGGACGACCTGCAGCCGCGAGAGGAGGCGCGCGACCGCGTCGTGCGAGTACGTGAAGCCGCTCATGATGAAGCCGGTCGGCGCGTTGCTCACCGGCGACCCCGCCGCGACGGCGGCCGGCGTCGGCGACGAGAGCGTCAGCCCGGTCAGCCAGACGTCGTCGGGGAGCACGAGCGAGAAGCGGCGCAGGACGCGGTCCCAGGCGATGCGGCGCGACAGCGCGGAGGCGAGCGCGGCCGAGCGCTGCGTCCGCTGGTTCGCCAGCTCGGCGTCGGCGGCAGGCGGTCCCGCGGGCGGGGGCGGCGTCGCGGCGATCAGCTGGTTCAGGCGGTCGAGCTCCGCCTGCGCGTCCGACGCGGCGCCTCCCGCCGACATCGTCTGCATGCCCAGGAAGGCGATCACGAGCGCGCCGAGCACGCCGCCGACGATCGCGGGCAGGTGCTTCGGCGTCTCGCGCTTCTTCGTCGCGCCCGGCCGCGAGCGCGCGGCGTCCTTCGGGAGGAGGTTGACGGCCCTCATCAGTCGTCGATCCCCAGGCCGATCGCAATCGCGAGCGAGCCGATCTGCTCCTCCTCGGCGACCTTCTTCCCGAGCTCGGCGCGGACGAGCGGGTCGCCCACCTCGACCCGGACGCCGATCAGCCGGGCGAGCTCCTCGGCGAGGCCGGTGAGATGCGCGGTGCCGCCCGTGAGCGTGATCGAGCCGATCGGCAGCGAGCCCGCCTGGCCCTGGTAGAACTGGAGCGAGGAGACGAGCTCCCGCGCGAAGGTGTGCACCTGCTTGCGCATCGCCTCGCGCGCCGCCTCGGCCCGGTCGGGCGGCAGCCCCTCGACGATCTCGGCGCCGTTGAGCGAGAGGCGCCGCTTGATCGGCTCGGCCTCCGAGGGCGCGACGTCCAGCGCGCGTGCGACGGCGACGCTGAGCGCGAACCCGCCCCAGTCGAGCACGCGGGTGAACTCGCACGTCCGGCCGTCCGAGACGGCGAACGTGGTGCGGTCGTGCCCGATCGCGACGGCGACGAGCGCGGACCCGCCGACGGCGTCCGCCCCACGCGGCTCGGCGAGCGCCCGGAGGAGCGCGAACGCCTCGAGATCGATCCCGACGAGCTTCACGCCGGCGCGGCGGCAGGCGTCGACGTAGCGGTCGACGAGCTCGCGGTAGGCGACGACGAGGAGCACCCGCCTCACGGACTCGCCCTCCTCGGTCGTCCCCTCCGAGAGCACCTGGTAGTCGAGGACGGCCTCCTCGATCGGGATCGGGAGCGCCTCCTGCGCGCGGAAGCGGATCGCGTTCGCGAGCTGCTTGGGGTCGTCGATCCCGACGACGTCGAGCGTGCGGACCCCGATCCGGTTGTTGGCGATGCCGAGGCGGACGTTCCGCTTCGGCAGCTTGTGCCGCGCGAAGAACGCCTTCAGGGCCTCTGCGAGGGCCTCGGGATCGCGGAGCTCGCCGCCGACGACGATGCCGGCCTCGAGCGGCGCGCGCGCGAGCTGGGTGACCTCGACGTGCCCGTTGTTGCGGACGCGCGCCGCCGCGAGCTGCGAGCCGCCGATCTTCAGGCCCACGAGCTGCTTGTGGCGGCTCGTGCCCCGCGCGGCGCGCTCCCGCCTGGGGCGCGGCGGCCTCGGCGCCCGCTCGGCCGTCGCCGGCGTCTCCGCCTCCGTCGGCTCGGGCGTCTTGCGGCCGAGCTCCCGCTTCCAGAACGGGACCTTGTCGGCCGACTCCGCCTTCGGCGCACGCGGCCGCCGCTCGCGCTTCGGCTTCGGCTCCTTCGCCTTGCGGCCGAGCGACAGGTCGCGCTTCCAGAACGGGACCGTCGCCTCGTCGTCCTCCTCGGGGAGCGGCGGGAGCGCGGAGGCGGGGACCGGCGGGTGCACCACCGGCGCCGCCGCCGGCGCCACGAGGGCCGGGGCGGACACGGGTGCAGCCGGAGCGGGCGGAGCGGGCGCGGGCGCGGCCGCAGCTTCGGCCGGGGGCGCGGGCGCAGGCGCGGGCGCGGCCGCAGCCTCGGCCTCGAGCTCGGCCTCGATCTCGGCGAGCGTCGTCTCGGCCCAGGACCGGAGCCCCGTCGTCTCCTGCTCGATGCCGGCCGTCAGCCAGCCGTAGCCCGCGGCCTGCGCGGCGGCGGCGGGGTCGAGGTCCGGCTCGGGCTCCTCCACGGGCGGTGGGACGGGCAGCGGGACCGGCTGCCGGGGGGTGGGCTCCGGCTCGGGCACGGGCTCGGCGGTGCCGGGCTCCGGCGCCGGGACGGGCTCGACGGCCGCCGTCGCGTCGGCCGGACGCCGCTTCCGCCCGAGCTCCTTCTTCCAGAACGAGACCTTCTCCGGCGCCGCGTCCTCGTCGGGCGTTTCGGCCGCGGGTACGTCCGGCTGGTCGCCGGCGCGCCGGCCGAGCTTGATCTCCTTCTTCCAGTCGACCACGCCTAGCCCCCCGCGACGCGCAGCCCGCCGGCGAGCGCGAAGCCCTCCGCCTCGGCAGGCGCCGCGACCGGCACCTGGTACCCGGCGCGCTCGAGCAGGCCGCGCAGCTGGTCGGGCTTGCTCGTGACGCCGAGCGCGGTCTCGTAGTCGACGACGCGGCGCGAGACGAGATCCTGCAACGCCTGCTCCATCGTCTGCATCCCCCGCGAGGTGTTCGTCTGCATCACGGAGTAGATCTGCTCGACCTTCCCCTGGCGGATGAGGTTCCGGACGGCGTCGTCGGGGAGCAGGATCTCGAGCGCGGCGATGCGTCCCTGGCCGTCGGCGGTCGGGAGCAGCGCCTGGGTGATCACGCCCTGGAGCGAGCTCGCGATCTGGATCCGCACCTGCTCCTGCTGCTCGGCCGGGAAGACGTCGATGATCCGGTCGATCGTGCTCGACGCGCTCTGCGTGTGCAGCGTGCCGAGCACGAGGTGCCCGGTCTCCGCGGCGGTGAGCGCGATCGCGATCGTCTCGAGGTCGCGCATCTCGCCGACGAGGATCACGTCGGGGTCCTGGCGCAGCGCCCCGCGCAGGGCCTCGCCGAAGCCGACGGCGTCGACGCCGATCTCGCGCTGGTTGACGATGCACGACTTGTGCCGGTGCACGAACTCGATCGGGTCCTCGATCGTGAGGATGTGCTCGTGCCGCGTCCGGTTGACCTCGTCGATCATCGCGGCGAGCGTCGTCGACTTCCCGGACCCGGTCGGCCCGGTGACGAGGACGAGGCCGCGCGGCTTCTGGGCGAGCTGCGCGAGCGACGTCGGGAGCTGCAGCTCCTCGAGCGTCTTGATCTGGTCGGGGATGACGCGGAACGCCGCGCCCACCGACTCGCGCTGCATGTAGACGTTGACGCGGAAGCGCGCGACGCCCGGGATCGAGTGCGAGAAGTCGAGCTGCCGGTTGACCTCGAAGCGCTTCTGCTGCTCGGTCGAGAGGATCTGGTACAGCAGCGTCCGCGTCGAGTCGGGGTCGAGCGCGGTGAACTCGTCGAGCCGCGAGACGTGGCCGCGGATGCGGATCGCAGGCGGCGTCCCGACCGTCACGTGGAGGTCCGAGGCGCCACGGGCGACCATGAGCTCGAGGAGCTCGTCGATGGAGTGCGGTGCCGCCATGACCTGTGCCGCGTATCGGCAGGCCGCGGGCGTTCCTTTACGGCGGGTGCGACCGTTGTCAATCCCTGGCGCGAGGGGGCGGGTTAAGCGGCTGCCGGACGGTGCCGATACCTCTCGCGTGGAGCTCTCGATCAGCCCGCAGATGCGCGTGGTCGCCCTCGTGGGGCTGCTGGCCGCGGTCGCGCTGGCGGGCGGCATGTTCTTCCTCACGCGCACGCAAGCGAACGCGGGCGGGGGCGACCTCTCGGGCCCGGAGCTCGCGGCGGCGCTCACGCCCGCGGCGACGCCGGCGACGGCACCGGCCCCCGCGAAGAAGGCCGGGGGCGCGGCGCGGACGACGGCCGCGGCCAAGCCGGCGGTGCGGCCGAAGCCGCGACCCCTCGTCGCCGCGAACGGCGTCCCCACCGCGATCGTCGACGCGCTCCGTCGCTCGCCCGCCGCGGTCGTGTCGCTCACCGCCGGCGGCGCGGAGATCGACCGGCTGACGCTCGCGGAGGCGCAGGCCGCCGCGAAGGCGGCCGGGGTGCCGTACGTCCGGATCGACGTCCTGCAGCCGGAGCTCGGACGCGCGATCGCCCGGACCTTCGGCGTCGTCGAGCCGCCCGCGACGCTCGTGTACCAGCGTCCGACCTCCCTCTTCCTCAAGCTCGACGGCTATGCGGACAGCGCCACGATCGCGCAGGCGGCCGAGAACGCGAAGGCCGCGGCCGGCGCCTCGTGAGCGAGGCGGCGCCCGAGATCGGCGGCCTGCGCGTCGCGTCGCCCGCCGGCGCGGCGGTGGCGACCGCCCCCCGGGAGCTGTTCGTCCGCCACGCGAAGCGAGACGCGCGGTCGGTGGCGCTCCTGCGCGCCGTCGACTACGGCGACTCCTGTGTCGTCGAGGCGGAGGTCTACCCGGCGGGCTCGATCGACGCGGTGCGCCCGGGGCCGTACACGTTCGCCGACGCGCACCAGGCGACGGCGTTCGTCACCGAGGCGGTCGAGGCGCTCATGTACCTCGGCTGCGACATCCTCGCCGAGTAGGCGCGGCCGGACGTCGCCGGGCCGGGCCCGGCCGTCAGACGGTGACGCGGGCGAGCTCTTCCAGCGTCGTGAGCCCTGCTGCGACCTTGGCCAGCCCGTCGTCCCACAGCGTCCGCATCCCGACCTCGAGCGCGGCCCGCTCGAGCTCCTCGCGCGTCGCCTTCTGCGCGGCGAGCGTCTGCAGCTCCTCGGTCATGACCAAGAGCTGGTAGACGCCGATCCGGCCCTTGTACCCCGACTGGCCGCACCGCGGGCATCCGCGCTTGCGGTAGAAGACCATCCCGTCGGAGGCGGCGGCGACGTCGGGGGACACGCGCGCCTTGATCAGGTCGTCCATCGAAGGCTGGTACATCTCGGCGCAGTTGGCGCACAGCCGCCGCGCGAGGCGCTGCGCGAGCACGCCCGTGACCGCCGCGCCCGTGAGGAAGGGCTCGACGCCCATCTCCTGCAGGCGCGTGATCGCCGCGGGCGCGTCGTTCGTGTGCAGCGTCGAGAGCACGAAGTGCCCCGTGAGTGCGGCCTCGATCGCCATCTTCGCGGTCTCGCCGTCGCGGACCTCTCCCACCATCACCACGTCCGGGTCGGAACGGAGGATCGAGCGGAGGGCGGCCGCGAACGTGAGCCCGGCGCGGTTGTTGATCTGCACCTGGTTGACGCCCGGGAGCCGGTACTCCACCGGGTCCTCGACGGTGATGATGTTGATCTCCGGCCGGTTCACCTGGTTCAGGCAGGCGAACAGCGTCGTCGACTTTCCCGAGCCGGTCGGCCCCGTCACGAGCA
Source organism: Pseudomonadota bacterium (assembly GCA_050262775.1). Classification (GTDB taxonomy): domain Bacteria; phylum Actinomycetota; class Thermoleophilia; order Gaiellales; family Gaiellaceae; genus DATHTC01. The sequence continues at coordinate 8,869 of JBLNEO010000236.1, read as the reverse complement.
GCGCGCCGGTCGGCCGCGCGACGATCCGCAGCAGCTGCTCCTTCATCTGCTCGGAGAACCCGAGCTCCTCGAGCGTCGGCGGCTTCTTCGACTTGTCGAGGAGGCGCATGACGACCTTCTCGCCCTCGACCGTCGGCAGCGTGGCGACGCGGACGTCGAGGAGACGCCCGGCAGCGGCCGCGTTCAGCGAGATCCGGCCGTCCTGCGGCTTCCGCCGCTCGGCGATGTCGAGCTTCGCGAGCACCTTCAGGCGCGTGGTGACGCCGGCCGTCATCCGCTTCGGGATCCGCTGCACCTCGGCGAGCACGCCGTCGATGCGGAACCGCACGACGAGCGCGTCCTCCTGGGGCTCGAAGTGGATGTCCGACGCCCCGTCCTCGGCCGCCTGGAAGATCACGGAGTTGACGAGCCGGACGAGCGGCGCGTCCGAGATCCCGTCGTCGGCCTCGAGGTCGTCGCCCTCCTCCTCCTCGGCCTCCGCGACGAGCTCCTCCTCCACCGCGAGCCGCGCCGCGGAGGCGCCGGAGGCGCGGGCGAGGCGCTTCAGCTCCGCGAGGATGTCCTCGCGCGAGGCGACGCCGAGGTCGATCGGGTAGCGCGTCGCGAGCCGGAGCTCGTCGAGCTGCTGGACGTTCGTGGGGTCGCCGACGGCGACGCGGAGCGTGCCGGCGTCGACCGCGTACGGGATCGCGACGATGCGCTCGAGCACGTGGAGCGGGATCTCCTTCGCGGCCTCGGGGTCGACGCCGGTGGCCGCGAGCTCGACGAGCGGCATCCCGCTGCGCGCGGCCAGGATCCGCGCGACGCCGTCCGACGAGGCGAGCCCCTCCTCCGCGAGCGCCTGCGCGATCGAGCCGCCCTGCCCCGCCCGGCCCTTGACGACGGCGAGCCGGTCCGGCGGGACGAGCCCCGTCGCCGCGAGGAGGTCGAGGACGAGCTCGGCCTGCGGGTTCACCGTCGACGCCGGCTGCAGCGGCGCGGCGGCGCCCCCGGTGCCGGGCTCGGCGGTGCGCAGGTGGGGCTGCTCCGGGTCCATCGTTCGATCCCTCGAACGAGGCATCGGCACGGCGGCGCCTCCGCTTGAGGGACGGACGGCTTCGCCGCGCCCGGCCGCACCCCTCGCCGAATCCCTCGAACGAGCTAGAGCAGGCCCAGGTACGCGTCGAGCAGCCGGCCGCCGGCGAACAGCGCGATCACGGCGCCGCCGGCGAGGAACGGCGCGAACGGGATCCCCATCTTCCGCGCCTTCGAGCCGTGGCGCGCGAGCAGGAGCACGCTCGGCAGGAGCGCGAGCAGCATCCCCGCCATCAGCGCCACCGCGACGTCGCGACCGAGCATCGCCCCGAGGAGCGCCGCGAGCTTCACGTCACCCATCCCCATCCCCGCGGGGTAGACGAGCGCGGCCAGGAAGAGGAAGCCGAACGCCGCGAGCGCGCCGAGCAGCCACTCCGGGCTCGGGTCGATCACCGTGTGCGCGACGAGGACGACCCCCGTCGCCGGGACGACGATCCGGTTCGGCACGATCCGGTGCTCCACGTCGATCGCGGAGATGGCGACGAGGACGGCGCAGAACCCGGCGGCGAGGAGGGCGTAGGCGGTGAGGCCGAAGGCGACGAAGCACGCGGCGACGAGCACGGCGGTCACGAGCTCCACCGCCGGGTAGCGCGCGGGGATCGCGGCCGAGCAGTGGCGGCAGCGGCCGCGCAGGGCGAGCCAGGAGACCACCGGCACGTTGTCGTGCCACGCGAGCCCGGACCCGCAGCTCATGCAGGCCGAGCCTGGGCGGACGACGGAGCGCCGCAACGGGACCCGCGCCGCGACGACGTTCAGGAACGACCCGAGGACGAGGCCCGGCGCGAAGGCGACGGACGCGAGGGCGAGGTCGGCGGCCACAGCGCTCCTATCGGCAGGCGCCGCTAGCCGCTGAAGCGCTGCGGCGCGTTCGGCTGCGCGTACACCTCGGGGTTGCCCGGCATCCCCGGCGGCACGGTGATGATCGTGCCGAAGTCGTCGCCGGCGTAGTTCTGGCTGATGAGGATCGTCGACCCGAGGATCGGCCCGTCGGTCTGCGCGTTCTGGTCGAGGTAGACGCCGTACGTCGCGTAGAGCGCGCCCTGGATGTCGGCGCCGTTCGAGAGCCGGATCGAGTAGCCCGTCGGCACCTGGCCGCCGTTGCCGTTGGCGATGATCGAGAGCAGCTCCGTGTTGGGGTTCCACCCGGAGAAGTTGCAGTTCGAGCCGGTGACCGACCCGCACAGCTGCGTGCTGTTGCCCATCAGGAACGTGCCCGACAGGTAGATCGTCCCCTGGCCGTTGTAGGTGTTCTGGAGGCCGTTGTTCGCGATCACGCTGCCGTCGATGAAGACGACGCCCGCGACCTTGAGCGTGTGCGTGGTCGCGTCCCACGAGAGCTCGCCGATCGGGTTGGACGCGGGGCCGACGCGGCACGTGTAGCTCGAGGTGGGCGTCAGGTTGAAGACGCTCGCGACGCTGTTGTTGCGCGTCGTGTCGTTGTCGAACGTCGGCACGCTGCCCGAGGAGGCGCCGTTCGCGGTGTTGCAGGGCGTGACCGGCCCGGGCATCGCGTCCTGGTACCAGGTGTCCCAGTCGGCGGCCGGCTTGGCGATCGTCGGCGGGCTCGTGTTCACGCCGGTCGTCCCGTCGGCGAGCTTGCTGAAGATGTTGTCGGTGTCGTCGCACACCTCGCCGGTCGCGTTCGACCACTGCGTGCTGCCCTGGACGCAGTACTCGAGGTTCGCGTCGCCGTCGCGGTTGATCCCGCCGGCGGAGACCTGGATGCGGCTCGACGACTGCCCGATCGTGCCGTTCTGGTCGAGCTTGATCGTGCCCTTGACGATCACCGGCCCGATGCGCAGGTTCGCGTTGTTCTGCAGGCAGAGCGAGCCGTGGACGAAGAGCGCGGACTCCATCGTGATGCTCTGGTAGATCGTCTGGTCGCACTCGGAGCCCGTGGCCGTCGACATGACGTAGTTCCACGCGGGGTTGTTGTTGTACTGGTTGACGACGGGCGTGACCGGCACGTACGCGGAGATCGTCCGGGTGATCGCCTTCGAGCCGCCCATGACGTTCGACACGGTCCCGGTCGACGTGAGGTTCCACGCGGACTGCGCCATGTCGAGCGTCCCGCACCAGCTGACCGTCCCGCCCTCGTACGTGCTCTGGTTCCACGTCGCCTGCGCCCCGGTGCAGGCCGGGAGGAGGGCCTGCTTGAGCGCGTTGTTCGTCGGGTTGTTCAGCACGGCGAGCGCGTTGTTCATCCCGGCCTCCGCGAGCGCGAACGCGAGCTGGCTGCGCTTGTCGCGCTCCGAGTTCCGGCTGTTCTGGCTGGAGAAGGTGAGGACGGTCGTCGCGGTGATCGCGAGCACGGTGAGGGTCGCGAGCGCGATCACGAGCGCGATGCCGCGCTCGTCGCCCAGCCGCCGCAGGATCCGGTCGCGCATCAGGCGGCCCTCGTGCTGTTCCGCAGCACGATCGCGTCCGTGAGCCGGTACGACCGCAGGCTGTCCTCGGGTCGCAGGTCGACGGGGAAGTTCACGCGCAGCTTCGCGAGCTGCCCGGAGATCCCGTTCTCGGGCTTGAACAGGTACGCCGTCGTCAGGTAGTCGGCCCAGCGGACGCTCGGCGAGGCGGAGTCGCACGTGGCGCCCGTCCTCCGGAACAGGCGGAACCGGGTGTTCGAGCCCGGGTAGACGACGGAGCACCAGCTCACCTGGCCGCTGCCGGTCTTGCAGTAGCTCGCGAGCGTGAGGAGGACGTGGGTGTAGTACCCGTCGGCGTTCGGCGTCCCCTGCCCGGTCGCCGTGCTCGCGCAGTGCACCTCGCGGCGCATCTTGGTCAGCGCGAGCCGGGCCTCCTGCTGCCCCTGGAAGCGCTCGTTCATGTCGACCTGCGCGCGCGTGCCGGCGACGAACAGGCCGGTGATGGACGCCATCACCGTGCCGAGGATCGCCATCGTCACCAGCATCTCGATCATGCTGTAGCCGCCCTCGCCGCGGATTCGCTCGAGCGCCGTCACGACTTCGCCTCGACCTCCGCGAGCGCGCGTTGGGCGACACGGCGGCTCTTGGCACCGAGTCCCCACTGCGCCTCGACCCGGCGGTCGACGGCGATGAGCGTCCTGAGCGCCTCCGCCCCGTGCCACCAGCCGAACCGGGCGCCGGTGACGATCCACGTGTGCTGGTACAGCCAGTGCCGGGCGGCGGCGTTGGTGAGCTTCGGGTGCGCGGCGACGTACGAGGCGAGGCGCTTCGCACGCGCCGGAAGGGCGATCTCGTCGAGCGGCTCGGCCGGAGCGCCCGGGGCGGTGAAGGCGGCCGGGCGGGCCGAGGGCGCCGCGGCCACGGCGCGCGTCGCCGTGCGCGTGCGCGCGGCGGTCTTCGCGGGCTTCGACGTCGTGGAGGGCTTGGCGGGCTTGGTCGGCTTGGCGGGCTGGGCGGGCTGGGCGGCCTTCGCCGCGGGAGGCGCGGCGGTCGTCACGGCGGCCGGTGCCGGTGCCGGCGAGGGCAGGTCGGCCAGCTCGAGCGGCGTCCCGGCGTAGGGCGAGGCGTCCTCGGGCTCGCCCTCCGCGGCGTACTGCGGATTCGACGCGAGCCGCAGCGTCAGGAGCGGCGCGCCGGTGTCGACGACGCGCGTGCCGGGCGCCGGCGACTGCGCGACGACGACGTTCGCGGCGTAGCCCGCCGCGCCGCCCTCGAGCTTCCAGGCGAAGCCCGCGTCCTCGAGCGTCCCCTTCGCGAACACGTACGCCTGCTGGCGGACGTCCGGGACGACGAGCACCGCGGGCTCGGCGGCGGTGGTGGTTGCGGGCACGGCCGGCGGGGTTGCCTCGTTCCCGGCGGCGAAGGTGACGGCGGCGCTCGCGAGGACGCACACGACGACGATCGCCACAAACCGCGGCAGGACCGCTACCAGCCGGGGGAGCATGGACGACCCATCGGCAGCGACGCTCGAAAGTTGAGGGAATTACCGCGAAAAGAGGACGATCCCGCCCTCGTCCGCCGGCGGCGCCTCCTCGGTCTCGACGACGGAGAAGACGGCGTGCGGGGCCGCGGGCGCGGCGGCCTCGCCCGACGGCGCCTCCGCGGGCCCGTCGGCCCCCTCCGGCGGCGCTCCCTGCCACGAGAAGGCGGTGCCTGCGAACCGCCGGAACCAGGCCATCCGCTGCGGGTAGGCGTCGGCCGGCCGGAGCTGCAGGTGCAGGTGCGGCCCGGTCGAGTGCCCGGTCGAGCCGACGAGGCCGACGAGCGCGCCTGCCTCGAGCACCTGTCCGGCCTCCACGGCGGGGTCGAGGTACGAGAGGTGGCAGTACGTCCACGTCAGACCGTCCTGCGTCCCGATCGTGGCGCCGATGCCGCAGCGGGGGTCGGGCTCGCGCCAGGCGCGGAGGACGACCGCGTCGGCGAGCGCGTAGACGGGGGAGCCGGCGGGCGCGGCGATGTCGGCGGCGGGGTAGTCGTGGTGATCCGCGCCGACGGAGACGACCGACGCCCCGCCCCCGACCGGGAAGACGTAGTCGCCGCCGAAGCTCGGGTCGGCCAGCACCGGCGTCCCGGCGACGGCGAACGCGGTTCCACGCGACGCGTTCTTCGCGCGCGCGAGCGCGCGCTCCGCGAGGCCGACCTGCGCGCGCAGCGCCTCGACGCGACGGCGCGCCCGCTCGTGCTCGACGCCGACGAGCGTCGCACGCCGCTCGAGCGCGAGGCGCTCGGAGAGGATGTGGCTCGCACCGGCCAGCCGGAGCCGGCGAGCCTCCTCGCGCGCGAGCCGCCGCTCGACCGCGACCGCCGCGTTCAGCCGCTCGCCTGCGCGCGCGAGCCGCGTCCGTGCGGCCTCGACGTCGACCGACGCGCGGTCGACGGCGAAGACGAGCTCGTCGCCGCCCTGCCCGAACGTCCGCGCCAGGTCGAGCACGTCGTCCACGTACCACTCGGCGTGGTTGTAGGCGAACACCGCGCGGCGGAGATCCGACCGGCCGCCGGCCGCGGCGAGGTACCGGGCTGCGGCGTACACCGCGTCCTCGGCGTCCCACGGGTCGGCGATCCCGTCGCCGCTTCCGTCCATGCCCCAGCGGAGCCAGGTGTCGGGCATGAACTGCATCCACCCGACCGCGCCGGCGGAGCTCGGGCCCATGTTGCGCCCGAGGTTCGACTCGATCTTGTTGATCGCGGCGAGCACGTTCCAGGGGATGCCGTACGCGGCGCCGGCGTTCCGCCAGAGCTGCCGGAGCAGGGCGTCGTCGAGCTCGCTCGCCGCCGTCGCATGCTCGGTCCAGGCCGCCGGGAGCCTCAGCGACCCCGGGAGGTTCGGCGTGTCGGCGCTCGGGACGACGAGCGGCGCGGCAAGCCCGCGCGCGGCGGTCGCAGGCTCGGCGGCGGTGACGGCACCCGTCACGCCCGCGACGAGCGCGGCCGCGAGCGCCGCGGCGGCGACCCGCCTCATCCCTCGAGCGACGGCGCGACGCGGAGGACCGGGAACGTCTCGGCCGGCGCGGCGGCCGCGGCCGGCTGCTCGGGCTCGGCGGCGCGCTGCGCCTGCGCCTCCGCGACGTCACGCGTCTTCGTCGCCTTGTCGAGCGCGACGAGGAAGTCGTGCCGGTTGCCGGCGGCGTTCGCCGCCGTCTCGCGGTCGACGCGTCGGTCGAGCACGTGGCGAATCAGCGCCTGCGTGAACGTCTGCATCTCGAAGAACTCGCCCTCGGCGATCGCGTCGGTGACCTCCTCGGCGCGGTTCTCGCGGATGAGGTCGGCGATGCGGGCGTTCGTGATCATCACCTCGACCGCGGCGACGCGTCCGCCGTCCACCTTCGGGAGCAGCCGCTGCGAGACGACGCCCCGCAGGACGCCGGCCATGATCGACCGGATCTGCTGCTGCTTCCCCGCCGGGAAGAACTCGATCATGCGCCCGAGCGTCTCCGCGGCGTCGAGCGTGTGCATCGTCGAGAGGACGAGGTGCCCCGACTCGGCGGCCTGCAGCGCCGTCTGCGCCGTCTCGGCGTCGCGCAGCTCGCCGATCAGGATCACGTCGGGGTCCTGGCGCAGCGCCCGCCGCAGCGCCTGCCCGAACGACTCCGTGTCGAGCCCGACCTCACGCTGGTTGACGATGCAGCCGTGGTCGGGATGGATGATCTCGATCGGGTCCTCGATCGTGACGATGTGCTGCCGCCGCGACCGGTTCATGTGGTCGATCATCGCGGCGAGGGTCGTCGTCTTCCCCGACCCGGTGGCGCCGGTGACGAGGACGAGCCCGCGATGCTCGTCGGCGAGCTTGCGCACGCCGGAGGGCAGGTTCAGCTGCTCGAACGTCGGCACCGTGCGCGGGATCACGCGGAAGGCGAACGAGATCGAGCCGCGCTGGCGAAAGGCGTTGACGCGGAAGCGCGGGAGCTCGTCGGCGCTGTAGGCGACGTCGAGGTCGCCGGACTCGTGGAAGCTCTGGAGCTTCGCCGGCGAGATCGCGCAGACGCGCTCGAGGACGACGAGCATGTGGCTCTCGGTGAGCGCCGGCCAGCCGGGCATCTCGCCGAGCGCGCCGTCGCGGCGGATGATCGGCGGACGCTCGACCTTGAGGTGGACGTCGGACGCGCCGAGCTCGACGGCGCGCGCGAGGAGCGCATTCAGGTCCATGCCGCAGAGCTGCATCGGCAGGCCGCCTCGGCGACTTGAGGCGGCTACAATTGCGGCCTTCCCGGGGGTGTGCCCGAGCGGCCAAAGGGAACGGGCTGTAAACCCGTCGGCTCAGCCTACGGAGGTTCGAATCCTCCCGCCCCCACTCCTCGCGGTGCCGTGCCGCCGCTAGCGTCGGACGGTGCTCTGGGTCCGCGTCGCGCTCGTTCTGCTCGTCGTCGCATGGCTGCTCGACGTCGGCTCCCTGCGGGCGTGGATCCCGATCTGGCTGCCGTTCGTCGTCGCCCTCGGCCTGGAGCTCGAGTTCTTCCTCGTCGGCGCGCGGCAGCGCGCGCCGGCGCCCACGACGTCCGGGCGCCGGCTCCCCCAGGACGTCGACCTCGAGGAGCTCGGCTACGGCGCGGCGGGCGAGGGCGAGCTACTGCTCGTCCACGACGACGAGGGCGAGGTGTGGGTCCGGTACGGCGGCGAGTCCGACGAGGAGCTCGAGGAGCTGGTCGCGCGCGAGCGGGAGCGCGAGCAGCCGGGCATCGTGCCGCGCCGCGGACATCCCGTTCGCAGCCTCCTGAGCGGCGTCGCGCTCGTCGTCGCGCTCGCGGCGCTCGTGTGGGTCGTCGAGAGCCGGAGCGGATGGAAGGGGCTCGACGCGCAGGCACGGAGGGCGACGGAGGCTCGGCTCTCGGCCGAGGCATCGCGCATCGTCGGCCGGCCCGTGCAGATCCGCTGCGACGAGTCCGGCTCGTACGTCGGCGCCGTGCAGCACGCCGACGGCGTCGCGGCGGTCGGAGGCCGACTCGCGTACCTGACCCCCGAGCGCTGCTTCGACCTCTACCGGCTCGCGTTCGGCGGCCGCACGTCGGACAGCCAGACCGGCCGTGCGATCGCGGTGCTCGCGCACGAGGCCTGGCACCTGCACGGCGTGCGCGACGAGGGGAGGACGGAGTGCTACGCGCTGCAGTCCGGCGTCGTGCTCGGCCGCCGGCTCGGGCTCTCCGAGGAGACGGCACGCAGGCTGATGCGCCAGCAGCTCGTCGAGAACTCGCTCCACGGCCTCGGCACCGAGGAGTACCGCGTGCCGGCGGGCTGCCGCAACGACGGCGGGCTCGACCTCCACCCCGCCTCGAACCGCTTCCCGTGACCGGAGCGGCTAGGGGCGGATGTTCTGGTTGAGCCGGAACACGTTGTCCGGGTCCCAGGCGCGCTTCAGCGCGACGAGACGCTCGTAC
>JBLNEO010000235.1:0-5324 GCA_050262775.1 Pseudomonadota bacterium | reverse complement strand
CCCGCGCCGGGCCCCGCCCCCCCCCCCCCGGGGCGGCCCCCCCGCCCGGCGGCGCGCCGGACGGCCGGCGGGACGGTCGCTAGCGGCCGCGCCGGACGCGTGCGAGCCGCCCGCGGCGCCGTGTCGGCGCCGGGTCCGGCGGCAGGTGCACGCCCGCGAGCGGCAGGCCTGCCCGCTGGAGCGCGGCCCGCGCCGCGTCCACGTCGTAGGGGACCGAGAGGAACCGCGCGGTGCGGGCCCCGAGATCCACGACGAGCGCGCGCGCGACGACCTGCTCGTCGCGCGACTGCCCGACGGCGCCCGGGTTGAGGAGCCACGGCTCCGCGGGGTCGAGCGCGACGTCGCCGGACGCGTCGCGGGCCCCGGCGAGGCCGCCGAACGCCTGCGCGACGTGCGTGTGCCCGAGCAGCAGCAGCCGCGCGTCCGGCCGCTCTCGCGCCAGCGCCGCGAGCTCGCGGGCCGCACCCGTCGACCGCGCCACGTACCGCCACGGGTCGTGCAGCGAGCCGTGCACCGCGACGACCGCCTCCGACGGCTCGACGTGGAGGGCCAGGTCGGCGAGGTACGTCCGCACGTCGTCCCGCAGGACGCGGATCGTCCAGCGCAGCGTCTCGAGCGCGAGCGCCTCGCACCGCTCGACGCCCTGGCGTCCCGAGGCGACGAGGTCGTGGTTGCCGGCCACGGTCGCCGCCTCGACCTCGCGCAGGCGGTCGACGCACTCGTTCGGGAGCGCGCCGTAGCCGACGACGTCCCCGAGGCAGAGGATCCCGTCGACCCGTTCGCGCCGGAGCGCCTCGAGCACGGCGTCGAGCGCGTGCAGGTTCGCGTGGATGTCGGAGACGACGCCGAGGCGCATCGCGCCTGACCGTAGCGACGAGGCGTCCGTGCGCGGCGCGCCTAGCGCATCACGCCGCACGGGCTGTCGAGCAGCACGCGGTTCGGCGAGAACTGCGTCCCGAGCTTCAGCACCCGCATGTGCGGGAGCAGCGCCGGGGGGAGGTACGCGTACGTCGCGTCGCCCCAGAAGGGCAGGTACGGGTTCGACGAGAAGCTCTGCGGGTTGACGGCCGTCAGGCTGGTCGTCCCAGCGGTGTCGGCGAGGTACATCCCGTAGCGCTGCAGCGCACGTGCGATCACCTTCTGCCACGGGCTCAGCCCGAGCGTGTCGAGGTTCAGGGTCGGGTCGAGCTGGACGCGCGCGCCCTCCGGGATCGGCAGCGCGTCGGCCGGCCGGGTCAGGCCGACGGCCGCACCCGACTCGCTCTCCGGCCGCCCGTCGCTGTCGGTCGCGGGGAGCACCGGGCCGCCGGACTTCGTGAACGGGTGCCCGAAGACGAGCGCGTGGTCGATGGAGCCGCGCTGGAGCTCCTCCGGCCGGATCAGCCCGGCGAAGTTCACGAACCCCGACGCGCGGGTGGAGAAGGCGGACGGGTAGACGCCGGTGCTTCCGAGCGCACCCCGGTTGGCCCAGCGCGCCTGCCAGGCGCCGTCCGTGCGCTGGAACAGCTTGTAGTACTCGTAGTAGCAGCCCGTGTCGCGGTCGATCACGGCCATGTGCTGGTCGCCCGCCGGATCCGGCCGGGCGTCGGCGGGGAACGGGACGTCGACGAGCGAGTGCGCGGGGATCGTCCACGGCGCGTCGAGGGCGACCGTCTGACGCGGCGTGGTGCGGTCGGCGTAGTAGACGGGCACCGACCAGCGCTTGACGGAGATGGAGAAGCCGTTCTGCGCAACCGCGTACTCCATGCCGGCGACCATCGCCCGCGAGGCCGGGTCGGCCTCCGCGCCGGTCGGGATCGGCGTGTTCAGCGGGCTCGCATCGGAGAACCAGCGCTGCCCCGTCGAGAGCGAGGACGGCACGGGCACCGCAGGCGGCGCCACCACGGCGCTCGGCGCCGAGACCGCCGTGGTCGAGCCGGCGGCGTTCGTCGCGCGCACGGCGACGCGGACGGTCGCGCCGACGAGCGCGCTCGGCAGCTGGAGCGTGTCCGACTGCGCGCCGGCGACGTCGGTGCAGCTCGCGCCCGCGGCGTCGCAGCGCCGCCACTGGAACGCGTAGGACACGGTCGTCGAGCTCTGCCAGGTCCCCGGCGTCGCGCGGAGGGTCTGACCTTCCGCGGCCTCGCCCGTGATCGTCGGCGGCGCGACGCTCGTCGGCGCTTGCTGTCTCCCGGGGCCCTTGTCCGCCTTGCCGCGGCCCGTGCCGGCCGCGCCGCGCGTCGCGGCCGCGGCGCGGAGGGCGAGCACCTGGCGCACCGTCGCGCCCCCGCCGGTCGCGCCGAGCGGTCCGACGCTCGCGCCGGCGGCGTCACCGCCTGCGAGGACGAGGCGCGCGCGGCCGGAGCCGACGGCGACGCGGGAGCGGACGATCAGGCCGGCCGGCACGCGGAGCGTCCGGACGCCGCTCCCGGCGGCGAAGGAGACGACCACCGGCGCCTGCGTGGCGACGGACGTCGTCGCTCTGAGCCGCGCGCTCCCTCCTGCCGCGCCGGCGTGGCCGCCCACGGGGCGAGCACCGTCGACGCCGCGGTACACGAGGATCGCCGCGACGGCCGACCGGTGCCCGCGCCAGCGCCAGGCGTATCGACCCGGCTCGCCGCGGCGGGCGACGTGGACGTACAGCGCCTGGCTCAGCGCGCGACCGCCGTCGCGGCGGACGAGACGCCAGCCCTCGGGCGGATGGATCGCGACGCCGCGCGACGCCCGGACGGCGACGGCGGCCACGAGCACGTCCCCCGTGCGCACGCCCGCCGGGCGGGCGACGCGAACGGACGTCGCGCGACGTGCCGCGGCCGAGCGGAGGGCGGCGACGGCCCGCGCTCCGGCGGTCGCGGCGGTCGGCCCGGCCGCCTCGCGGCGTGCGGAGGACGGTGCGGCGAGTGCCAGCGACGCGACGGCCGCGACTCCGGCGACCGGCAGGAGTCGAGATCGCTTCGGGCGCCCCCCCATGCGACTTCACGTCGGCGGCGGAGGGATACGCCTCAAGCGCGGGGGATCCCTCGAAGGGGCGATTCGACGGACGGGCCGCGCAGGGCGTCGAGAGACGCCTCGTATACTCCGGCTCGGCCAGCGACCGGTGCCCCCTCTGCTCTCCTCCGTCTCACCCCGGCAGCCGACGCTGCGACGACCGCGGACGCCTGCCGGGAAGCGGGCGCCGGCGGTCGTCCTCGGCCGCTCCGTCACGGCGCTCGGGGCCGCCCGCTGCCTCGGCCGGCACGGCGTGGACGTGCTCCTCGTCGCGCCCCGCGGCGACTACGCGGGGCTGAGCCGGTGGGCGCGTCGCGTCGACGGCCCGGCCGAGTCGGAGGACCCCGCGCCGCTCGCCGCGTTCCTGCGCGAGCTCACGGCCGACCGCGTGCTCGTCGTCCCGTGCTCCGACCGGTGGGCGTCGGCCGCCGCGGGGCTGCCCGCGGACGTACGCGAGCGGGCACCCGTGCCGGTGCCCGACGCCGCCGTGCTCGATCGGCTGCTCGGGAAGCGGTCGCTCGCGGCGACGCTCGCGGAGGCCGGTGTGCCCGGTCCCCGGACCTACGAGGTCGCGGGCCCCGGGGACCTCGATGCGCTCGGACTCGGGGACGACGAGCTCCGCGGCTGGTTCCTGAAGCCGGTCGACTCGCAGGCGTTCTCGACCCGGTTCGGGCTGAAGGCCTTCGCGGTCGGGAGCAGGGGCGAGGCGGTGGACGCGCTCCGGCGCGCGGCGGCGGCCGACATCGCGGTGCTCCTGCAGGAGCGCGTGCCCGGGCCGCCGACGGCCCACGTGTTCGTCGACGGCTACGTGGCGCAGGACGGACGGACGCTGGCGCGGTTCGCGCGGCGGCGTATCCGGATGTACCCGCCGGACTTCGGGAACAGCACCTTCCACGTCAGCGTCCCGCTCGACGAGGTCCCCGGACCGGTCGCGTCGCTTGACCGGCTGCTCGACCACGTCGGCTACCGCGGGATCTTCAGCGCCGAGTTCAAGGTCGACGAGCGCGACGGCGAGGCGAAGCTCCTCGAGGTCAACGTGCGGCCGTGGTGGTACGTCGAGTTCGCGGCGCTCTGCGGCGTCGACGTGCTGGCGCTCGCCTACGACGAGCGGATCGACGGCCGGGCGGAGCCGGTGGCCGACTACGCGACCGGCCGCCGGTCGGTGTTCCCGACGGCCGACCTGCGCGCGCTCGCCGCCGCCCACGGGCGCGTCCCGATCCGGCCCCTGCTGCGCTCGTGGCCCGGTGCGTCGCTGACCGTGTTCGAGGCGCGCGACCCGCTCCCGGCGGCGGGCCAGGCCGCCGAGCTGCTCCTGCGTCCGCTCCGCGCGGCGGTGGCGCGGTGAGCGGCCTCTCCGCGTCGTGGCTCGCCGACGACGAGCTCGACGAGTGGGCGGCGTTCGTCGCGGCCTCCCCGACGGGCGGCGCGTACGCCCTGCCCGCGTACCTGCGCGCCCTCTGCCGTGCCACGGGAGCGCGGTTCCGTGTGCTCGCCGCGCGGCTCGGAGACGACCTCGTCGGGGGTGTCGCCGTCTACGAGCGGCCGACGCGGCTCGGCGTCGTCGTCGCGCCGCGGCTGCTCCTGTACTACAACGGCCTCGTCCTCCGCGGCGAGTCCACCCGCTACCCGTCCGAGCGCACCTCGCGCGAGCTGAAGACGGTCGAGGCGCTCGCCGAGCGGCTCGAGGCCGAGGGCTACCGGCGCCTCGAGCTCCGTTCGCGGCCGCCGCTCCGCGACGCGCGCATCCTGTCCGCGCGCGGGTGGTCGCTCGAGCCGTCGTACACGTACGTCGTCCCGCTCGACGACCTCGACGCGCAGTGGGACCGCATGGAGGGGAACCTCCGGCGCCTCGTGCGCCGTGGCGAGCGCGACGGCTTCACCCTGTCCGTCGACGGCGACTTCGACGCGTTCTTCGACCTCCACGCGGATACGCACGACCGCAAGGGGGCGCCGATCTACCTCCAGCGCGCGGCGTTCCGCGCCTTCTACGAGGAGCTGCGCGAGGCCGGTCTCTGCGTCCTCTACCACGCCCATGCGCCGGGCGGGGAGGTCGCGGCGTCGCAGTTCGTGCTCCTCGGGCACCCCGTCACCCACACGGTCGCCGCGGGCACCGACCCGCGCTTCGCCAAGGCAGGCGCGACCCCGTTCTTGCGCTGGAACGCGTTCGGCGACCTCGCCGCCCGCGGCCACGTCGCCAACGACCTCACCGACGCCGCGCTGGCGTCGGTCGCGCGCTTCAAGGCCGCCCTCGGCGCCGACCTCGAGCTCGCGCTCGTCGCGCGCCGCGGCGGGGGCGGGGGGCCCCCCCCCCCCCCCCCGGGGGGCGGGGCCCGGCCCGGGCCGGGGGGGGCGCGGGG
>JBLNEO010000234.1:0-2764 GCA_050262775.1 Pseudomonadota bacterium | reverse complement strand
GGCCCGGCGCCCCGCCCGCGGCCCGTCGTCGCTGATCGCCACGTTCGAGCCGGTGCCCCGGGCGGCGCGGGGCGCCCGCCGGAGCACGCCGCGGGGATCAGCGGAAACCCCGTTGTCCGCGCGAGCCGGTCGGGGTAGCGCTTAGGAGGAGGCCCCCAGGGTCTCAGGGGAGGTGGTCCCATGAAGACATGGGCACGAGGCGCGGCTGGCGTCGCCGCCGCGATCCTCATCGTCCTCACGCTCAGCGGGACCGGCAGCTCCGCGCGCAAGACGCTCGTCCCCGCGAGCGCGAATGCGTTCGGAACGGTGCCGGGCACCGTCACCGGTGTGGCCGACGCGGGGGAGCTCGAGAAGGGCGCCCCTGCGCCCGGATGCGCCTCGGTGGAGGGCGTCGAGTGGTACACGCTGTCCGCGCCGCACCGCGGCCCGATGCTCGCGCGGCTCGTCGGAGGCGACGAGCTCGACGCGGTGCTCGCGCTGTACCGGATTACCGGCTCGGACCGCTTCACGATCCTGTGCGAGCGGACGGACGATGCCGGACGCGCCCAGGTCGTCTGGTACGGCTACCCGAGCGGGTCGTATCTGATCGGCGTCGGCAGGGTGACCGGGTCGGCATCGGACGATTACAGGCTCACCGTTCAGGCGGCTGAGCAGCCGCCGAGGCCGCCGGGCGATTCGCTCTCCGGCGGTAGCGTCGTCTCAACCGTCAACCCGGTGCTCGACAGGTCCGACGCATGGACGGCGTCGATGGCGAGCGGTACGACGTACCGACTCAACCTGACGACGCCATGGCGCAACGGCTGCGTCGGCTACCGGATCTACCGGCCCGGCATCTGGTCGTTCGCCGCCGCGACGCCGGTCTTCCAGCGGGATTGCGGCGGCTACGCGCTCTTCACGCCGGGCATGGACGGCGGCGGCGCCTACAGCATCCTCGTCACGGCCGAGGGTGGGACGCCTGCCGTCCACGAGTACCGGCTCGAGGTCGCCACGGCCGCTGAGGACGACACGGCGCCGGGCGTGAAGCTCCAGAACGGCCAGTACGTGTCTGGATCGCTCGACGGTCGGGGCATCGACGCGCTCGATCTCTACCGGTTCGGTGTCCCGCGCGGAAACCAGCTGACGACGGTTGAGCTGACGCAGAGGCCGAACGTCGGGTTCGACCTGCTCGTGCTCGACGAGACGGGGAAGGAGGTGGCTTCGGCGCTCACCGGCCGTGGCCGGCAGACGCTCCGGCTCCACGTCGCCGCGGGCCGGTACTACACGGCGGTCCGCGCACGCGGTACGGGAGGCGGAGGCTACGGTCTGCAGGTCCGCGTCCGTGACGTGACGGCCACCGCGATCGACGCGGCCGGCGCACAGTTTGTCGAAGCACCCGCGGCGCAGAGCGTCCCGTTGAACGTTCACGTGACGTCGGCGAGCCACGGGGGCCGCGTCGTCGTCGAGATCGACCACTACGACCCGCTCGCGGGTTGGCACTTCGCCACCAGCGTCGGCGGGGAGTTGGACGCGAACGGCGGCTACGCCGTCCCGTGGACGCCCACGAGCGTCGGGCATTGGCGGGCCCGCGCCCGCTTCGTCGCGAACCCGTACAGCAGCACCAGCCAGAGCGGCTACGTCCGAGTTCACGTGATCGAGCCGCTCGAGTGACGTGCACGACGGACGGGTCGACCGCTCAAGGGCCGGCCCGTCTGTCGCACGCCACGCGCCAGCCGGCCATGTCCGATGTCGACGATACGGTCGGGGGCCGTGCGCCTCATCGTCGCCCGCTGCGAGGTCTCGTACACCGGCCGCCTGAGCGCGTTCCTCCCGGAGTCGACGCGGCTGCTGATGCTGAAGGCCGACGGCTCCGTCCTCGTGCACGCCGACGCCGGGGGGTACAAGCCTCTGAACTGGATGACGCCGCCGACGGTGATCGAGGACGACGGCGAGCGGCTCGTCGTGCGCAAGCGCGCGGGCCGCAGCGAGGACCGGCTCGAGATCCGCCTCGTCGAGGTGCTCTCGGACGTCGACCACGAGATGGGGGAGGCGGCGGCGCTCGAGAAGGACGGGGTGGAGCGCGACCTCCAGCTCGAGCTGGCTGCGCGCCCGGACGCGCTCGGCGAGGCGCTGCGGCTCGTGCGCCGCGAGTGGCCGACGGACGTCGGACCCGTCGATCTGATGTGCCGCGACGAGGAGGATGCGTGGGTCGCGGTCGAGATCAAGCGCGTGGCGACGATCGAGGCGGTCGAGCAGCTCGGCCGCTACCTCGAGCGGATCCGCCTCGACCCGGCCAAGGTGGGTTGTCGGGGCGTCCTCGCCGCCCAGTCGATCAAGCCGCAGGCGGCGACGCTGGCGGCGTCGCGCGGCCTCCGGTGCGTCGAGGTCGACCTCGCCGCGCTCCGCGGCGAGCGCGAGCCCGAGCTCACGCTGTTCGCGGTCTAGCGCTACAATTCCGCCTCGCGCGGGGCCATAGCTCAGCTGGGAGAGCGCCTGGATCGCACCCAGGAGGTCGGCGGTTCGAGCCCGCCTGGCTCCATCGGAAAAGCCGCTGCAAAAGCGGCTTTTTCTATGGCGGCGGTCGGGCAAAGGATTCCTCCGCGTTCTACCGTCGTCAGACCAAGACGAGCAAAGAGGAGCCCGCACCAGGTGTCCCGTCGTCGGGACTGCAAGTGGTCAGTCCGACAGCCTCCGCTGCCGTTGCCGCGAGCTCATACCCGCCGCGATACCTCGGTCGCGGGCGTGTTCGCGCGGTTACGTGTGGCGAGGGTAGTCGCACCCCCACCCT
>JBLNEO010000233.1:0-3230 GCA_050262775.1 Pseudomonadota bacterium | reverse complement strand
CCGCCGAGCTCGCGCTCGGCGAGGCGGCCGACGGCGATCACGCGCCGGCCGCGCGCGAGCTCCGCGAGGAAGGGACGCGCGGCGGCGATCTCGGCACGCGTGGGCGGCCGGTTCGTGGACGCCGTGCCCGGATGCGTCGGGACGAGGTTCCACAGCAGCACGTCGTCCGCCGCCCCCGCCTCCTCGAGCACGCGATGGACGATCGTCGCCGACGCCTCCGCGGGACCCGTTCCGGTGAGCTGGCGCTCGGAGGTGAACGCGAGCCCGGAGACGCGCGCGCCGCGGTAGCCGGCCGCCTCGCCGACGAGGAGCACCGAGGCGCGGGCGCGCCCGGCGAGGTAGGCGCGCAGCCGCTCGCGCCGCAGCTCCGAGTCGGCGTACTGGTTGTGCGTGTCCCCGATGGTCGCCGCGGCGAGGCGCGTGACGAGGTCGCTCATCGGCGTCGAGTCTCTACGATCGCCGCGTGATCCGCCGGCGGCTGCTGGTGCACGGCGTCGTGCAGGGAGTCGGCTTCCGAGCCTCCGTCGCGCGGCGGGCGCTCGCCGTCGCCGGCTGGGCGAGGAACCTCCCGGACGGCTCGGTCGAGGTCGTGCTCGAGGGCGAGCCGGACGCCGTGGCCGCGGTCGAGGCGTTCGTCCGGGAGGGGCCGCGCGGTGCGCTCGTGACCGAGGTCGAGGCGAGCGACGAGCAACCCGAGGGGCTCGCCGGCTTCGGCTTCGGCCCGCGCTAGCTCCAGCGCTCGCGGCGCACGAGCTCGTCGAGCGGCCGCCGGCGCGCGGCGCTGCGGCTCGTCCGGATCGGGTCGGCGTCGGCCGCGAAGCCGAGCGTCACGACGCCGATCGGCTGGACCTCCTCGGGGAAGCCGACGGCCTGGCGCAGCGCGACGGTGTCGGGAGCGCCGGCGAAGCCGCAGGCGAGCCCCTCGTCGATCGCGGCGAGGAGGACGAGCATCATCAGCGCCCCGCCGTCGACGAACCAGTACGGCACCGGCCACTCGATCTCGCGGCCGTCGTCGAGCTTGTCCGCCTCCGTGTAGCGGCGGTGGTAGGCCCCCTCGGTGACGCCGACGACGACGAGCGCGGGTGCGGCGGAGATCCACGGGCGCTCGTACGCCTCCTCGCGGCACGCGGCGGCGACGGCTCGGCGCCGGTCCTCCTCCGTCACGACCACGAGGCGCTGGCCCTGGCTGAACCCCGCGCTCGGAACGCGGCGGACGGTGCCCGCGATCCGCTCGAGCGCCTCCGCCGGCACCGGGTCGGAGCGGTACGTGCGCGTCATCCGACGGCGCGCGAGGACGTCGCGGAACTCGATCGGTCAGACCTCCGTCATCGCTCGTGCGGGCGTCGCAGGGTCTGCTCCCTGCGGCTCGCTACTCCCATTCGATCGTGCTCGGGGGCTTCGACGAGATGTCGAGCGCGACCCGGTTCACCTCGGGGATCTCGTTGATGATCCGCGAGGAGATCGTCTCGAGGAGGTCGTACGGCAGGCGCGCCCAGTCCGCCGTCATCGCGTCCTCGGAGGTGACGGCGCGGATCACGATCGGGTACGCGTACGTGCGCTCGTCGCCCTGCACGCCGACCGACCGGATCGCCGGCAGCACCGCGAACGACTGCCAGACCTTCCGGTACCAGCCGGCGCGCCGGATCTCGTCCTGGAGGATCGCGTCGGCCTCGCGGAGCACCGCGAGCCGGTCCTCCGTCACCTCGCCGATGATCCGGATCGCGAGGCCCGGACCCGGGAACGGCTGGCGCCACACCATCCGCTCCGGCATGCCGAGTTCCTCGCCCACCCGCCGGACCTCGTCCTTGAAGAGCAGGCGCAGCGGCTCGACGAGCTCCATGCGCATGTCCGCCGGGAGGCCGCCGACGTTGTGGTGGCTCTTGATCTTCGCGGCGACGCCGTCGGTGCCGCCCGACTCGATCACGTCGGAGTAGAGCGTCCCCTGCACGAGGTAGCGGACGTCGCCGAGCTTCCGCGCCTCCTCCTCGAACACCCGGATGAACTCCTCGCCGATGCGCCGGCGCTTCTCCTCCGGGTCCTCGACGCCGCCGAGCCGCGCGAGGAACCGCCCCTGCGCCGCCACGTGCACGAGCGGCACGTGGAAGTGACCGCCGAACGTCTCCGCCACCTGCTCCGCCTCGCCCTGCCGCATGAAGCCGTGATCGACGAAGACGCACGTCAGCTGGTCGCCCACCGCCTTGTGCACGAGGAGGGCGGCGACCGCCGAGTCCACCCCACCGGAGAGCGCGCAGAGCACGCGCGCGTCGCCGACCTGCGCCCGGATCCGCTCGACCTGCTCCTCGATCACCGCCGCGGGCGTCCACGCGGGCGGCGCGCCGGCGACCTCGTAGAGGAAGTTCTTCAGCAGGTCCTGCCCGTACGGCGTGTGCCGCACCTCCGGGTGGAACTGGACGCCGTACAGTCGCCGCGCACGGTGCTCGAACGCCGCGACCGGCGTCGACGGCGATCCGGCGGTCACCTCGGCGCCCGCCGGCGCGGCCACGACGGAGTCGCGGTGGCTCATCCAGACGGTCTGGTCGCCGGGAAGGTGCGCGAAGAGCTCGCCGCCCTCGGCGTGGAGCTCCGTCTTGCCGAACTCCGAGACGCCCGTGCGGTCGACGCGGCCGCCGCCCTCGAGCGCGATCAGCTGCATGCCGTAGCAGATGCCGAGCGTCGGGATCCCCAGGTCGAGGATCGCCGGGTCGATGCGCGGCGCGCCCTCCGCGTACACCGACGCCGGCCCGCCGGAGAGCACGAGCGCATGGGGGTTCCGTCGCGCGATCTGATCCGCGCTGAGCGTGTGCGGGACGAGCTCCGAGTAGACCCGCGCCTCGCGGACGCGCCGGGCGATCAGCTGCGAGTACTGCCCGCCGAGGTCGACGACGAGGACGGGCCGCTCCTCCGGCGACGGCTCGGGGAGCGGGACGACGTTCTCAGCCGGAGACGCGGTAATTCGGGGCCTCCTTCGTGATCGTCACGTCGTGGGGGTGGCTCTCGCGCAGGCCCGCCCCCGTGATCCGGACGAACTGCGCGTCCTTCAGCGCCGCGAGCGTCGGCGCGCCGCAGTAGCCCATCGCCTGACGCACGCCGCCGACGAGCTGGTAGAGGATCGGCGCGACGGGCCCCTTGTAGGCGACGCGCCCTTCGATGCCCTCGGGCACGAGCTTGTCCACGTCCTCGACGTCGCCCTGGAAGTACCGGTCCTTCGAGAACGAGCGCGCCTTCATCGC
>JBLNEO010000232.1:0-5839 GCA_050262775.1 Pseudomonadota bacterium | reverse complement strand
CGCGCGAGCACGTCGAGCGCCTCCCGCCGCGCCTCGCGGGCGACCGCCGCCCGGCGGATGCGCTCGCCGGCGACGTCCGTCGGCAGCGTCGGCACGAGCGCGAGCGCGCGGCCCCGCTCGCCGGCACGCGCGAGCGTGCGCGCCGCCGCGGCCCGCACCTCCTCCGTCCGGCCCTGCCGCTCCTCGAAGCGCACCAGCAGCCGCTCGAACGCCTCGGCGTCGCCGGCGCCCTCGCCGGTGCCGAGGCGCCACGCGCCCTCGAGCGCCGCCGCGTCGAGCTCCGGCGCCACGTGCGAGAGCTCGCGGAACGCGACGCGCCGCTGGAAGTCGCGCTGCACGTCGCGCCGCCGCCGCGTCGCCTGCCCTTCGTGGACGCGGTAGAGGAGGAGCGGGCGCGGAAGGTTGGCGCCGTCCGCGTGCCGGAGGACGCGCGCCCAGAGGTCGTAGTCCTCGCTCTCGTCGAACGTCTCGTCGTACCCCAGGCCGTGCTCGGCGAGCACGCGCCGGTCGACGAGGACGCTGGGGTGGAAGAACGGCGAGCTGAAGAGCGCATGCCAGCGCACCTCCGCCGGCGTCCGCGGCATCGGGTGCAGGCGGTGCGTGCTGCCGACGGCGTCCAGCTCGAGGATCGCGCTGCCGACGACGGCGAGCCCGTCGGCGCGCGCGCGTGCCAGCTGCAGCTCCAGGCGCCGGGGGAGCGCGACGTCGTCCGCGTCGAGGCGGGCGACCCAGTCGCCGCGCGCGAGCTCGAGCGCCTGGTTGAGCGACGCGGCGAGCCCCGTGCGCCGGTCGTTCCGCCGGACGACGAGGCGCGGGTCGTCGACGCCGTCGAGGATCGCCGGCGTCGCGTCGGTCGACGCGTCGTCGATCACGATCAGCTCGAGGTCGCGCTCCGTCTGGGCCAGCACGCTCGCCACGGCCTCGCGGAGGTAGAGCGACGCGTCGCGCGCGGCCAGCAGCACGGAGACGAGGGGCACGGGGGCCGACGATAGCCTCCCGCCGATGCCGGGCCTCCCGTCGTTCGACCTCGTCGTCGCGACCGTCGACCGCGTCGAGCCGCTCGGACGCCTGCTGGCCTCGCTGGAGCGCCAGACCCACGCCGACCTCCGCGTCCTCCTCGTCGATCAGAACGACGACGACCGTGTCGACGTGGTGGTCGCCGCGCACCCGCGGCTCGAGGTGGTGCGGCTGCGCTCGCCGCGCGGGCTCTCGCGTGCGCGGAACGCCGCGCTCGGACACCTCGTCGCGGACGTCGTCGCGTTCCCGGACGACGACTGCGAGTACCCGGGCGACCTGCTCGCGCGCCTGGGCGAGCGGTTCGCCGCGCGGCCCGAGCTCGACGGGCTGAGCGCGCGTGCGGAGGGTCGCGACGGCCGCAGCTCCGCGTCGTGGGAGCGGGAGGGCGCCGTCCTCGACCGCGAGAACCTGTGGAACCGCGGGATCTCCTTCGGGATCTTCCTGCGGCGGACGCTCGTCGAGCGCATCGGCCGCTTCGACGAAGCGCTCGGCCTCGGCGCCGGCACGCCGTGGTCGTCGGGCGAGGAGATCGACTTCCTCATCCGCGGCGTCGCCGCCGGCGGGCGGATCGAGTACGACCCGTCGCTCGTCGTCCTCCACGACGAGAAGTCGCCGTCGCCCGCGGAGCTCCGCGCGTTCGGCCGCCGCGACGGAGCGAGCGTCGGCTACCTGCTGCGGCGCCACGGCTACGGGCTGCGCACGAAGGCGCGCATGCTGGCGCGGCCGGCGGGCGGGGCGGCCGTCGCGCTCGCGCGCGGCGATCGTGCGCGCGCGGCGTTCCACGCCGAGACGCTGCGCGGGCGGATCGAGGGGCTCAGGGGCGCGTGAGCTCGGCGAAGAGCTCGGCGTGCCGGTCGAGCCACGGGCCGAGCGCGAACCGGCCGACCGCGCGGTCGCGCGCGGCGGCGGCGAAGCGCGCGCGGTCGGCGAGGACGGCCGTCACCGCCTCGGCGAGGGCCTCCGCCTCCGGCGGCGAGTCGCGCTCGAACGCGTCCTCGTGCGGCACACCGATCCCGGCCTCGTCGCCGACGAGCTCCACCGTGCCGCCGCTCGCCGGGTAGACGACCGGCAGGCCGCACGCCATCGCCTCGATCACGGTCGTCGGGCACGGGTCGTTCACCTTCGTGTGCAGCAGCAGGTGCGCCCGGCGGAAGACGTCCGGCGCGTCACGCTGCGCGTAGTGGCCGATCAGGTCGACGTGCGCGCGGAGGCCGAGCTCGGACGCGAGGCGGTCGGCGTCGACCACCGTCCGTCCGGTGACGAGCAGCCGCGCGTCCGGGTGCGCGGCCTGGAGCGCGCGGAGCGTGGCGAGGGCGAGCTCGAGCCGGTACGCCTGCGTCTGGTCGCCGCCGAGGAGCAGGACGGGCGGCCCCTCCGGCGGCAGGCCCGGCGTGAACCGGCCGACGTCGACGGCGTTGTGGAGGATCTCCCACGAGCCGCGTGGCCCGCCCACGAACGCGTCGGCCGAGCGCTTGCAGAACGCGGACTGGTACAGCACGTGGTCGGCCGTCGCGATCGCGCGGCGCAGCGGCCGGTTCAGCTCCTCGACGCGGTCGCCGGCCCAGCCGGGGTACGCGACGCCGTCCTGGTTGACGACGACGGCCGCACGGCGGCGGCGGGCGATCCGGAGCAGCGGGCCGAGGTCGCGCGGGAAGTGCGGCGACGCGAGGTAGAGCAGCGTGAAGTCCGCGGGCCGGTTCGGCCACCGCTCGGCGAGCTTCTGGAGCTTCGCCGTGCCGCCCGAGGCCGGCTCCCCCGGCGCCGGCACGCGGTCCCAGCCGTACGACACGCGCAGCCCCGGTCGCGGGCGGAGGTCGGCGAGGAGGCGCGCCCAGCGCAGACCCGCACGCCCGTAGCGCCCGGCGCGCGCCGCGGCGGCGCTCACGCGGCGGGCTCCGCCGCCGCCCAGATCTCGCCCCAGACGAGCTGGAGCTCCGTGATCGCGAGGCCGGCGGCGCCGAGCTCCGCCCGGAAGCCCTCCTCGTCGTACTCCACGAAATGCCCCGGGTCGCTGAAGTGGTCGAGCCCGAGCTCGCGCCGGAGCGGCACGGTCCAGTCGCGTGCGAGCACCGGCACGCGGACCAGGACGACGCGCGGGCGTGCCGAGTCGACGAGCGAGCGGAGCAGCGCGACGCGGTCGTCGACGTGCTCGAGCACGTTGGAGAGGACGATCACGTCGAACCGCTCGCCCGGCAGATCGCCCGGTGCCGTGCCCTCGACGAAGCGGAGGCGTTCGTGCCGGAAGCGGTCGCGCGCGAACGCGAGGTGGTGCGGGTCGTTGTCGATCCCCACGACCTCCGCCCCCGCGCGGACGACGAGGTCGTGCGCGAGCTCGCCCTTGCCCGAGCCGACGTCGAGGACGCGCTCGCCGGGGCGGACGCGCTCGACGAAGAAGTCGTGATACGCCGTGAGGCGGTGCTTCGCGTGGACGCCGTCGTCGAGGCGGATCGCCGCCGCGTCGAGCTGGCGCCGGGTCTCCGCCTCGAGCTCGAGCAGCTCGCGCACGGCGCGCCGCCGGTCGGGATCGGCGGCGACGACGGACAGCCAGAAGCGGAACGGCCTGCGGACGAGCCACGCCGGCATCACGTAGCGGAACGGCGCGCGGGGGACGCGCCGCGCGGCGCCGCGCAGGACGCGCCGCGGGGTCAGACCCTGTGTCCTCTCCGTCACGGACGCTCCACGAACCCCTCGAGGAGCGCGGCCCACTCCGGGTCGAGCCGCTCGTGCTCGTGGGCCTCCGCGAGCGCACGCGCCGGCCCGCGCCACGCCGCTCCCGCGCCGTCGCGGACACGCGCGGCCCAGCCGGCGAGCGCCTCGGCGTCCTCGACGTCCACGAGCGCGGCCGTCACCCCGTGCTCGTGCAGCTCGCGCGCCTGCCCGACGCGCGTCGAGACGAGCGGGACGCCAGCCGCCGCGGCCTCGAGCGCCGCCTTCGGGCCGCCCTCCTGCCGCGACGCGACGAGGTAGACGTCGAGCGCGTGGTAGGCGCGCGCGAGCTCGTCGCGCGTCGACGCCAGGACGTGCCGGTACGGGATGCCGAGCCGCGCGAGCTCGCGCCGGACGTACCCCCGTGCGGGCCCGGTGAGCAGCACGTGCAGCTCCGGCGCGTCGGTGCGCAGCCGCGCGAGCGCGGCGACGAGGACGTCGGGCCCCTTGATCGCCTTCGGCTCGAGCCCCTCGCCCCAGCCGACGCCGTCCTTCTGGAACGAGCCGACGACGAACGCCGCCTCCGGCAGGTCGAGCGCCGCCCGCGCGCGCCGTCGCGCCTCCGCGTCGCCGAGCGGGAAGCGCTCGAGGTCGATGCCGAGCCGGATGCGGAACACGCGCGCCGGCGGCACGCCCGCCGAGAGGACGAGCTCGCGCATCTCCTCGTGCGTCACCTGCACGCGCGCGACCCGGTCGGGCCGCCGGCGCAGCGCCTCGAAGGCCGCGTCGAACTCCGGCATCCCGGGCGTCCCCGGCCGTCCGTGCATGTACGCGAGGCCGAGCCGGTCGGGCCCGTCCAGCCACCGCGGCGCGAGCGCCTCGAAGTGGCTCGTGTGGAAGACGGACTGCCCGCGTGCGAGCCCCGCCCACGCGGGCGGCGCCACCTCGTAGCCCAGCCGCCGGGCGGCGGCGGCGACGTGGACGGCGTCCTCGTCGACCGACCATCCGCCGAGGTCGCCGACGACGAGCAGGCGCGAGTGCGCGTCCCAGCCGCGGGTGCGCGCGCCGACGGCGAGCCGTCGCAGCGGGCGCCCGAGCCGCCGGGCGCGGATCGCGAGCGCGCGCGTCGCCTCAGCCACGGAGCAACTCTAGGTAGCGGCCGGCGACGCCGGCGAGCGCCGGGACACGGATCGCCGCGCGGCGCTCGTCGAGCTCGCCGGCCAGGCGGGCGAGCGCCGCCGGGAGCTCCTCCGGCTCGTCGAACCCGACGCCCGCGTCGCCGACGAGCTCGGGATGCCCGCCGCTCCGGCGGAAGACCGCCGGCAGCCCGCAGGCGAGCGCCTCGAGGAGCGCGTTCGAGCACGGATCGTCGCGGCTCCCGGCGAGGTACGCGTCCTGTGAGCGCAGCAGCGCCGCGAGCTCGCGCGAGGAGAGCGGGCCGACGACCCGCACGCGCTCGAGCGGGAGCTGCGTCCGTCCGACGAAGGTGACCTCGATGCGCTCGCCCTCGAGGTGCCGGTCGAGCCAGGCAAGCGCGTCGGCGCCCTTGCGCGGGTTGTCCGACCAGCTCGACGCGACGAGCCGCAGCGGTCGTCCGGCGAGCGGCTCGCGCGCCGCGGGGGGCGAGAAGATCGCGGGGTCCGGCGCGTTGGGGATCACGTGCGGGTCGCGCAGCTCGAGGCCGAGCCGCCGGTGCGCGTCGAGGCTCCACCGCGACTGGAACACCGTCGCGTCGGCGAGCGCGTCGTTCAACCGGACGATCCTCGCGTCGGTGCCGTCGTCGAAGCCCCGGTAGACCCCGATCGGCCCGTCGACGCGGTGCACCATCCGCACGCCCTCGCGCGCGAACCGCCGCAGTCGGCGGAAGTCGAAGTTGAACGAGTTGAAGAGACAGGCGCGCGTGCCGCCGGAGATGCGGTTCCACTCGACCTCGAGCCCGCGACCCTCGAGCTCGCGCACGAGCGCGGCCACGAACTGGTTGCCGCCGCCGGAGGGCGGCGGCGCGTACTCGTGGAAGACGGCGACGTCGGCGGCGCCGCGGCGCGACCGCACGCGGGCGAGCTCGGTTCCGGCGTCGGCGCCGACGCGGCGTCCGACGCTGGGGGGGTGGTCGAGCGCCGCGCGGGGCTTGGTGCGGAGCGCCATGCGGCGTGGCTGGGGCGTGCCGAGGTGCGGG
>JBLNEO010000231.1:0-17063 GCA_050262775.1 Pseudomonadota bacterium | reverse complement strand
CCCGCCGCTCCCGCGGGGGGGGGGCGGGGGGGCGCGGGGCCCGCCCCGGCCGGGGGCCCGGGGGGGGGGGGGGGGGCGGGCCGCGGCCGGGCCCCCCCACGACCCGGGGATCGCGCGGGTGGCGCCGCCGGAACGCGGAGCCGGGGGCCTCGCCCTCGTCCAGGCGACGCCGGCGTCGGATCCGTCGAGCGACGACGTCGGACGGACGATCGACAGGCTCCGCGAGGCGCTGCCGCCGGGGACGCTGGTGGGCGGCGCGGCGGCCGAGAACCACGACCTCGAGGAGGCGCTCGCCGCGCGAACGCCGCTCGTCGTCGGCGTCGTGCTCGCGCTCGGCTTCCTCCTGCTGCTCGTCGCCCTGCAGGCACCGCTGATCGCGGCGCTCGGCGTCGCGACGAACCTGCTCGCGACGGGTGCCGCCTTCGGCGTCGGACGCCTGATCTTCCAGGACGGCCACGGCGCCGGGATCCTCCGGTTCGAGTCGCAGGGGTACATGGACGCGTGGGCGCCGGTCTTCTTCTTCGCGATGGTCTTCGCGATCTCGATGGACTACACGGTGTTCCTGCTCTCGTCCGCGAAGGAGCACTACGACCGGTCGCACGACCCGCGCGAGGCGTCGATCGGCGGCCTCGCCCATTCCGGACGCGTGATCTTCGCGGCCGCCGCCGTGATGGTCGCCGTCTTCTTCACGTTCGCGCTGTCCGGGCCGCTGCCGCCCAAGGAGATGGGCGTGATCCTCGGGATCGCCGTCCTCCTCGACGCGATGCTCGTCCGGCTCGTGCTGATCCCGACGCTGCTGCGCGTCTTCGGCCGCCGCGCCTGGGCGCTGCCGCGCAGCCTCGACCGCGTGCTCCCCGACGTCCGCTTCGGCCACTCCTAGGAGGTTCCATGCTCGCCACCGACTACGCCCTGTCCGCCACCACCGAGCTGCCGGTCGAGGAGGCGATCGAGCGCGCGCGCGCCGAGCTCGCCGCCGAGGGGTTCGGCGTCCTCTGCGAGATCGACGTGCAGGCGACGCTCGCGCAGAAGCTCGGCGTCTCCGTCCCGCCGTACGTGATCCTCGGCGCGTGCAACCCGCCGCTCGCGCACCGCGCGCTCGAGGCGGAGCCGGACCTCGGGGTCCTGCTCCCCTGCAACGTCGTGGTCTACGAGCGTGACGGACGCACCGTCGTCTCGGCCGTCGACGCCGAGCGGATGCTCTCGATCGTCGGCAACGAGGCGGTCGCGCCGATCGCCGCCGACGTGCGGCGGCGTCTCGGCGCGGTCGTCGAACGCGTCGTCTCGGGCTGACGGGGACGGCGGCGGCGGCCCGCGGCCAGGGCGCCCCCGGCGTCCCCGAGCACTGCGCGGCGAGCGGCGTCGCGAGGCGGGGGCGGGCGGACGGCGCGTGGAGGCGGCGGGTGCGGCTCCGCCGCGGCGCGACCGGCGCCCGCAACGGCGTCGGCCGGTTGGAGACGCGCGTCTCCAGGCGGCGGACGGTGCTGCCGGACAGTGCGAGTGCGAGCGGATCGAGCATCGGTGGTCCCTCGGTTTCGGTGGGGGTTCTCGGCGTTCACTGCATGGAACGTCGCCCTGGCCGCTCGCGAGGTGCGGGCTGCAGGCGAATCGCCGTGCGGGCCTCCCCACGACGGCGGTGCGGCTGCGCGCCGCCGTCAGGCCGCGACGGAGGGGCGCGCGAGCAGCGGGTCGAGCAGGACGGCGAGCGACGGGACGAGCCGCCCGGCGCCGAAGCCGCGGAGGCGCTCGGCCTGTGCGCCCTCGGCGACCCCGACGACCGTGAGCGCCGCGGCATGCCCCGCGGCGACGCCCGCGCCGCTGTGCGTGAACGTGACGGCGTCCTCCGGGGCGACACCCAGGCGGTCGCACGCGACGAGGAGGAGGTCGGGAGCGGGGCGCGAGCGGAGCCCCTCGTCGCGGATCACCTCGGCGTCGACGCGCGCCTCGACGAGCGGCGACAGGCCCGCGAGCTCGAGCATCGGGAGCGTGCTGGCGCTCGCCGACACGACCGCCCGCGCGAGGCCGGCGCGTCCCGCCGCCTCGAGGTACCGGCGCGCGCCCTCGAGCGCCACGACGCCGCGCTGGACGATGCCGCGGGACATGGCCTCACCCTTGCGCGTCGCGAGGCCGTACGCGGTGTCGGCGTCCGGCTCGTCGTCCGGCCGGCCCTCGGGCACCCGGATCCCGCGGCTGCCGAGGAACGCGTGCACGCCCTCGAGCCGCGACCGCCCGTCGACGTACGCGCGGTAGTCGGCGTCGCGGTCGAAGGGGATGAAGTGCCAGCCCGTCTTGTCGGTCAGCCGCAGGAGGAAGTCGTCGAACACCTCGGCCCAGGCCGACGCGTGGAGCACCGCGCTGTTCGTGAGCACGCCGTCGAGGTCGAAGAGGCACGCGCGGACGCCGCCCGGGAGACCCAGCATGGGCATCGTGATCGGGACGGGCGACAGCCACGGCGCCGGCCGCACACCCGCGACGTCGGCGAGCCGCACGAGCAGCTGCGCGGTCTCCTTCCGCTCCTGCACGAGCTCGCGCCGCCTGTGCGCGAAGTCCGGATCGGGGGTCGGCCGGCCACCCAGTCGCAGCGCGCGGTCCGCGGCGTCGAGCGCGCGCTGCCACTGCGCCGCGATCCCGTCGAGCTCCAGCGGCCGCACCGGCTCGGGGCGCGGCGCGACGGGCCGCACCGCCGAGGGTGCAGGCGGGGCGGACGCTCGCGGGGCGGCGGGACGCGGGATCGGTGGCGAGATGCTCACGGCTCGCCTCCACGATGCCTGCGGGGCGACGAGCGCGCATCCGCAGTTCGCGGCGGCGGGCTTGCGGTCGGCTACCGCCCGCCGAAACCATGCGTGCGGGTGCCCGCCTCGCGGTCGCCGGCACGGCGAGACGGCTCACCGGCCGCGCACGGCCGGGCGATTCCGCCGCCTGATCGAGTCTGCCGACGATCCTGCTGGCGCTCCACCGACCGTGGACGTAGCGTGGAGCCGTGTCGCGGCGGGGGCTGCTCCTCTTCACGGCGATGTGCCTGATCTGGGGGATCCCGTACCTCCTGATCCGCGTGGCCGTGCGCGACCTCAGCCCGGCGACGCTCGTGCTCGCGCGAACCACGATCGCGGCGTTGCTGCTCCTCCCGCTCGCGGCGCTGCGCGGCGAGCTCCGGCCGCTCGTGCGCCACTGGCTCCCCCTGCTCGCGTTCGCGGCGATCGAGATCGCCGTCCCGTGGGTGCTGCTCGGCGCGGCGGAGGAGGAGATCTCGAGCTCCCTGACGGCGCTGCTGATCGCCGGCGTGCCGCTCGTCGCGACCGTCATCGCGCTCACGACCGGTGCCCGCGAGCGGCCCGCCGTCGCGAGCCTCATCGGGCTCCTGGTCGGCCTCGCAGGCGTCGCGGCGATCGTCGGGCTCAATCTCGAGGGCGCCGGCCCGCTGCCGCTCGCGGAGGTCGCCATCGTCGCGGTCTGCTACGCCGTCGGTCCTGCCATCCTCCAGCGGTGGCTCGCCGGATTGCCGGCGCTCGGCGTGATCGCCGCGTCCCTCGGCGTCACGGCCGTCGCGTACGTCCCGATCGCCGCGTTCAGCCTGCCGACGGAGGCGCCGTCGGCCGAGGTCGTTGCGTCGGTGCTCACGCTCGCCGTCGTCTGCACCGCGGTCGCGTTCCTGTGCTTCTTCGCCCTCATCGCCGAGATCGGCCCGGTGCGGGCGACGGTGATCACGTACGTCAACCCGGCGGTCGCCGCCGTCCTCGGCGTCGCCGTCCTCGACGAGCGGTTCACCGTCGGGATGGCGGTCGGGTTCGCCCTCGTCCTCGCCGGCTCCGTCCTCGCGACACGGTCGCGGCAGCGCGCGGCGCCGGAGGCCGCGCTCGATCCCGCGTGACGATGGCGACGTGGGTCGCGCTCATCCGCGGGATCAACGTCGGCGGCCGGCGCAAGCTCGCGATGGCCGACCTCCGCACCGTGCTCGCCTCGCTCGGCCACGAGGACGTGACCACCTACGTGCAGAGCGGCAACGCCGTCTTCCGTGCGACGGGGCGCGAGGCTGCGATCGCGGACGCGATCGAGGCGGCGATCGGCGAGGCGCACGGGCTCGACGTCACCGTCCTGCTGCGGACGCCCAGGCAGCTCCGCGCCGTCGCGGCGCGACGGCCGTTCGGCGGCGCGCCGACGTCCGAGCTCCACGTCGTGTTCCTCGACCGCACGCCGACCGCCTCGGCGGCGCGCCGCGTCGACCCGGACCGGTCGCCGCCCGACGAGTTCCGCCTGCACGGGCGCGAGCTCTACCTCCGCCTCCCGGCCGGCGCCGGGCGCACGAAGCTGACGCTCGACTACCTCGAGCGGCAGCTCGGCGTCCGCGGCACGCACCGCAACTGGAACACGGTCACGAGGCTCGCCGAGCTCGCCGCGCGCTGAGCCTCAGGGCACGAGCCGGACGACGAACTCGCGCTGCCCGCCGACCCAGCGCTCGCGCAACGAGATCGCGAGGCGCCGGAGCAGCGAGACGACGGGCGGGTTGTCGCCCGTGACCGTGGCGTGCAGCTCGCGGATCCCGGCCGCGAGCGCGTCGGCGGCGAGCTGTCGCGCGAGCGCGGTGCCGACGCCGCGACCCTGGTGCTCGTCCGCGACGGCCACCGCGATCTCCGCGGCGTCGCCGGCCCGCACGAGCCGCGCGACCCCGGCCGGCTCGGCGTCCCCGTCGACGTAGCCGACGAGGACGTGCCGGTCGCGGTCGACGCGGGCGAGCTCGGCCAGCTCGGCCGCCGTCAGGCGGGGCTTCGCGGCGCCGAAGCGCCGGACGCGCGAGTGCGGGCCCAACCGCGCGAAGAGCGCCTCGACCGGCGCCGTGTCGCCGTCGCGGAGCGGCCGGATCGTGATCCCGTCGACGTAGCGCGTCTGCACGGCCCGGATGCTGCATGCGCCGACGCCGCTGCGCGTCGCCGCCACGGGCCATCCTGTTGACATGGCCCGTTCCGGCCATCACACTCACGGGTGACGTGGAGCAGGAGATCCGCTTCTGCGAGCTCGGCGGGCGCCGGATCGCGTACGCGACGCTCGGGGACGGCCCGCTCCTCGTCTTCGGGGGCCGCTGGGTCTCGCACCTCGAGGACGAGTGGGAGGACGCCCGCGTCCGCAGCTTCTACGGCGAGCTCGCGCGGACGCACCGCGTCGTCCGCTACGACCGGCTCGGCGTCGGCCTGTCCGACCGCGGGCTGACGGAGCCACCCTCCGTCGAGTCGGAGGCGCGCGCGCTCGACGCCGTGCTGCGCGCGGTCGGCGACGAGCCGGCCGTCCTGTTCGCGTGCTCGTGCGCGGGCCTCGCCAGCGCCCTCTACGCGACGCGCGTGCCGGAGCGCGTCCGGAAGCTCGTGTTCTTCGGCGGCTACGCGGCGCGCGACGACATTCCGGAGGCGACGCGGCGGTCGCTCGTGGACTTCGTGCGGACGAACTGGGTGCTCGCCTCGCAGATGCTCGCCGGGCTCTTCGTCCCGCACGGCGACGGCGACGAGATCGACTGGCTCAGCCGCCACAAGCGACGCGCCGCCGACGCCGAGGTCGCGGCGGCGTTCCTCGAGCTCGACCTCACGAGCGACGAGCGCGCGCTCCTCCCCTCCGTGACGACGCCGGCGCTCGTGCTCCACCGCCGCGGCGACCGCACCGTGCCGATCCGCCACGGCCGCGAGCTCGCGGCGCTGCTGCCGAACGCGCGCTTCGTCCCGCTCGCCGGCGACTCGCACCTGCCGTGGATGGACGACCAGCGCGACCTGCGGCGCGCCCTGGCGGGCTTCCTCGACGACGCGGTGCCGCGCGAGGCGAACGGCGACTCCCCCCTGACCGGCCGCGAGACCGAGGTGCTGCGGCTCGTCGCGTCGGGCCTCTCGAACCGCGAGATCGCCTCGTCGCTCGTCCTCAGCGAGCACACGGTGCACCGGCACGTCGCGAACATCCTGCGCAAGCTCGCGCAGTCCTCGCGCGCCGCGGCGGCCGCGCACGCCACACGTGCCGGGCTGATCTGAGTGCGCTGGACCGACCGCGGCGAGTCCGACCCGGGCATCGTGCTCCTCGAGCTCCTCGCCTTCCTCGCCGCGGGGTTCCTCCTCGCCTACTGGCTCTCGCGTCGGGACGATCCGCGGGCCTAGGGGCGGGCTTCGTCGCCCCACCAGCCCGGGACGATCTCCGCGTCGTTCTCCTCGGCGATCGGGCCACCGAAGGCGAGCCACTCCAGGCCGTCGGGCCCCGCCTCGAAGTTGCGCGTGACGTCCGGTCCCACCCGGACGACGTCCCACGCCGTCACCTCGCGGACGTCGCCGCCGAGGTTCACGCGACCGCCGCCGGCCACGATCACGTACAGCTCCTCCTGCGTCCCGTGCCGGTGGCCGAACGGGCCGCGGAGGTTCGGGCTGAGGCGCTGGAGGCTGACGGCGACCTTCTGCGAGCCGAGCTGCCGCTTCGGGAACCGTGCCTCCATGCCCTCGGGCATGCCCGAGCGCGAGGCGATGTCGTCGACCTCGCGGAGGTTGAGGATCTCGTAGTCGCTCATCCGGGCATCTTGGCAAGGACGGCGGCAAGCTCGTCGAACACCTCCGTGTGGCGGTCGACGTCCTCGTCCGTCGTCGCCGGGCACATGAGCGCCATGTTGTGGAAGGGCGTGAGGAGGATGCCGCGGTTGAGCGCCCACAGGTGCGCGAGCCGATCGAGCTCGGCGTCGCCGCCCGCCGCGGCCTCGGTGCCGTTGCGCGGCCGCTCGCGCCGGAAGAGGTACTCGACGCGGCACCCGATCCGCGTCACGTGCCACGGCAGGTCGTGGCGCTCGATCGCACCGGCGACGCCGGCCTCGAAGCGCTCGCCGAGCGCGATCATCCGCGCGAACGCGTCCTCCGTCAGCACCTCCGCCAGGGTCGCGCGCACCGCGGCGAGGGACAGCACGTTCGCGGCGAGCGTCCCGCCGACGCCGCCCACGTCCGAGACCTCCTCCGCGATCGCGGCCTCCACGCGTGCGGCGACCTCCTCGGAGAAGCCGTACGCCGCGGCCGGAATCC
This sequence comes from Pseudomonadota bacterium, assembly GCA_050262775.1. Taxonomy (GTDB): domain Bacteria; phylum Actinomycetota; class Thermoleophilia; order Gaiellales; family Gaiellaceae; genus DATHTC01. The sequence continues at coordinate 10,041 of JBLNEO010000231.1, read as the reverse complement.
CGGCGCCGATGGGCTTGCCGATCGTGAGCAGGTCGGGCTCGAGCCCGTGCGCCGCCGTGTACCCGCCCGGACCGGCGCAGATCGTGTGCGTCTCGTCGACGAGCAGCAGCGTCCCGTACCGGCGCGTGAGCTCGCGCAGCGCGTCGTGGAAGCCCGGCTCGGGCGGGACGATGCCGATGTTCGTCAGCGCCGGCTCGGCGAGGACGACGGCGACGTCGCCGTACGCGAGCTCGCGCTCGAGCGCCCCCGTGTCGTTCCACTCCACGACGCGCGTCGTCTCCGCGGGCGGCACCGGCGGGCCGAGGCTTCCCTCGCGCGGCACGACCGCGCCGGCGTCCAGCGTCGCGAACGTCTCGTCGACGGTGCCGTGGTAGCACCAGTTGAAGACGAGCACCTTCGGCCGGCCGGTGACCGCCCGTGCGAGGCGGATCGCGAACCGGTTCGCGTCGGTCGCGGTGAGCGCGAACTGCCAGCGCGGCAGCCCGAACCGGCGCGTCAGCTCCTCGCCGACCCACAGCGCGTCCTCGCTGGGGAGCATCAACGTGATCCCGTGCGCGACGCGCTCGCGCACGGCGCGCACCGTCGGCTCGGGCGAGTGACCGGTCATCGCGCCCGTGTCGCCGAGGCAGAAGTCGACGTACTCGTGCCCGTCGACGTCGCGGAAGCGCGCACCGGCGGCGTCGGTGGCGAACACGGGGAAGCCGCCGGGCCAGCGCACCATCCAGTGCATCGGCACGCCGCCGAGGAGCGACCGGCGTCCACGCGTCGCGAGCGCCCGCGACCGCGGATGCTCCCGCTCGAAGCGCTCGCGCTCGGAGGCGAGGAGGTCGGCGACGGCCGTCACGCCGCCGATCCTCTCATCCGCGCGTCACGACCTCGACGACGTCCCCGTCCGCGACCTCGTGCGCGCGGCCGACGCGCTGTCCGTCGAACCGCGCCGACGGCCCCCAGACACGGGCGCCGCGACAGTCGCGCGCGAGCTCGTGATGGATCGCCCGCGCCACGTCGGCGACGGTCGACGGCGGGTGGAGCGGGATCGCCTCCGTCTCCGTCTCGCCCGGCCGGCGGACGAACACGCGGACGAGGCCCGTCAGCTCCCAGATCGCCTCCCGGAGGCGATCGAGGCTGTCGTCGTCGAGGACGGACACGCCCAGCGAGCCGGGCGGCGCATCGGCCTCGTCCGCCTTCGTGGCGACGAGGAGCGTCGGCTTCGCGATCCCGGCCGCGGCCAGCTCCGTGTGGATCACGTCCAGCTCCTCCGGCCGGGCCGCGTCGTGGCAGAGCACGATCGCGTCCGCCGCGCGGAGGACGCCCAGCAGGGCCCTGCCCCCGCCCCGATCCTCGTGGGCACCGTCGATGAGGCCGGGGATCTCGACGAGCTGGACGAGCACGCCGCGGATCCGCGTCAGCGCGGGCACGGGGCGCGTGGTCGTAAAGGCGTAGTCGCCCGTCTTGATCTGGACGGACGAGAGCGCCTGGAGCAGCGACGACTTCCCCGCGTTCGGCGGCCCCACGAGCATCACCTGGGCGGCGCCCTCGCGGCGGACGGCGATCGAGTCTCGGTGGACGACCTTCGCGCGCACGCGCGCCTCGTCCATCTGCGCCTCGACCCAGTTCCGGAGGTCGGCGTAGGGGCCGTTCCGGTAGCCGGGCAGCTCGGCGAGGATCGCCCGCAGCTCCTTCGTCTTCTCGGCTCCGACCTTCCCGACGAGACGGCGCCTGATCACCTGCTTGTAGGTGCGATGCGGCATCGGCATCGCGCACCTCCTTCAGATCGTGCGGGAAGGTGCGCGAGCAGCGCCGGCGGGACGCCGGGCCGGTCGCGTCCTGTCCCGCCGCTTCCTCCGAACGCGTGAGCTGGAAGCGGCGGATCAGCCGTTCTTGTTCGAGCTGGTGCTGAGCCAGCTGAGCAATGCGGTGGTCATCGCACGGCCCACGGTAACGGCGGCCGCCGGCCTGTGCCAGTGGGGCTGCCCGTACACTGCCGGCGTGGACGTCGAGATCCTCTACTGCCCCACCTGAAGCGGCTACGACCGCCGGGCCGCGAGTCTCGCGGCCGAGCTGAGGGACCGGGTCGGGATCGACGCGCGGACGACGGAGGGCGCGTCGGGGCAGTTCGACGTCGTGGTCGACGGCGAGCTCGTCTGGTCGAAGCAGCGCGAGGGGCGCTTCCCGGAGGACGACGAGATCGTCGGCGCGCTGGCCTGACCGGGCACAATCGCCGGCGTGCAGCGGAGCATCGTCGCCGTCGTCGCCCTCGTCGTCGCGCTCGCAGGCTGCGGGGGTGACGAGCCGTCCGCCGCGGACTACGCGACGGAGGGGAACGCGGCCTGCGCGACCGCGGCCGAGCAGGCGCAGGGAGTCTCGCGGCCCACCGCCGACTCCGCCGACGCGGTCGCCGCGTACGCCGAGGGTGTGCTCCCGATCGCGAAGCGCCGGCTCGCCGCCTTCCGCGAGCTGGACCCGCCCGACGACCTCCGGCGGTTCCACGACCGGCTGGTCGTCGAGCAGGAGCGGTTCGTCGCGGCGATCGAGACCGTGGCGGAGGCGGCGCGCCGGAACGACCGTGCGACGGCCGCGCAGGCGTCGCAGGAGGGTGCATCGGCGTCCGGCCGCTCGCAGCTCCTCTACCGGCGGCTGGGGCTGACGCGGTGCGCCGCGTCGCCGTTCTAGCGGCGCTCGCCGTCGTCTCGGGATGCGGCGGCGGGGGCGAGGAGAGGACACGTGCCGCGTGGGCCGCGGAGGCGAACGAGATCTGTCGTGTCCACGAGCGGCGGATCGCGAGCCTCGGCACGCCCGCGACGCCGGCCGCCGCAGAGACGTTCCTCCGCCGCGCGGTGCCGGTCGCGCGCGACGAGGTGCGCGCGCTGCGCGCGCTGGAGCGGCCGGAGGCGGATGCGGCCCGGATCGACCGGATGCTCGACACGGCCGACCGCGGCATCGACGCGCTCGCGGGTGTCGTCCGGGCCCGCGACGCCGGCGACGAGGCCGCCGTGCGCGAGGCGACGGCGCGCGGCCGGCGCGCCGCGGCGGCGTCGAGCCGGATCGCGCGCGAGCTCGGCGCGACCGACTGCGCCTCGTGATCAGCGACCGCGGAACGCGGGCGGCCGCTTCTCGAGGAACGCGGCGACGCCCTCGGCGAAGTCCCCGGTCCGCGTCGCCTCCTCCTGGAGCTGCGCCTCGAGCGCGAGCGTCTCCTCGAGCCCCTTCCCGGCCGCCTCGTCGAACAGCCGCTTCGTGAGCGCGACCCCTCGGGTCGGCCGTGCGGCCCATTCGGCCGCGTACGCCGCGGTCTGCTCCGCGAACGTCGACGCCTCGAAGACCTCCGAGACGAGTCCCCAAGCCTGCGCCTCCGCCGCGGTGAGACGGCGGCCCGACGCCATGAGCTCGAACGCACGCGGCACGCCGAGGATGCGCGCGAGGAAGTAGGCGCCGCCCGCGTCCGGCACGAGCCCGATGCCGATGAACCCCGGCGCGAACACGGCGGCGTCGGAGGCGACGCGCAGGTCGCAGGCGCACGCGAGCGAGAGGCCTGCACCGGCCGCAGCGCCGTTCACTGCCGCGATCACCGGCTTCTCGAGCCCGCGGATCGCGCGCACGTTCGGGTGGTAGGTGCCGCGCAGCGCCTGCCCGATGTCGGGCGACTCGCGGAACTCCGTCAGGTCCTGCCCCGCGCAGAAGCCGCGCCCGGCGCCGGTGATCACGACCGCGCGCACCTCGGGATCGCCGGCCTCGCGGAGGGCGTCCGCGAGCCGCGCGTGGAGGTCGGCGTTGAACGCGTTGAAGACCTCCGGCCGGTTGAGCGTGATCGTCATCACCGCACCGTCGCGGCCGACCTCGACCTCCGCCATCGCGCCTCCTCTCGTCGCCCGACCCGGTCGGCTCGGCGGCGCAATCGTCTCAGAATCGGCGCGAGCGGGTCACACGCGCATGCGCGCGTGCGTGCGACCCTCCCCCCACCCTTGGGCGGGGGGAGGGTCGGAACCCGTCGACCGTCGCCGCTACCGGCGGACGTGGACGAACGGGACGTCCTGCGTGAACGTCACTGCGGGCGTACGCCGCGGCCTGCGCGGAAACGCGAACCGGCGGCGGGAGCGGTTGAGCGCCAGCGCAAGCGCCAGCCGCCGCACCGAGCGCGGCACGAGCGGCCGCGACGTCGCACGCGCGACCGCCACCGAACGCCAGGCGAACACGCCGGCGAGGCCGACGAGCTCTCCGATGATCGCGATCCGGGTGACGTCGACGGCGGGCTTCCAGCGGACGCTCTCGCCCTTGATGATCCACGCACCCGTCGGGTGCGCCGACATGCCGAAGCCGCCGCCTTGGCCCTTGCCCTCCGGCGACTCGCCGCGGCCCGCACCGCCGCGCACCGACGCCGCGGGGATCACGGTGGCGCCGTTCTTCTCGAACGGCTCGCCGTACACGCGCTTCGCGGACAACGCGTCGCGCGCTTCGCTCAGGACCTGTGTAGCCATGCACATCCCTCCTTCACGGGTCCGATCCTCGACGGCCTTTCCGTGCGGGGCATCCGCAGAAACCCCGGGGAGGGCCCGCTACGTCGAGCGCGGGGTCCCGCGCGCGAGGAACGCGCGGACGGCGTCCTGCGCCTCGTCCCCGAGCATCGACAGCGCGAGCCATTCGCGCGCATGGCCGACGGTCTCGTTCCACGACAGGTCGCGCCACCAGTTCAGCTGCTGCTTCGCGTAGCGCGTCGTCTGCGGCAGCTTGCGCAGGAGCTTCTCGACCACCTCGTCGACCTTCGCGTCGAGCGCGTCTCGCGGCACCGCCCAGTTCACGAGCCCCCACTCCGCCGCCTGCGCCGCGGGGATCTCGTCGCAGAGGAGGACGATCTCGCGCGCACGCCGCTCCCCGACCATGATCGGCAGCCACTGCGTGGCGCCGCCCGCCGGCACCGACCCGTGCTCGAGGCCGACGTGGCGGATGAACGCGTCGTCGGCGATCACGGAGAGGTCGCACGCCATCTGCAGCTCGTTCCCGCCGCCCACGCAGATGCCCTGGATGCGCGCGAGCGTCGGCTTCCCGATCTCGCGCAGGCGGTCGTGCATGTCCTTGAACGCACCGAACCACTTCCAGTACTCGTTCGGCCGGCCGAGCAGGTCGGCGCCCCAGCTGCGCAGGTCGGCGCCGACGCAGAACGCGCGGCCGGTGCCGGTGACGACGACGACGCGGATCTCGTCGTCCCAGGAGGCGTCCTCGCACGCCCGCGCGAGCTCGCGCAGCATGCGGAAGTCGAAGGCGTTGAGGACGTCCGGGCGGTTCAGCCTGATCGTCGCCCGCGGCCCGTCCTTCTCGTAGACGATGGTCTCGAACCCGAGCTCCGCCGGAGCGACGGGACGCGGCGCGTCGGGCTCCGTCACTCCGCGAGCTCCGCGAAGTGCACCTGCATCGGGATGCCCAACGCCATCGCATCCGGGCCCGTCGCCCTGAACTCGTCGGTCCGCGCGGCCTCCGTGAAGGCATCCATGCTCGGGAAGTCCCACTCGGCGTAGTACCGGAAGCGCGGCTCGCCCATCGGCGCGCCGAAGACGCGCCCGTGCCGGAACGTCCCGCCGGGCACGCGCCGGCACAGCTCCGCGTGCTCCTCGTAGCGCGCGGGATCGGGCTCCTGCTCGTACACGATGAAGACCTTCACCATCCTGCTCGCTCCTCCCTGGCTGGCGGACGGGACGAGCGTATAGCGTGGCGCGTCGATGAGCGGCGGCACGGCGTTGGCGGTGACGATGGCGGCGACGGCCGGCCTCGCGGGGTCGGTCCAGGCGGTCGTGATGGGACGACTCGGCGACCGGATCGGGTCGCTCGAGGCGCTGACGTTCGCCACGGTGCTCTCCATGGTGCTCGCGGTCGCGCTCCTGCTCGCGGCGCGGCGGACGCTCGCGGGGTTCGGGGAGGGCTTCCGCGCGCCGCTGTGGATGTGGGCCGGCGCCGTGATGGGCACGTTCATCGTCTTCACGATCACCTACGCGACGCCGAAGCTGGGCGCGACGGCGACGATCGGGCTCCTCATCGCCGGCCAGCTCGTGATGGGCGCGCTGATCGACCGCTTCGGCCTCTTCGGGATCGGCGCAATCGGGCTCTCGTGGCCGCGCATCCTCGGGATCGTCCTGCTGGCCGTGGGCGCGGCGCTCTCGCTGCACAAGGCGGGATAGCTAGACGATCAGCCGCCGCTCGAGGTACGCCGCGAGCCGCGTGAGCGGGAACGAGAGCAGGAAGAAGATCACCATCACCGCGCCGTAGATCTCGAACGCGTGGATCTCGCCGAGCCCGATCGGCGGCACCGCCGTCAGCCGCTCGACCGACCGCTCGCCCGCCTCCAGCACCTCCAGCCCGCCGATCACCTGCGCGAGCGTCGAGTTCTGGATGATGTTCGCGAGGAGGCTCACACCGGGCGGGAGCAGACGGCGCAGCGCCTGCGGGAGGACGACGTTCACGTGCCGGCCGACCCACCCGAACCCGAGCGCCGCCGCCGCCTCGTGCTGCTCGCGCGGGATCGACTGCACGGCGCCCCGCGTCGCCTCCGCGAGCTGGGCGCTCCCCCAGAGCGTCAGCGCGATCGCCGCCGCCGTCAGCGGGTCGAACTCGAGCTGCGGCGACACCTCGCCGAGGCCGAAGTAGACGATGAACACCGTGACGAGGATCGGGAGCCCGCGGAACACCTCGATGTACAGCCGGATCAGCGCCCGCAGCGGCCGGAAGCGGATCGTGATCAGCGTCCCGAGGGTGACGCCGAACAGCACGCTCCCGGTGACCGCGAACGCCGAGACGCGAAGGGTGCCGGGCAGCCCCTCCTCGAGGATGTAGCGGAAGACGGGCTCCACCCAGGCGGGCATCTAGCGCGCCTCCGGGAGCGCGAGTCGCCGCTCGAGGACGCGGATCATCGCCGACAGCGACCACACGAGCGCGAGGTAGAAGACCGCCAGCACCGTCAGCGCCTCGAGCGTCTCGACGGTCAGCGCGGCGATGTTCAGCGCCGTCGTCGTCAGCTCCGGATAGCCGATCACGTACATCAGCGACGTGTTCTTGATCACGGAGATGTAGGTGTTGATCGACGACGGCAGCGCGATCCGCGACCCGATCGGCAGGGTCACGTTCAGGAAGGTGCCCAGGCGCCCGAACCCGAGCGCGGCGCCCGCCTCGCGGTAGCGGTCGGGCACGGCGAGGAAGCCCGCGCGGAAGTTCTCGCTGTTGAACGCCCCGCCCCAGACCGTCACGGAGAGGAGCGCGACCGTGAACTGGTCGAGGAGGATCCCGAACTGCGGGAGCGCGTAGAAGAACATGAAGATCTGCAGCAGGATCGGCGTGTTGCGGATCACCTCGACGTAGACCGCGGTGAGCTGGCTGACGACGGGGATGCGGTGTGCGCGCGCGGCACCCAGCGTGACGCCGATGAGGAGCGCGCCGAGGATCGCGAGCGCGGAGACCTTCAACGTGTTGACGACGGCGTCGAGGAGCTCGGCGCGGTTGTCGCTGACGAACGCCCAGAGGTCGTAGGTGACCGCGAGGGTCATGCGGCGACGTCGCGGGAGCGGCCGCGTCGCGCGCGGCCGCTCCCCTCGGCGCCGTGATGCGGACCGGCCGCTACGGGCACACGGTGTCCGCGCTCGGGCTTCCCGGCGGCGCGTAGCCGAAGGTGTTGTTCGGCCGCAGGATGTTGCGCGAGAACCCGGCGACGAACCGCGCGGGGACGTTGTTCCGCAGGATCCCCATGAACCGGTCGGCCTTGCGCATCAGCTCGAGGCGCGAGTCGACCCAGCGCTTCATCGCGACGTTGCCCTGCTTGATCCCGATCCCGTACGGGAGCGCGAGGAACGTGTCCTCGGTGAGCTTCGCGCTGCGGTCGGCCGCGGCGATGCCGACGAGCACCGTGTCGTCCCACATCAGCGCGTCGGCACGGCCCTGGTTGAACGCGAGCAGGGCGTTCGTGAAGCTGTCGGTGACGACGGGCGTCGTCCCGGTGAAGCAGCGGCGCATCCACCGGTCGTAGATCGAGCCGCTCGTCGTCGCGATCTTGCGCCCGTTGATGTCGCTCAGCCGCTGGACGGGCCCGTCGTTCTTCACGAGCAGCCGCCCGGTGGCCTTGTAGTAGGCGCGCGAGAAGTCGATGCGCGTGTCGCGGTCGGAGGTGTAGGTGAAGGTCGAGATCACCAGATCGACGCGGCCGGTCGTGAGCAGCGGCTCGCGCGCAGGCGTCGGCGCGCACTCGAACGTGACCCGGTTGTCACGGCCGAACGCGTACCGCGAGAACCAGCGCGCGATCTCCACGTCGAAGCCGGCGTTGTTGCCCTGGACGTTGATGTAGCCGAACGGCGGCGCGTCGCACTTGACGCCGACGATCCACCGCTTCCGCGCCTTGACCTCGGCCGGGAGCGGCGGCAGCTTCGGCTTCTTCGCGGTCGGAACCGCCTCCCTCGCCGAGCCCGCCGGCGCGGCGAGACCCCAGGTCGCGAGCGCCGCCGCGGCGATCCCGACGACGACCACGGCCGTGACGAGCCGCTTCATGTGTCTCCTCCTCTGTCGACCGCCAGCTGCTCGAGCGAGCCGGCGAGCTGGAGCGAACGACGAAGGAACCGGCGCGTGCGCTCCTCACGCGGCCGGTCGAGCACCTCGGACGGGACGCCCTCCTCGACGATCCGTCCTTCGTCCATGAACACGAGCCGGTCGCCGACCTCGCGCGCGAACTGCATCTCGTGGGTGACGACGAGCATCGTCATCCCCGAGCGCGCGAGGTCGCGCATGACCACGAGCACCTCGCCCACGAGCTCGGGGTCGAGCGCCGAGGTCACCTCGTCGAACAGCATCACGTGCGGGTCGATCATCAGCGCGCGCGCGATCGCGACGCGCTGCTGCTGGCCGCCCGACAGCTGATGCGGGTGCTGGTCCTCCTTCTCGGCGAGCCCGACGCGCGCGAGCAGCTCGCGCGCCCGCTCCTCGGCCTGCGCCCGCGGCACCTTCCGGATCTTCCGCGACGCGAGCGTGAGGTTGTCGATCACGGTCAGGTGCGGAAAGAGGTTGAACTGCTGGAAGACGATCCCGATCCGCTGGCGGACGGCGGACACGTTCGTGCCCTTCCCGGTGATCTCGGCGCCCTCGAGGAAGATCCGCCCCGAGTCGAGCGGCTCGAGCAGGTTGATGCAGCGGAGAAGCGTCGACTTCCCGCTCCCGCTCGGGCCGATGATCGTCAGCACCTCGCCGGTTGCGACCTCGAGGTCGATCGCGTCGAGGACGAGGTTGTCCCCGAAGCTCTTGCGGACGCGCTCGAGGCGCACGAGCGGCTGGGAGGACGCTGCTTCGACGGGAACCGCCACGTGCTCGATCAAACGAGAGGACACCGGCGAAGTCAAGTCGATGACTTCCCCCGCCGTTCGTCGTCTCTACGAGAGACGCCGAGGCACCGGGCCTCGGCGGGGACCCGGGGTCTGAAAGGAGCGGCGGATGGCGGGAAAGCCGGTTCACGTGGAGATCGGCGCGAGCGACACGCAGCGCGCGCTGCGCTTCTACGGCGACCTCTTCGGGTGGCAGTTCCAGGCGTTCGAGGGCAGCCCCACCGAGTACCACATGGCGCAGTTCTCCGAGGACTCGGGCGGCGCGATCTACGCGTCGGACGGCGGCGGGGGCGGACGCGTCTACTACGACGTGGACGACATCCGTGCCGGCCGCGAGCGGGTGCAGGAGCTCGGGGGCTCGGCCGACGAGGCGATGCCCGTGCCGGGGATGGGCTGGTTCGTCCAATGCACCGACACCGAGGGGAACCCCTTCGGGCTCTGGCAGACGGACCCGAACGCGTCGATGGCCTAGCGCGCGGTCAGAGCCCGACGACGTCGTCCGGCCGGACGGGCACGCGCGTCAGTGCCCGTCCGGTCGCGGCGCGCATCGCCGAGACGACCGCGGCCGTGGACACGACCGTCGGCGGCTCGCCGACGCCCTTCACGCCGTAGGGAGCGTCGGGCTCCGCGTCCTCGAGGAGCACCGCCTCGACGGCGGGCGGGACGTCGAGCGCGGTGGGGATCAGGTAGTCGGTGAAGC
>JBLNEO010000230.1:0-4847 GCA_050262775.1 Pseudomonadota bacterium | reverse complement strand
GTGCCCCCGGCCCCCCCCCCACCACGTCGCCCGCACCGGCCCCGACCCCCCCCCCCCGGTGGTCCCGGAGGTACCCGGCGACGACGTCCGCGGCCGCCCGCTCCTCGCCCGGCGGCGTGCGCAGCCGCGCGAGCTCGAGGAAGAGCTCGAGCGCCTCGCTCACGTGGGCGACTCACAGAGCAAGTGGTACGTTCTCCTCCCGAAATCTGTCGCGGTCAAAGGGATCGAGCGCGCATGGGGAACCAGTCGAACGTCGGACAGCCGCTCGTCCAGGCGAGCTTGATCGGGGAGGCTATCGACGGTGGTCCGGTCGCGGTCTTCGTCGCCGACGAGGAGCTGCGCTTCCTCGCGGTCAACGGCTTCGCGACGGCCGTGCTCGGCTACGAGCGCGACGAGGTGCTGGCGCTCGCCGTCACCGACCTCTCGCCCGATCCAGACGTGCGGCAGCGCGTCCGCGACCTGCTGAGGAGCGGCACGCGGCTCGACGGCGTCACGGAGCTGCGGGCGAAGGACGGCCGGCTCGTGCGCTTCGAGCGCCGCGCGCAGCGCGCGGCGATCGCGGGCATGACGGTGTTCGTCTGGGCCGGGTGGCCCGTCGACGAGCGGCCTAGCCCGCCGCGTGCGCCGCGACGCCGCTCCGGTCGTGCGCCCGCGTGACGGCCGCGCCGACGAAGCCTCGGAAGAGCGGCGCCGGGCGTGTCGGGCGCGACTTGAACTCCGGGTGGAACTGGCTCGCGACGAACCACGGGTGGTCGGGGAGCTCGACGATCTCGACGAGGCGGCCCTCCTGGAACGTGCCGGAGACCGTCAGCCCGAGCTCCTCGAGCGTCGGGCGGTAGTGGTTGTTGACCTCGTAGCGGTGCCGGTGCCGCTCGTGGACGACGTCGCCGCCGTACAGCTCGCGCGCGCGGGTGCCCTCCGCGAGCTCGACCGCCTGCGCCCCGAGGCGCATCGTCCCGCCGAGGTCCTCGACCTGCTTCTGCTCCGGCAGGAGGTCGATCACCGGGTGCGGCGTCTCGGGGTCCATCTCGGTCGAGTTCGCGCCCTCGAGCCCGGCGACGTGGCGCGCGAACTCCGAGACGGCCACGTGCATCCCGAGGCAGATGCCGAGGTACGGGATGCCGCGCTCGCGGGCGACGCGGCACGCGAGGATCTTCCCCTCCCAGCCCCGTGAGCCGAAGCCCCCGGGGACGAGGACGCCGTCGACCCGCTCGAACGTGGCGACCGCCTCGTCGTAGGACATGTGCTCCGCGTCGACCCAGGTGACGTCGACGCGCGAGCCGTGGTGGAGGCCCGCGTGCTTCAGCGCCTCGTGCACCGAGAGGTACGCGTCGTGGAGCTTCACGTACTTGCCGACGAGCGCGATCCGCACCGTGTCGCCGTCGAGCGCGCGGATCCGCTCGAGCAGGTCGTCCCACTCGCCGAGGTCGGGCGGCGGCGGCGCCGTGATCCCCAGGCGCTCGCACACGAGGTCGTCGAGCCCCTCCTCCTGGAGGACGGCCGGGATCAGGTAGACGTCGGGGACGTCCGGGCTCGCGGCGACGGCACGCGGGTCGACGTCGGCGAAGAGCGCGATCTTGTCGCGGATCTCCCGCGAGAGCGGCTCGTGCGAGCGGCAGACGACGACGTCGGGGTGGATGCCGATCCGGCGCAGCTCGTTCACGGAGTGCTGCGTCGGCTTCGTCTTCAGCTCGCCTGCCGCCTCGATGAACGGCACCAGCGTGCAGTGGACGTAGAGGACGTTCTCCGGCCCGACCTCGCGGCGGAACTGGCGGATCGCCTCGAGGAAGGGGAGCGACTCGATGTCGCCGACGGTGCCGCCGATCTCGGAGATCACCACGTCGGCCGGGTCGTGCTCGGCGACGCGGCGGATCCGCTCCTTGATCTCGTTCGTGATGTGCGGGATCACCTGCACGGTCGAGCCGAGGTACTCGCCCTTGCGCTCCTTGCGCAGCACCGAGTACCAGATGGCGCCGGCGGTGTGGTTCGCGTTGCGCGACAGGTTCTCGTCGATGAAGCGCTCGTAGTGGCCGATGTCGAGGTCCGTCTCGGCCCCGTCCTCGGTCACGAACACCTCCCCGTGCTGGAACGGGCTCATCGTCCCGGGGTCGACGTTGAGATACGGGTCGAACTTCTGCACCTGCACCCTGAGGCCGCGCTCCTTCAGCAGCCGTCCCAGCGAGGCGGCGACGATCCCCTTGCCGAGCGACGAGACGACCCCGCCCGTGATGAAGACGTACTTCGTGCTCACGGCGCCCGCCCCAGGGCGTCGAGCTCGCGGAGCACGGGCGTGGACTCGATCACGCGCCCGAGGGAGCGGCGCTCCCCGACGAGGGTGAGGCCCGCGAGCGATGCGATCGCGATCCAGCGGCCCCTCCCCGTGAGACGATCCACGGAACTCAACCCTAGCATCGCGCCCAGCGCGTTCGACCCCGAGTCCCCGAGCATCGCCACCTCGCGGAGATCGTAGGGTGCGAGGAGGACGGCGGCGCCGAGGGGCGCACGCAGGGGAATCGCGGCGACCGCGTACGCCTTCAGCGCGCGGCCGGGGCGTGTGTCCAGCTGGTTGAGCGCGTTCGCCGCGAGGCCGACGAGCAGGGCGCCGGAGAGGCTGCGGGTGCGCAGGAGGCCGACGAGCGGGATGCCGACGAGCTTCAGCGTCCCGGTCGTGGCGCCGGCGCGCAGGTGCGACCGGAAGCCGCGCTCGGGTCCGCTCCAGAGGTCGTCCGCGAGCCCGATCGCGGCGACGGCCGCGACGGCGGGGTCGCGGCGAAGGCCGAGCGTCCACCCGACGAGCGGCAGGCGCAGGCCGCGGAAGTTGACCGCGAGCGGGCCGACCGCGAGCAGGAGGTCGCGGAGCTGCCGGCCGCGGTGGAGGAAGCCGCGGAGGTCGCGTCCCGTCGCGCGGTGCTCGAGCGGGAGCACCGCCTCCTCGACCCGGAGCCGCGCGCGGACGGCGTCGATCGTCATCCGCGTCTCCGCGCCGAAGCCGGGCGCGAGCGGGAAGACCGCGGCCCGCGCCGCGGCGGAGAGGAGCCGCTGGCCCGAGAGCGGCGCCGTCGTCTCGAGCCCGCCCAGCAGCCGGATCAGCGCGGCCGCGGTCCCGCGCGCGACACCGAAGCCGCCGCCCTCGGAGCGGGCGAAGGCAGCCACGACGACGTCGGCGTCGCGCTCGAGCAGCGGGGACAGGTCGCCCACGAGGTCGGCGTCGGCGAGCAGGACGTCGCCGGGCGGCGACACGCGCTCGGCCGCCGACAGGGCCTGCCCCTTGCCCCGGCGGGGGAGGCGCAGGACGGCGGCGCCCGCCGCCTCCGCCTCGTCGGCGGTCGCGTCGTGCGAGCCGTCGTCGGCGACGATCAGCTCCGCGCCCGGAAACGCGGCCCGCAGCGCGCGGACCGTCGGACCGACACGACCCTGCTCGTCCCGTGCCGCCACGAGGACGGCGACGGGCTCACGACGCGGGCGGCGCAGTGACCGGCTCCACCGTCGGCATCACCCCGTCGGGCGCGTCGATCCCGTAGTGCCCGACCTCGCCGTCCTGGAGCAGCACGGCGAGCGAGAGGCGCCCGACGCGGGTGTCGACGTTGTTCACCGTCGAGAAGTCGTCGAACTGGCGGAGGATCGGGACGATCGACGGATCGCTGCCCGACTCCTCGACGCCGACGGCCGGCACCGCGCCCTCGAGTCCCTCGTAGAGGCCGCGCAGGAACCGCGCCGTCGACCCCTGCTGCGGCTCGGCGGCCCGGACGACGACGACGCCGTCGACCTCGCCGTCGAAGCTGCCCTCCTGCTGCAGGACGAGCTGTCCGGCGAGCGCGTCCCACGTCGGCGTCTCGCCCCCGCTCACGAACTCGCGCCCGAGGGCGCGCCCTGCGTCCGCGGGCGACCCGGCCGGCGGATCGATCGACTCCTCGATCCCGTCGGCGACGGGCACGCGGATCGAGCGCCAGCGGACGAGGGATCCGCCGGCCGCCTCGATCGCGTCCGCGACCTCGCTGCGGACGCTGTCGCCGCTGCCGACGACGAGGAGCGCGACGCGCTTCCCGGCGAGCCGGTCGTGCATCAGCGCGTCGTAGCTGCGGGTCACGTAGGCCTCGGCCGCGTTCTGGTCCTGGAGCTTCCCCTGGGCGTCGGCGAGGTCGCCCTCGAGCCGCGAGACGCGGTCCTGCAGCGCGCGCTTGTCGATGCGGTCGCCGAGCTGCGGGTCGGAGATCGCCACGCCGACGAGGATTCCCAGCACGAGGGCGAGGAAGACGGCCGCGAGCGAGACCACGTGGTAGCGGAAGTTGAACACCCGCGCAGCCTAGAGGCCGAATGTGTCCTGCAGGCGCGTGGCGAGGAGCTCGACGAGGTTGCGGAGCGCCGGCGAGACGACGACCGCCGCGGCGATCGCCGCGAGCCCCGCCAGGACGACCGCGAGGAGCGGCCAGAGCCCGGGCCCGCGCGACACGAGCCGCGAGACGCCCTTCGCGTCGACGAGGATCTCCCCCACCTTCAGGCGCGTGACGAACGTCGACGACATCCCCCGCCGGTTGCGCTCGAGGAACTCGGTCAGGTTCAGGTGCGTGCCCACGGCGACGATCAGCTCGGCCCCCTTGTCGTGGGCGAGCAGGAGCGCGACGTCCTCGGAGATCCCCGGCGCCTCGATCGTGTGGTAGGCGAGGCCGAGCCCCTCGAGCCGCTGCGCGCCGGGCGCCTCGCCGCCGCGGTAGGCGTGGCAGACGAGCTCGGCGCCGCAGCGGAGGGTCGCGTCGGACACGGAGTCCATGTCGCCGACGATCACGTCGGGCCGGTAGCCCGCGTCGACGAGCGCGTCGGCGCCGCCGTCGACGGCGACGAGCACCGGC
>JBLNEO010000229.1:0-3486 GCA_050262775.1 Pseudomonadota bacterium | reverse complement strand
GACGGGTCGCGCTACCCGTCCAGCCGCAGCGGCAGGCCGAAGCGCGGGAAGACGGTCGCCGTGTCGAGGAAGAACGTGAACTCGACGATCCGCCCGTCCTCGATCTCGAGCACCTGGAGCGCCCAGGGCTCGTAGCCGCCGTCGTCGCTCGGCTTGTACTGCCCGAACGCGGGCGCGCCGTTCGCCGCCGTCGTCGCGATCACGCGCGAGCCGCGGCAGCCTGCGCCCGGGCCGACCCACCACGTCAGGATGTCGTCGCGGCCGCGGAGCCAGAGGTCGAACGGCGGCATCGACTGCGTCGCGTCCTCGTGGATCAGCGAGGTCAGCGCGTCCATGTCGTAGCGCTCGAAGGCCTCGACGTAGCGCGCGAGCAGGGCGGCATCGGCGGCGTCCACCGACGGCGGCGTCCGGAGCGCGTCGAGGTCGCTGGCCTCGAGCGTCGCCCGCGCCCGCTGGAGCGCGCTGTTCACCGAGGCGACGCTCGTCTCGAGCAGCTCCGCCACCTCGGCCGCCTTCCACCGGAGCACCTCGCAGAGGATCAGCACCGCGCGCTGCCGCGGCGGCAGGTGCTGGAGCGCCGCGACGAACGCGAGCCGGATCGTCTCGCGCGCGACGGCGACCTCCGCGGGGTCGCCCTCGGCGGGCACCACGAGCGCGTCCGGCATCGGCTCGAGCCACGGCACGTCCGGCGTGTGGAGGTTCTCGGCGACCGGCTCGCGCGCGGGCCCGAGGTCCATCGGCCTCGCGCGGCGCTTCCGGCCCGCGAGCATGTCCAGGCACACGTTCGTCGCGATCCGGTACAGCCACGACCGCAGCGCGGCGCGGCCCTCGAAGCGCTCGTACGCCCGCCACGCCCGGATGAAGGTCTCCTGCACGGCGTCCTCGGCCTCGACCGAGCCGAGCATCCGGTAGCAGTAGCCCGTGAGCTCGGCGCGGTGCTGCTCGAGCCGCTCCCCGAGCTCCGCGGACGCGATCGCCGTCGTCGTCCCGTCCCCCACGGCCGCCATGGTACGGGACGCGCCGCCCGCGGCGACGCAGACGAGATGCGGCAGGATGCCTCCGTGGCGGCGTCGTACCGTATCGAGCACCGCGTCCCGACGCCCGAGGAGTACCGCCGCCTCTGCGAGGACGTCGGCTGGGGGGCGGTGCTGAACTTCGACGCGGCGCCGGCGTCGCTCGCCGCGTCGCTGCACGCGGTCGTCGCGGTCGACGCAGGAGCGCACGTCGTCGGCATGGGGCGCGTCGTCGGCGACGGCGCCGTCTACTTCTACGTCCAGGACGTCGCCGTCGTGCAGGAGCTCCAGGGTCGCGGCCTCGGCGCGGCGATCCTCGACGCGCTCGTCGAGTGGCTCGCCGGCCACGCGCCGCCGCAGGCGTTCGTCGGGCTCTTCGCCGCCGCCGGCACCGAGGCGTTCTACCGCCGGTTCGGGTTCGAGGTGCACGCCGGCCTGACCGGCATGTTCCGCACCACGCCGATCGAGCGAGAGTTCACGAAGCCGTAAGGACTGCGCCGCCCCGCGCGCGCGATGATGTGCGGATGGACGACGGCGGGCCGACCGAGCCGCGCCGCCTCGGTCGGGCGGCCTTCCTCGGCGTGACCGCGGCCGGGCTCTCGTCGCTCGCGTGGGGCGCCGCGGCGTGGAACGGCGTCCGCGGCCTCGCGACGCTCCTCCCCGACGGGGTGCGGCAGGCGCTGCCCGCGCCGACGAGCGGATGGCGCATCTACACCGTCGCCGCCTCGATGCCGCGCTTCGACCCGTCGACCTGGCGCCTCCACGTCGACGGGCTCGTCGAGGAGCCGCTGGCACTGACGCTCGACGACCTGCGCGCGCTCCCGCGCGCGGAGCAGGTGTCCGACTTCCACTGCGTGACGGGCTGGTCGGTGTCGGGCGTCCGGTGGGGCGGCGTTCGCCTGCGCGACGTGCTCGCGCCGGCGCGGCCGCGCGGCGGCGCGATCGCGTTCGTCTCGGCCGAGCGGCCGTACGTCGACTCCCTGACGACGGCGCAGGCCTCGCTCCCGGACGTGATGCTCGCGTTCGAGATGGACGGGCGGCCGCTCCCACGCGTGCACGGCGCCCCGCTCCGCCTCGTGATCCCCGAGATGTACGGATACAAGAACGTGAAGTGGGTCGAGCGGCTCACGGTCACCCCGGGCCCCGAGCTCGGGTACTGGGAGCGGCGCGGCTACGACCGCGACGCGTGGGTCGGCAGGTCGAACGGGCGGTGAGCGCACGGGTCCGGGTGCCGCGGTTCGGGCGGACGGAGCGCGCACTCCACTGGGCGCACGCGACGGCGTTCCTCGGGCTCCTCGCGACGGGCCTCGTCCTCTACCTGCCCTCGCTCGCGGCGGCGGTGGGCAGGCGCCCGCTCGTGAAGGAGGTCCACCTCCTGACCGCGGTCGCGTGGGTCGCGGCCCTTGCGACGATCGTCGCGCTCGGCGACCGCCGCGCGCTGCGCGCGACGCTGCGCGAGCTGGACCGCTTCGACGCGGACGACCTCCGCTGGTTGCGCGGGCGGCGCGCGCCGCAGGGGCGGTTCAACGCGGGGCAGAAGCTGAACGCCGCCCTCACGGCCGCGTTCGCCGTCCTCTTCGCCGTCTCGGGGACGCTGCTGTGGCTCGGCGAGCGCGACACGCGCTTCCGCTGGGCGAGCACGATCCTGCTCCACGACGGCCTCGCCCTCGTGTCGCTCGTGCTCCTCGTCGGGCACCTCTACCTCGCCGTCATCAACCCGCGGACGCGGCACGCGCTGCGGGGCATGACCCTCGGCACCGTCGACGAGCGGTGGGCGCGCGAGCACCATCCGAAGTGGCCTGCCGTCGCCGACCTGCCCGAGGAGCGCACACCGTCGGCGTGAAGACCGTGCTGGTCGGGGTCGTGAAGCGGTCCGGGTGCCCGGCGATCCCGCTCCCGGCGGGACGCTGAGCGTTGGGGGGGGGGGGGGGGGCCCCGGCCGCCCCCCCCCCGCCCCCCCCCCCCGGGGCGCCGCGCCCCCGGGGGGGGGGGGGCCCCCGCGCCGGCGCCCCCCGCCGCTCCACGCCGCCTACGTCCCGTCGATCGAGAAGGCGTAGAAGGTCCGGCTGGGCGCGCCGAACCCGAAGTGCTCGTACCCGTTCCCCCAGTAGACGACGCCGTCCTTGGAGATGGCGGGGCCGGCGTTCGACGAGCCCTGGCCCTTGAACTCCCACAGCTTCTCGCCAGACGACGCCTTGAAGGCGTACATCCAGCCGCTCATCGAGCCGACGTACATCACGCCGTTCGACACGGTGACCGGGCCGATGTCGAGGATGGAGCCCGACGGATCCGGGATCTGCCAGAGCTTGCGACCGGTCGTGACGTCCAGCGCCGCGTACGACCCGTAGTTGATCGTCTGCGGGCCGTCCGGCGTCGGGATCTCGTGCGGCGTCATGTTGAGGTTGTTGTGCGCCACCAGCACGCGCCCGTCGGCCGTCGCCGTCCCCCACTGGATGCCGCCGAGCGTCGAGCC
>JBLNEO010000228.1:0-6048 GCA_050262775.1 Pseudomonadota bacterium | reverse complement strand
ACCGGGCCGAGGCCTAGGTCAGCTCGAGCACGACCGCGATTCCGAGGACGAGCGCGCCCACGAGGATCCACACGAGGCTGGCGCGCACGCGGTACTCGCGCTCGGCGCG
This sequence comes from Pseudomonadota bacterium, assembly GCA_050262775.1. Lineage (GTDB taxonomy): Bacteria > Actinomycetota > Thermoleophilia > Gaiellales > Gaiellaceae > DATHTC01. The sequence continues at coordinate 5,939 of JBLNEO010000228.1, read as the reverse complement.
GTCGTCGTCGTGAATCGACTGGACGTCCGCGGCCGAGAGGAGGAACGCCATCCCCAGGATGCACGCCCCCACGAGGTAGAAGCCGATCTCCGGGGGTCGGTCGAGCCACCGGGCCGCCACGACCGCCGCGACCGCGGCGAGGCCCACGGCGAGAGCGAGCCGGACCGCCGCCCACGCGAGCGCGCCCGCGACGGTGCGCGGAGGCTGCCGCCTGCGGCGCCGATCGGCGACGCTCCGGAGGAGGCCGCGGCGGCGGGGTGCGGGCCCGCGCTGCTCCGCGCGCAGCTCGCCGGACAGCGGCGTCAACGTGCGCCGCCGGCGGGCGGGATCGTCGTATCCCATGGCCGCACCGTACGAGCCGACGCGCGAACCCGCCACCACACCCGCGACCGCCCTCGAACCGCGCGGGACGCCGATTGACGCCGATTGCAGCGACTTCCAGGCTCGCGACCGCGGTGGTCGACGCGCAAGGAGCGGCGGATGCCGCCGCCCGCGGCGTGGGACGCCGGTCGGAGCCGAGTCACGCCAGGACGTCCGCGAGCCACTCGCGGGCGACGGCCGCGACGGCGCCGAGGTCGGCCTTGAGGCTGTGGTCGCCGGCGACGAGCGCCACCGTCCGCCGCGGGCCGGCGGGCGGAATCCCGAACGGATCGCGCTCACCCTGGACGACGAGGGTCGGGACGCCGACGCCGTCGAGCTCCTCCAGGCGGCTCGTCGCCGCGGGAGCGCCCGCCCGCCGCGGCGGCTGCAGCGGGAACGCGAGGCAGAGCACGGCGACGGCGCCGGTGGCGTCCGCGGTCCGGCACGCCACGCGCGCGCCGGACGACCGACCGCCGACGACGAGCGGCAGCCCGGCGAGCTCGTCGGAGCGAAGCCGCTCGAGCACGGCCCTCCAGGCGGCGTCGAGCTGCCGCGCCGGAGGCGGGGAGCGGCGCCCCGCCACGCGGTAGGGCTGCTCCACCAGCACGACCTCGAGCCGTTCGGACTGCGCCGCGCGGGCGACGGCGACGAGATCGGGGGCGCCTACGCCCCCGCCGGCGCCGTGGCCGAGCACGAGCCCCGCTCTCGCCTCCGGCGTCTGGTACCGGTGCGCCCGCGCCACGCCGTACGGCGTCTCGACGTCGACCGTCACAGATCGCTCAGCGGACGAGCGCTCAGGTACTCGAAGGCGGTGTCGACGGCGAGCGTGACGACGACGGCGTCGGGCCCGAGCCGAGCCTCCAGGCGCCGGAGCTCGGCGCCGTTGGCGGATGCACGGCTGCGCAGCCCGAGGAGCGGCGTGGTCCCGATCGCGTCGAGGATCGTCGCCGGCTCGTGCCGCGCGCGCGCCATGCGCCGACCGTAGCGTCGAGGCGGCACCGACGCCACCGCGTGCGTCAGCCGTCGAGAGAGCGGCAGGGACGATCCCCCGCCGCTCCTCGCCGGGCCCTCTAGAACGGACAGTTCCCCGGGTCGGGCGCGTCCTGACGCCTGACGGCTCCTGCCGGGATGAGCTGGACGGCGATCGTTCGCGCTTCGACGGTGCCCTCGTTCCGGATGACGTGCACGTGCCCGCCGCCCGGATCGACGAAGGCCTTGTCCGGCCCGCCTGCCGAGTAGACGTGCGGCGAGCAGGTCGGGTCGTCGCCGTCGTAGACGGTCACCGCGCCGGCCGTGACGATGATGAAGCTCGGGCCGGGATGCGTGTGCCAGCCCGTGCTGCTCGTGCTGCCGCCGACCGCCCACACGTTGGACTGGACGTAGAGGTCGGAGCGTCCCTTCGTCTTGATGATCTCCTGCCAGTCCGCCGGCACCGTGTGCACGTGGGAGTCGATCTCGCCGAAGGTCGCCGTCGCGAGCGTGGAACCGGTGAAGCCGGTGCCCGGCGTCGCGAGCACGTTCCCTCCGTAGGCGGCGGCCGCGACGATCGCGAGCAGCGCGACCCAGAGCCATCTCGACGTCATTGCCTCTCCTCTCCTGACGAGATCGCCTCGACCACGCGGATCGGAGCGAGGTCCGCGCGCTCTGCCGCCAGCGCGGCGTCGCGACTCGTGTCCGCGCGAAAGACGAAGAAGCAGATCTCGTCCTCGGGTACGTGGATGGAGCGCACGAAGCTGACGCGCGTGTGTTCCTCCGTCAGCTCCGCGGCGGCCGAGCGTGCCCGTCGCTCCCGTGCGGCGCGATCCGCGATCCGGCTGCGGCTGAGGTAGGTCTCGACGAGGTAGCTCGGCACGCACACGACGCTACGGCGACGCCCGTGCGGTGGAAACGTCAGAACGTCTGAATCTTTGTCCCGGGGGGACGCGCCGGTCAGTGCAGGCGGCGGGCGAGCTCGGTGCGCGAGCGGACGTCGAGCTTGGCGTAGATGTGGGTCAGGTGACTGGCAACCGTCCGCTCGCCGAGGAACAGCGCGGCCGCGACCTCCCGATTCGTCCGGCCTTCGGCGACGAGGGCGGCGACACGGCGCTCGGCCGCCGTCAGTCCCGCTTCGCGCGTGCGCCCGCCGATGCTCCCGAGCTCGCTGCGCGCCCGCTCGACCCACGTGGCCGCCCCCAGCTGCTCGAAGCCGGCGAGCGCCTCCTCGATCGCCTCGCGGGCGGCGCGCTTCTGCCGTGCGCGCCGGCGCACGACGCCGAGCGCCAGCAGCGCGCGCGCCCGCCCGAAGCGATCGCCGACCGCCTCGTGCCGTGCGACCGCCTCCTGGAGGAGGGCTGCCGCCTCGTCGACGGCGCCGCGGGCGGCCGCGACGACGCCGCGACACCGTGTCACGTGCGCGAGCACGGAGCGGCGACCGAGCCGTGTCGCGTCCGCCTCCCAGACGTCGAGGACACGGACCGCGTCGTCGACCCGGCCGAGCTCGAGCAGCGCTTCGACGTAATCGGCGCTCCAGGGTCGGTTGCTCGGCTCCCCCCAGCCGAGGTCGGCGGCCCTGCCGTCCGCCGAACCGAGCCAGACGGCCGCCGTGGCCGCGTCGCCGCTCCAGAGCGCGACGAGCCCGAGGACGGCGAGGTGGTAGGGCGGGTGGAGCCCGAGCTGCTCCTCGGCGAGCGCCAGCGCCTGCTCGGAGTGCTCGCGGGCCTCGTCGAGCCGGCCGCGATGGACGGCGATCCAGGCGATCGGGAGATGGTGCTGCGGCAGCTCGAGCCCGTACTGGACCGCGACGTCACGCGCACGGTCCGCGTAGTCCGCCGCGAGCTGCCACCGTCCGCCGTACAGCTCGATCCAGGAGAGCATCCAGAGCGCATCGGCGCTTCGCGGCTCGTCGCGCTCGCGCGACTCGCGGAACACGCGCTCGACCAGCGCCCGGGCGGTGTCGATGCGGCCGTGCCGCATGAACAGCTCCGCACGGGCCGAGTCGGCCTCGTGCAGGAGGTCGGCGTCGCCGAGCGCGACGGCCAGCTCGTGCGCTCGTGCCGCGTACGCGGGCGCCTCGGCGTCACCGACGGCCGAGCCGAGCTCGACGAGCGCCAGGAGCGCGGCGACGCGAAGCGTGTCGTCGTCGAGACCCTCGGCGAGTTCGAGCGCTTCGCGCGCGTGCCCGAGTGACGCCCTGAACCCCTTCCTGAAGCGCGCCGCGCCCGCGAGCCGGGTCTCGATCACCGCCTGCAGCGCCGGCTGCCCCGCCGCGGCGCGAAGGGCGTCCTCCAGGAGGTCGACGGCGCGGTCGACGCTTTCGAGCTCGGCGAGCAGGACGAGCGCGTCCGCGCGCACGGCGACGACGTCCGCCTCGGCCAACAGGTCGACGACGACGGCACGGGCGCGCGTCCACTCGCCGGCGACGCGATGGGCCCGGGCGGCGGCCAGCGCCCGCCGATGACGCTCGCCGGCGTCGTCCGGCGGTGTCAGTCGGAGCGCCTGCTCGGCGAGCTCGGCGGCGACCGCCGCGGCTCCCCGCTCCGCCGCCGACGTCGCGGCGTGATCGAGCACCTCCGCGACCTCGGCGCTGGGCGCCTCGACGGACAGCGCGAGGTGCCGCGCACGGAGCAGCGGATCCTCGACCACTCCCGCCAGCCGCTCGTGAACACGGCGGCGCTCCCCGCCGAGGCCCTGGTACACGACCGACGACAGCAACGGGTGGGTGAAGCGGATCATCTCCCTCTCGCGCTCGATCACGCACGCGAGGACCGCCGGCTCGAGCGCCTCGGCTGCGACTCCCGCCTGTTCGAGGAGCGACGCGGAGGCGGTGCCCGCCGCCGAGATGAGCGCCAGCGCCTCGCCCGTGGCTACGGGGAGCCCGGCGAGCCTCGCTCGGAGGAGCTCGTCGAGCGCGCCCGGAACCGGGAGCGGCCGCAGCGGGTCGGCGCCGACCCCGAGCGCGCGGGCGAGCTCCAGCGCGAAGAACGGATTGCCGCCCGAGGTCTCGTGGATGCGGAGCAGCGTCTGACGGGCGAACGGCCTGCCGAGCCGATCGCGAAGGAACCGATGGAGTGCGCCGATGCTGAGCGGCCCGACCGCCACCCGCCCGACGCGGTCGGCGCCGAGCGCGCGCTCGGCGAGCGACGGCTGCGCTCCCTCGACGGCGCGCCGAGCGAGCAGCAGCAGGACGTCGCTCGCATCGAGCCTGCGCAGCGCGAACGCGAGCGCACTCGACGACGATGCGTCGAGCCACTGCACGTCGTCGACCGCGATCACCACCGGCTCGCGCTCGGCGAGAAGCTGCAGTGCTCCCTGGACGGCAACGGCGAGCGCGCGCGGGTCGACGCGATCGGCCGAAGCCTCCCTCAGGAGCAGCGCCCCCTCCAGCGCGCGACGCCTCGGCACCGAGAGGGCGGGCAGCACGTCGTCGAGAGCGCCCTCGAACAGATCGCCGAGCCCCACGTGGGCAAGCTCGGCCTCGGCCTCGGCCGGTCGTGAGACGAGCACGCGCGATCCGTGCGCCCGTGCATGCTCGACGCCCGCACGCCACAGGATCGACTTCCCGATTCCCGCCTCGCCCTCGAGCACGAGCGCGGCGGCGCCTCCGGCCGCCCGCTCGGCGACGAAGGAACGGATGACGTCGAGCTCCTGCTCACGGCCGACGATCTCGGACACGGTCCTCCTCGCGGAGATCGTCGCAGATGCCGCGACCGGGCACAGCTGTCGGTGCGCGCCCCGACACCGGCCGGCCGCGCCGACGATCTCGCGCCGCAGGAAGCCGTACGCTCGCCGGGTGACCGCGCCCCTCGTCGAGCGGTACCTCCGGCTGGGGCTCCAGGTCGGCCGGCACGTCGACGGCATCGTCGACGCCTACTTCGGCGCACCGGAGCTCGCGGTCGCCGTCGCCGCGGCGCCGCCCGTGGAGCCGCGCACGCTCGTCGGCGCCGCAGAGACGCTGCTCGACGAGCTCGAGGACGGTTGGCTGCGCGACCAGGTGCTCGGGCTTCGCACCTACGCCGGCGTGCTGGCAGGTGAGACCCGCAGCTACGCCGACGAGGTGGAGGCGTGCTACGGCGTGCGGCCGAGCCACACCGACGAGGCCGCCTTCGAGGCCGCGCACGAGCGACTCGAGGAGCTGCTTCCCGGCGAGGGGCCGCTGGCCGAGCGCTACGCACGCTGGGAAGACTCGATCCGCGTCCCCCCGGAGCAGGTCGAGCGGACGGTGGCGTCGGCGATCGAGGAGGCGCGTGCATGGACGCGTCGCCTGGTCGAGCTGCCGGCGGGCGAGGGCGTCGTCCTGGAGGTCGTGCACGACGAGCCGTGGATGGCGTTCTGCGAGTACGTCGGCGACCTCCGGAGCCGGATCTCCGTCAACGGCGACCTGCCGATGTCGGCGATCGAGCTGCTCGTCCTGGCGATCCACGAGACGTATCCCGGCCACCACGCGGAGCGCTGCAGCAAGGAGCACCTGCTCGTGCGCGGCCGAGGCCTGCTCGAGGAGACGCTCGTGCTCGTGCCCACACCCCAGTCGCTCGTGTCGGAGGGGATCGCCACCCTCGCGCCCTCCCTGCTGCTCGAGGGCGAGCCGGGGCCGGCGCTCGCCG
>JBLNEO010000227.1:0-6537 GCA_050262775.1 Pseudomonadota bacterium | reverse complement strand
GCTCCTCGCGTGGGCGCTCGCCCAGGCGAAGGGGCTCGATCCCGACCGTCCCGCCGGGCTGCACAAGGTCACCCTCGCGCCGTAGCAGGCCTGGTCTGTACCACGCTCGCCGATCGCGCGTTGGCACGCGGCGATTCGTGCGCATGTTCCGCTGTTTCAGCCGCCGTTCGCGTAGCTTGGACATGACCGATCGAGTGTGCGATTCTCGGCGAGAGGTAAATTGGTCAATACCAATCGTCGGCGCCAGCCGGCGCCCCGCCGAGCTCCTCGCCGGGTCGTCGGTCGCCGCCGCGGGCTAGCGCAGGCGGCCGAGCTCGTCGGCGAGCCGGTCGACCTCGTCGACCGTGTTGTAGTGGATGAAGCCGATGCGGAGCGACGAGGGCGGCAGGCGGTCCTCGAGCCCGACGCAGTACCAGTTGTCGGAGTGCCAGACGCCGAACCCGCGCTCGGCGAGGCGGTGGGCCGCGTCCTCCGCCTCGACGCCCTCGACGGTGAGCAGGAACGTCGGTACGCGGCCCTCCATCCCGTGCGGGCCGAGCAGGACGACGCCGTCGCCGAGGCGCTCGAGGAAGCGCTCGCCGAGCAGCCGCTCGTAGTCGCGGATCGCCTCCATCCCCCCGATCGACTCGAGGTACGCGATCGTCGCGCTGAAGCCCGCGAGCAGCTCGTACGCCGGCGTGCCCGTCTCGAAGCGGCGCCCGAGCGGCGTGCGCTGCGACGGGCGGGCCTTGTACGGGCGCCAGCGCTCGGCCACGGCCGCGCGGACGTGCGCGACGCCGAGGTGCGGGCCGCAGAACTTGTACGGCGAGCAGAGGAGGACGTCGCAGCCGAGCTCGCCCACGTCGATCGGCTCGTGGGCGGCGTAGTGGACGGCGTCGATCCACGAGAGCGCCCCGGCGTCGCGGGCGAGGGCACAGATGCGCGCGGCGTCGGCGACGGAGCCGACCGCGTTCGACGCCCAGGCGAACGCCACCACGCGCGTCCGCTCCGACAGCTGCCGCTCGAGGTCGACGAGATCGACGGTGAGGTCGTCGGCGGCCGCGGCCGTGCGGACGACGAGCCCGCGGTCGGCGGCGAGCTCGACCCACGGCGCGACGCCGCCGTCGTGGTCGAGCGCCGTCACGACGATCTCGTCGCCCTCGCGGAAGTCGCGCGCCGCGACGCGGCTGAGCGCGAAGTCGAGCGTCGTCATGTTCTGGCCGAAGACGATCTCGGCCGGGGTGGAGCCGAGGAACCGCGCGGCGTCCTCCTTGCCTCGCGCGAGGATCGCCTCGACCGCGCGGCCGGTCGCGTACGGCGCCCCGAGGTTCCCGCTCGCGTCGCGCAACGCGTGCGCGATCGCGCGGCCAACCTCGTCCGGGACCTGCGTCCCCCCGGGCGCGTCCATGAACGCGAAGGGCTGCCGCAGCGCCGAGAAGCGCTCGCGGACCCGCTCGACGTCGAGAACGGTCACGGCCACGCCGCCAGCGTAGAGCGGACGTGACATTTGATCAAACCCTTGACTTCCCGTCGGTGCCCGATCCAGACTCGCGGCTCTCCCCGACGCGTGAGGTGACCCGTGATGCGCCGCTCCCCCGTCCTCGTCTCCCTCGTCCTCGCCGCGCTGCTGCTCGCGGCCGCGCCCGCCTCCGGCCGGCCCGATGCGACGCGCGCCGACTCGATCGACTACGCGACCTCCTTCGGGAACTTCGGGCGCGACGCCTACGTCTACGTCGCGATCGAGAAGGGCTACTTCGCGCAGGCGAACCTCGACGTGAAGGTGACGAGCGGCCCGGGCTCCGTCGACAACATGAAGTTCGTCGCCGCCGGCCGGCTCGACTACGCCCCGGTCGACATCGGCGCGCTCGTCGTCACGCGCGCGAACGAGGGCGTGCCGGTGAAGGTGATCAGCGTCGTCCACCAGAACACGATGTCGGCGATCCTCTCGCTCCAGGAGTCGAACATCCGGCGTCCGGCCGACCTCGTCGGCAAGACGCTCGCCGACTCGCCCGCGTCGACCGTGCGTGTGCTGTTCCCCCTCTACGCGCGCAAGGCGGGGATCGACGCGAGCCGCGTGCAGTGGCGCGACGCCGCACCGCCGGCGCTCCCGGCGCTGCTCGCGTCGAAGCAGGTCGACGGGATCGGACAGTTCGTCGTCGGCCGCCCGCTCGTCGCGACGGCCGCGCAGAAGCCCGTCGCCGCGCTGCGCTACTCGGACTTCCTCCCGGGGCTGCTCGGGATCGGGATCGTCGCGTCCGACGAGAAGATCCGCGACAACCCGGGCGAGGTGCGCCGCTTCACCCGCGCGATCAACCGCGGGCTCAAGTACGCGATCGACAACCCGAACGAGGCGGCCCGGATCCTCAAGAAGTACCAGCCGCTCGTGAACGAGGCCGTCGCGGCGCAGGAGCTGAAGATCATGAAGTTCTTCGTCGAGACGCAGGGCGTCCGCAAGTACGGGATCGGCTACATCGACATCGCGAAGATGAAGTCGACGACGAGCGTGATCGCCAACGGCTTCCGCCTCGGCAACAAGATCGGCTTCCGCGACATCTACGCGCCCGGGTTCGTGAAGACGGCGACGTACACGCCGAAGAAGAAGTAGGGACGACGCTGGGCGAGCCGCTGATCCGCGTCGAGGGCGTCTCGAAGCGCTTCGACGCGCGCGGCGGGAGAGCGGTCCGGGCGCTCGAGGCGATCGACCTCGCGGTCGGCGAGAACGAGCTCGTCACGCTCGTCGGCCGGTCCGGCTGCGGCAAGTCGACGCTGCTGCGGATCCTCGCCGGGCTCATCCCCGCCTCGGAGGGCCGCGTGACGATCGCGGGCCACGAGGTGCGCGGGCCGAGCCGCGACGTGGCCCTCGCGTTCCAGCGCCCGGCGCTGCTCCCGTGGCGGAACGTGCTCGAGAACGTCCTGCTGCCCGTCGAGATCATGGGACTCGACCGGCGCGCGCACCGCGACCTCGCCGAGGAGCTGCTCGCGCTCGTCGGCCTCGCCGGCTTCGAGGACGCGAGACCCTGGGAGCTCTCCGGCGGGATGCAGCAGCGCGTCGCGCTCTGCCGCTCGCTGATCTACGAGCCGAAGGTGCTCCTGATGGACGAGCCGTTCGCCGCGCTCGACGCGCTCACGCGCGAGGAGCTGTCGCTCGAGCTCCAGCGCATCTTCCAGGAGCGCGGCAAGACGATCGTGTTCGTCACGCACTCCATCTCCGAGGCGGTGCTGCTCGCCGACCGCGTCGTCGTGATGACGCCGCGCCCCGGCCGGATCGCCGAGGTCGTGCCGGTCGCGGCACCGCGACCGCGCTCGCTCGGGATGAGCGAGTCGACGGACGAGATCGCGCGCTGCAGCGCCCGCGTCCACGACCTGCTGTTCGCGCCGGAGCCCGCCGCGGCATGAGCGTGCTCGCCGAGCGCCCGCCCCGCGTCCGCCGCCGGCCCTCGGCGCGCGGGGTCCTCGGGTGGGTCCTGCCGCTGCTCACGCTCGCCCTCCTCGTCGTCGCCTGGGACCTCGCGACGCGCGTGTTCGACTGGCCGGTGTGGCTCGTTCCCGCGCCGTCCGACGTCTGGAACGCGCTGCAGGAGAACCGCTCGCTGCTCCCGCACCACTTCCGCGTCACGCTGATGGAGACGCTCGGGGGCTTCGCGCTCGCGATCGCCGTCGGCATCCCGCTCGCGGTCGCGATCGCCTACTCGCGGCTCCTCGAGCGCACGATCTACCCCGTGCTGCTGGGGCTCAACGCCGTCCCGAAGATCGCGATCGCGCCGATCCTCGTGCTCTGGATGGGGTTCGGCTACGGGCCGAAGATCGTGGTCACGTTCCTGCTCTGCGTGTTCCCGATCGTGATCTCGACGGCGACCGGGCTCCGGTCGACGCCGCCCGAGCTCGTCGAGCTCGTCCGGTCGCTCTCCGCGTCGTCGGTGCAGGCGTTCGCGAAGGTGCGCTTCCCCGCCGCCCTCCCGCACGTGTTCGTGGGGCTGAAGGTCGCGATCTCCCTCGCCGTGATCGGCGCCGTCATCGGCGAGTTCGTCGGCGCGGAGGCGGGCCTCGGCCACGTGATCATCGCGTCGGGCAGCAACGTCGACACCTCCCTCGCGTTCGGCGCGATGGTGCTGCTGGGCGTGATGTCGATCGCGCTCTTCTACCTCCTCGTCGCGGTCGAGCGCCTGCTCATCCCGTGGGCCCGGCACGAGCAGCCGTGACGCAGATCGCCTTCGACCCGCTCGACCCGGCCCAGCGCGAGGACCCGTTCCCCGTGCTCGAGCTCGCGCGACGCGAGCAGCCGGTGTTCCACGCGCCCGAGTTCGACCTCTGGGTCGTGACGCGCCACGAGGACGTGCTCGCCGTGCTCAAGGACCACGCCGCGTTCTCGTCGACGGGGGCGCTCAAGTCGTCGCCCGAGCCGTACCCGCCCCAGGTGCGTGAGGTGCTGGCGGAGGGGTGGCCGGCGATGCCGTACATCATCGAGGTCGACCCGCCGCTCCACGACCGCATCCGCGGGCTCGTGACGAAGGCCTTCACGCCGCGACGGATCGCCGAGCTCGAGCCCCGCGCGCGGGCGATCGCGGAGGAGCTCGTGGCCGGCTTCGAGCGCGACGGACGCGGGGACCTGGTCGAGCGGTTCGCGTGGCCGCTCCCGCTCCGGGTGCTCGGCGAGCTGCTCGGCGTCCCGCGCGAGGACCTGCCGCGGCTGCACGAGTGGGGGCTCGACTGGCTCCTGCTCCAGCAGCCCGGGCCGGTCGAGGCGCGTGTCGAGCACGCCCGCGGCCTCGTGCGGATGCAGCGGTACTTCGTGGCGGCGCTCGAGGAGCGCGAGCGCGCGCGGACCGACGACCTGATGGGCGCGCTCATGGCCGCACGCCTCGACGCGGACGAGCCGCTGACGATCCCCGAGGTCGCCGGGCTCCCGCTCGACCTCGTCGTGGCGGGGCACGTGACGGTGACGCGCGCGATCGGGAGCGCGATCTGGACGGTCTTCCGCCACCCGCCGCTGCGCGACCACCTGCTCGACCCGGCGCGTGCGCTGCGCGCGATCGAAGAGCTTCTCCGGCTCGAGTCGCCCGCGCAGGGGCTCTTCCGGAGGACGACGCGCGAGGTCGAGGTCGGCGGCGTGACGCTGCCCGAGGGCGCGCGGGTGATGGTGCACTTCGGCTCGGCGAACCGCGACGCGTGCGCCTTCCACGACCCCGACACGTTCGACCCGGACCGTGACGACCTGTCGCGTCACGTCGCGTTCGGCAAGGGGATCCACTTCTGCATCGGGGCGCCGCTCGCCCGGCTCGAGCTGGGGATCGCGCTCCCGCTGCTCCTGCGCCGCCTCCGGGGCCTGCGGCCGGCCGCCGAAGCCGTGCCGGAGCGCGAGCAGGTGTTCTTCGCGCGGGGCTTCCGCCGGCTCGAGGTGGAATGGGACGTCTAGAGCCGCTCGACGACCCGGGCCCAGGCGTCGGTGCGCGGGTCGATGAGCTCGAAGTGGCCGACGCCGGGCAGCTCGAGCAGCTCCGCGCCCGACACGGCTGCGAACGTCCGGCTGTAGTCGACGGGCACGCGGTCGTCGTCGGTGCCGTGCACGAGGAGCGCCGGAGCGTGCAGCGGCAGGCGGCGCATCGGGTCGGCGCGCGCCGGCGGATCCTCCCCGGCGAACTCGACCACCGCCCCTGCGCCGATCCCCTCGCGCGCGCCGCGCACGAGGTCGGTGACGCCCGCGAGCGAGACCGCGCGGTCGACGGCATCGGTCCCGGCGGCCCACAGCGCGAGGTGCCCGCCGGCGGAGTGGCCGATCGCCGTGCCGCCGCCGATCGTGCCCAGCGCCGCCTCGACGTCGGCCAGCGTCGCGTCGACCCCCGCGCGGCGGTACTCGACGTTCCAGCTCGTCCAGCCCCGGAGCGCGAGGTCGACGGCGATCGCCCGGGTGTTCGCGCGCGTGAACGCGGGACGCCAGAAGCCCCCGTGGAGCACGATCGCCTGCCGGCGCCCGCCGCGCCGGACGTCGATCACCTGGTCGGCGTCGTCGCCGTAGGCGACCGTCTCGAAGCCGGGGTCGCGCTCCTGCGCCCAGCCGGCGAGCTCCGCGAGGAAGACGTCGAGCTCCACGGGGCGATCGTATGAGCCGAGAGGTCGTGATCGTGACGGGGGGTGCGCGCGGGCTGGGGCTCGCGTACGTCGAGGGGCTCCGCCGCGAAGGGTACGCCGTCGTCGTCGCCGACCGGTTGGAGAGCGACGCCGGCGATCTGTCCGTCGAGGTCGACGTCTCGGACCCGGCGTCCACGGAGGCCATGGCCGCCGCGGTCGTCGAGCGCTTCGGCCGCGTCGACGCGCTGATCAACAACGCGGGCTACTTCACGCAGATCGTGAAGAAGCCGTTCGAGGAGCTGACCGTGGAGGAGTGGGACCTCGCGTTCGCCGTCAACGTCCGCGGCAGCTGGCTCTGCGCGCGCGCGGTCGCGCCGACGATGAAGGCGCAGCGCTCCGGGAAGATCGTCAACACGTCGTCGATGACGGTGCCGAGCGGGATCCCCGGCTTCCTCCACTACGTCGCCTCGAAGGCGGCGGTCGTCGGGCTGA
>JBLNEO010000226.1:0-15566 GCA_050262775.1 Pseudomonadota bacterium | reverse complement strand
TCGGCAGCCGGCGCCGCTGCCCGAACGGGCTGATCCCGCCGACGACGTAGCCGGTCGCGCGCTCGGCGGCGGCCGGGTCGGCCATCCGCGCGCGCTTCCCCAGCGCCCCGAGGTCGAGGCGGCGCTCCACGGGGAGGACGCAGACGGTGAGCGTGCCGTCCACGTCGACGAGGAGCGTCTTGAGCACGCGCGCGGCGTCGAGCCCGAGCTGCTCCACCGCCTCGAGGCCGTACGACGCCGCGCGCGGGTCGTGCGCGTACTCGTGCACACGGAACGCGATCCCCGCCGCCTTCGCCGCGCGCGTCGCCGGTGTCTCCTTCGCCGCCACGGAACCGGCGCGCCGCTAGAGCGTCGCCCAGACCTCGAGCTTCGCCTGCACGCGGCGGATCACCTCGTCGGTGTACTCGGAGGTGGTCGCGTGGCCGCCGAGATCGGCCGTCCTGATCCCCTGTGCGACGGCCTCGAGCGCCGCCTCGCGGATCGCGCGGCCCGCCTGCTGCGCCGGTTCGTCGCCGTGGGAGAGGAGCGCCGCGCCCGCGAGGATCATCGCCAGCGGGTTCGCGACGTTCTTCCCCTCGAGCGCGGGTGCCGTGCCGTGCGCGGCCTCCGCCATCACGGCGTCCGGCACGTAGTCCTCGTCGAACGCGATGAGCAGGGACTCCGAGCCGGCGATCGAGCCGAAGAGGGGCAGCACGAGGTCGGACAGGATGTCGCCGTCGCGGTTGAGCGAGGGGATCACGAGCGGGTCGCCGGACGAGCCGACGAGGAGCGCGAAGGTCGCGTCGATCAGCTGCGGTTCGTACGGCACCGTCGGGTGACGCTCGGCCGCCGCGTCCATCTCCTCCTTCAGCAGCCCCTCGTACGTCGGCGACACGGTGTACTTCGGGCCGCCGAACACGGCTGCGCCCGTGCGCTCCGCGTGGCGGAACGCGTACTCGGCGACGGCGTGGCAGATCCGCCGTTCGATCCGCTCGGTCCGGAACGCGACCTCGTCCTCGCCCTCGCCCTCGCGCCACTCGTGGGCGCCGTAGGCATCGCCGACGGCCATCCGGACGACCGAGATCGGCGCATGGACACCGCCGAACGGGACGACGCCCGGGATGCGCCGGCCGGTGCGGACGATGACCTTGCCCCCGATCTCCTCGCGGAGGATCCGGTTCGGCGAGCCGATGCCGTTCCGCTCCTCCGGCGTGACCGTCGCCGCCTTCAGTCCGAGTCCGTGCGCGCGGATCGCGGCGGCCGCCTCGTGCACGACGCCGTTCTCCGTCGCGCGCCGATGCGCGAGCGAGAGGTCGAAGCGTGGGAACGAGAGCTCGAGCCCGGTGACGTCCGGCGCGAGCACGCGCAGCGCCTCCTCGAGCAGCTCCTGCCCCGTCTGGTCGCCCTCGAGGACGACGATCGTGCGCGGATCCATCGCGGGCGATTCTGCCGGTTAGGGGCCGGGCCCGGCGGCTATAAGCGCGCTCCATGGCGAGGAGAGGCGGCTGGCGCCGCTGCGGTCGGAAAGGCGCCTTCTACTACAAGGACGCACGCGGAGAGCGGATCACGGAGGCCGCGAAGCTGGCGCGCATCGAGGCGCTCGTGATCCCGCCGGCGTGGCGCGACGTCTGGATCTCGCCGCGGGCGAACGCGAAGCTCCAGGCGGTCGGCGTCGACGCCGCCGGCCGTCGGCAGTACCTCTATCACTCCGACTACCGCGCGCGGCAGGAGCAGGCGAAGTACGACAACCTCATCCGCTTCGCCGAGCGGCTGCCCGCGCTGCGCGACGCCATGGCCTCGCACATGGAGCACGACCTCACGGACCGCGAGCGCGTGAGCGCCGTGGCACTTCGCCTGATCAACCTGGGGTGGCTCCGGGTCGGCGGCGAGCAGTACGCGCGCGAGTCTCGGACCTACGGCGTGACGACGTTGCGGAAATCCCACGTGACCGTTCGCGGGAAGCGGGTCAAGCTCGCCTTCCGCGCGAAGCACGGCGTGCAGGTGCGCACGACGATCGTCGACGAGGAGCTTGCGGCATCCGTGAAGGGACTGCTCGCGCTGAAGGGCGGCTCCCGGCTCTTCCGGTACGAGTGGGAGGGCGACGTGTACAACCTGACCGGAAAGCGCCTCAACGACTACGTGCACATCTACCTCGGCGAGGAGTTCAGCGCGAAGGACTTCCGCACGTGGGGCGGGACGCTCGAGGCGGCGATCGCGTTCGCCGAGCACGGCCCTCCCGCGACGGAGGCGGAGGCCAGGAAGTGCGTCGCGTCCGTGATGCGGCGCGTCGGAGAACGGCTCGGCAATACGCCTGCGGTTGCACGCGCGTCCTACGTCAGCCCTGCCGTGGTGGAGCAGTATCTCGATGGCACCACCATTGACGACTTTCGTCCACGGCATTTGCGTGTCGTCGGTGCCCGCGATATCGCGCTCAGCCGCGAGGAGCAGGCGCTCCTCAGTCTGCTGCGCTCGTGGCGTATCAAACGCGCGCGCGTTGCGGCCTAGGATTTCGCGACGAACGCCGGTAGGCTGTCCGGGTACCGTCGTGGAATCGAAGGAGGAATCGTTGGCTCGTAAGACCGTGCTCGTGTCCGACCTGTCCGGCAAGGAGATTGCGGAAGGAAAGGGCGCGACGATTCGCATCACGTTTCACGACGCGCGCAAGGGCGTGCGCGAGCTCGACGTGACGGACGACGAGGCGGAGGATCTCGGCGGAAAGGGACGTGCGGTCGCCCGTCGCGGTCGCCGTCCGAAGAGCGCCTCGAACGCATAGCCGGAGCGGGCTCCGGCCCGCTCTCGCTTTTTCCCGCACTTTCCCGATTTCACGGCGGGAACCGTCGGGACCCCGATCTACCATGGGTCGGTGCCGCTGACGCTGCTCGTCGGGCCCGCGAACGCGGGGAAGATCGAGCTCCTGCTCGACCGCTACCTCGCGGCGCTCGACCGCGAGCCGGTCCTGATCGTGCCGCACGCGTCGGACGTGCTCGTGCGCGAGCGGGAGCTGCTCGCGAGGCGGCCCGCGCTCCTCGGCGGGACGATCGGCACCTTCGACGACCTCTTCCGGCGCCTCGCCCCGCCGCAGCGGATCGCGACGGACGCCCAGCAGACGTTCGTCCTCCGCCGCGCCGTCGCGCGCGCGTCGCTCAACGGGCTCTCGACCTCCGCCCGCTCGCCCGGCTTCGTCGACGCGCTCCGGGAGGTCGTGCGCGAGCTCGAGGCCGGCCTCATCCGGCCGGAGTCGCTCGACGGCGACCTGGCCCGCCTCTACGCCGCCTACCGCGCGGAGCTCGGGGAGCTCGGCCTCGTCGACCGCGAGCTCGCGCGCGGCGCCGCCGTCGAGCGGCTCGCGACCGAGTTCGACGCCTGGGGCGACCAGCCGGTGTTCGCGTACGGCTTCGAGGACCTGACGGCCGCGGAGTGGGGCCTGCTCGAGGCGTTCGCGGCGCGGACCGAGGTGGCGGTCTCGCTGCCGTACGAGCCCGGGCGCGCGGCCTTCGCAGCGCTGCGGACGACGGCCGAGGACCTCGCCTCGCTCGCCGCCGGGAGGATCGAGGAGCTGCCCGCGCGCTTCGACGACGTCGCGCATCCCGCCATCGCACAGCTCGAGCGCCGCCTCTTCGAGGACGAGCCCGGCGACGCCCCGGCGATCGAGGGGGCGATCCGCTTCTTCGAGGGAGCCGGGACGCGCGGCGCCCTCGAGCTCGTCGCCGAGGAGGTGCTCGACCTCGTCCGCGGCGGGATGCCGCCCGAGCGGATCGCGATCGTCTGCCCGTCGCTCGAGCGGTGGCGCGCGCCGCTCGAGACCGCGCTCGCCACGCTCGGCATTCCGTACGCGCTCGAGGCGAGGGCCCGCCTGCCGCAGACGGCCTACGGCGCGGCGCTCCTCGCGCTGCTCCGCTACGCCTGGCTCGACGGCGACCGGCACGCGCTCTTCTCGTACCTGCGCTCGCCGTACTCGGGCCTGCCGCGCTCGAGCGTCGACTTCGTCGAGGGGCGGCTCCGCGGGCGCGCGATCGCGGCGGCCGAGCGCGTCGAGGCCGAGATGGAGGCGCTTCGCGGCGGCTCGGTGCCGGCGCTCGACGCGCTGCGCGCGGGCGCCGAGCCCGTCGCGGCCGTGCGCACGCTCGCCGCCGCGATGCTCGGCGCCGCCTTCGGGACGGAGGCGCCGCCGGTGGGGGAGGGCTCGCGTGGCGACCTCCGCGCGTTCGAGGCCGTGCGCACCCTCGTCGACGAGCTCGACGCGTGGGCCGCGCTCGCCGGCCCGGTGTCCCGCGAGGACGTGGTCGCCGCGCTCGAGCGCGCGACCGTCCGCGGCGCGTCCGCCGGCGACCCCGGGCGCGTCGCCGTCACCGATCTCCTCCGCGTCCGCACGCGGCGTCTCGACGCCGTCTTCGTGCTCGGGCTGGAAGAGGGCAGCCTTCCGCGGCGCGGCGACGGCTCGCCCTTCCTCGACGACGATGCGCGCCGCGCGCTCGGCGGCCGGCTGCTGCGGGCCGACCAGGCGAGTCGCGACCGCTACCTCTTCTACACCGCCTGCACGCGCGCGACGCGGCGCCTGTACCTCGTGCGCGAGGCCGCCACGGACGAGGGCAGCCCCCGCGAGCCGAGCCCGTTCTGGGAGGAGGTCGCGGCGCTGTTTCCCCCCGACGACGTCGCGCGCTGGACGCGGCGGCGCCCGCTGTCGGCGCTCACGTGGCCGCTGGCGGACGCGCCGAGCGAGCGCGAGCGCCTCCGCGCGCTGGCGCTGCTCGCGTCGGAGGGCGATCGGGCGGACGAGGCGCGCAGCGTCGCGCGGGCGAACGGCTGGGAGCGCCGCCTCGACCGCGCGCTCCGCGCCTTCGACCGCCGGACGCGCCTCCGGCACCCGCTCGTGCTCGAGCAGCTGCGCTCGCGCGTGCTCTTCAACGTCACGGAGCTCGAGCGGTTCGCCGACTGCTCGTCGGCGTGGTTCTTCGACCGCGTCGTCGACCCGCGGACGATCGACGCCGAGATCGACGCGAAGCTGCGCGGCTCGGTCGCGCACACGACGCTCCACCGCTTCTTCGCCGGGCTGCCGAAGGAGATCGGGAGCGACCACGTCGTGCCGGAGCGCCTCGACGACGCGCTGCGCTTCCTGCGCCGGTGCCTCGAGCAGGCGATCGAGGGCCAGCGGATCGAGATGACGCCGATGGAGCGCCGGGAGCTGACCGAGGGCCTCTGGCGCGACCTCGAGGCCGCGATCCGCGACGAGGCCGCCGCCGCCTCGCCGCTCGTCCCGCGCCGGTTCGAGGTCTCGTTCGGCTCCGACCGCTCGCCGCAGGAGCTCCAGCGCGGCCTCGAGCTCGGCGAGGGCCTGACCCTCTCGGGGAAGATCGACCGGATCGACGTCGACCCGTTCTCGGCGCGCGGGATCGTGCAGGACTACAAGGCCGGGAAGGGCG
This sequence comes from Pseudomonadota bacterium, assembly GCA_050262775.1. GTDB lineage: Bacteria > Actinomycetota > Thermoleophilia > Gaiellales > Gaiellaceae > DATHTC01. The sequence continues at coordinate 10,167 of JBLNEO010000226.1, read as the reverse complement.
CGCACTCGGCGCAGCAGATCGAGCAGGAGCGCCGGCTCCAGATCCCGCTCTACATGCTCGTCCTCCGCGACCTCGTCGGGATCGAGCCGATCGGCGGCGTCTACCGGCCGCTCGCGGGCGACCGGAAGCCGCGCGGCCTCCTGCGCGCGTCCGAGGCGCCGCCGGGGTTCGCCCGCAACGACTACGTCGCCGACGACGAGTTCTGGGGCCAGGTCGAGCGCTCCCGCGCGACCGCGCTCGAGCTCGCACAGCGGATCCGCGCCGGGGACGTCCGCCACGACCCGAAGGGCGAGGGCTGCCCCGCGTGGTGCGACCTCTGGACGATGTGCCGGGTGCGCCGCGCGTGACGACACGCACGCCGAATCCCGAGCAGCGTGCGGCGATCGACGCCGGCGGCCGCGTCTTCCTCTCCGCGGGCGCCGGCACCGGGAAGACGACGGTGCTCGTCGAGCGCTTCGTGCGCGCGGTGTGCGACGAGGGCGTCGACGTGGGCTCGATCCTCGTGATCACGTACACGAAGCGCGCCGCGGGCGAGCTCCGTGCGCGGATCCGCGACGCGCTGCGCGAGCGCGGCCGCCACGAGCTCGCGCGCGAGCTCGACGGCGCCTGGATCTCGACCATCCACGGGTTCTGCAACCGGCTGCTGAAGGCGTCGCCGTTCGCGGCGGGGCTCGACCCGCGCTTCCGCGAGCTCGACGAGACGCAGGCGCGCGTGCTCGCGGCCGAGGCGTTCGACGAGGCGCTCGAGGCGTTCTGCGCGAACGAGCACCCGCAGCGGCTGAAGCTCCTCGCCACCTACCGTGCCGACGGGCTGCGGCGGATGCTCACCGGGGTGTACGAGACGCTCCGCGCGGCGGGCCGTCCGCTCGTGCTCGAGCTCGGGGAGCGACCGCAGCTCGAGGAGCTCGTCGCCGACCTGCGCGAGGCCGCCCGCTGCCTCGAGGCCGAGACGGCCGCGACCGAGGCCCAGCGCGCGAACGCGGCACGGCTGCTCGAGGCGATCGAGGGCGAGCCGTCGCCGGAGCAGTTGCTCGACCTCTCGGCGCACACGGCCCGAGGCGAGCGTGCCGAGACGTACGAGCAGGCACGGAAGGCGGTCGAGCAGGCGGCGCTCGACGAGCTCGCGGCGAACGACCGCGAGCTGCTGCAGGAGCTGCTCGACGCCTTCGCCCGCGCCTACGCCGAGGCGAAACGACGCGAGTCGGCGCTCGACTTCGAGGACCTCCAGCTCCTCGCGCGCGACCTGCTCCGCGACGACGACGCGATCCGGGAGCGCGAGCAGCTGCGCTTCCGAGCGGTGATGGTCGACGAGTTCCAGGACACGAACGCGCTGCAGTGCGAGCTCGTCGACCTGATCGCGGGGCCCGGCACCGAGGTCTTCACCGTCGGCGACGAGTTCCAGTCGATCTACGGCTTCCGCCACGCCGACGTGGCGGTGTTCCGGAAGCGGCGCGAGGAGGCGGGCGGCGGGCTCGCGCTCGTGCGGAACTACCGGTCGCGCCCCGAGGTGCTCGCGGCGGTGAACGAGCTCTTCGGCGGCGAGTTCGGCGACGAGTTCCAGCCGCTCCACGCCTCGGGCGACTTCCCCGACCCGGTGTTCGGGCAGCCCGTCGAGCTCCTCGTCACCGACAAGGCGTCGTTCGCCGACACCGGCACGCACTGGCGGCGGGCCGAGGCGAAGGCGATCGCGCGGCGCGTGCGCGAGCTCGTCGATGCCGGCGCCGCGACGCCCGGGGAGATCGTGCTCCTGTTCGCCGCCGGCACCGACGCGGAGTGGTACGAGGAGGAGCTGCGGCGCGTCGGCCTCCCGACCTACCGCGCGACCGGTCGCGGCTACTTCGGACAGCAGCAGGTCGTCGACCTCCTGCTGTACCTCCGCCTCCTCCACAACCGCTACGACGACGTGGCGCTCGCCTCCGTCCTCGCCTCGCCGTTCGTGGGCGTCTCGAACGACGCGCTCATGCTGATTCGGCGGGCGGCGTCGCGCCGGCCGCTCTTCTCCGGCATCGAGCGCGACGTCCCCGAGACGCTCGCCGAGCAGGACGCGCGCCTCGTCCGCGCGTTCCGCCAGCGCTACGACCGCCTCGTCGCGGCGATGCCGAGGCTCTCGCTCGAGCGGCTCTGCGAGCGCGTCCTCGCGGAGCACGACTACGACCTCGCCGTGCTCGCGCAGTGGGACGGCCGCCGCCGGTACGCGAACCTGCGCAAGCTCGCGCGCCTCGCGCGGTCGTACGAGGAGCTGCGCGGCCCCGACGTCGAGGGCTTCGTGCGCTTCGTCCGCGAGCAGGAGGCGGTCGGCGCGAAGCAGCTCGAGGCCGTCGCCGAGGAGGAGGGCGCCGACGCGATCCGGCTGCTCACGATCCACGCCGCCAAGGGCCTCGAGTTCAAGGTGGTCGTCGTCGCGGACGCCGGCCGCGACCGCGCGGCGCCCGGCGCGGACGAGATCCTGGCGCTCTCGGACGGCCGGTTCGGCTTCCGCGTCGCGGACCCCGTCACGAGCAGGCGCAAGGGCGCGTTCGCCTACGAGGAGGTCCGCGAGGCCCGGCGGCGCGAGGAGGCGGCGGAGCGGCTGCGCCTCTACTACGTCGCGATGACGCGCGCGATCGACCGGCTGATCGTCTCCGGGGCGATCGACCGCGCCTCGACCGCGGACGGGTCGACGCCGATCGGATGGGTGCTCGGCCGCCTGGCGTGCGACGTCGAGCTCGAGACCGCCGGGGACGGCCCGGTGGAGCTCGTCCGCGGCGACGCGCGGCTCCTGCTCCGGCTCGAGCGGCACGCGCCCGAGCCCGAGGCGGTGGGCGCGCCGCCCGCGGTGCAGGAGCAGCTGGCGCTCTTCCCCGACGGCGGTCCCGGCGCGCCGCTCCCGTCGGCGCCGATCCTGCCCGCCCTGGAGCCGATCCCCGCACCGCCCCTCCACCGCGTGCGCCGCCTGTCGTTCACCGGCCTCTCGACCTTCGAGCAGTGCTCGTACAAGTACTACGCGCGCTACGTCGTGGGCATGCAGGAGCGCCGACCGTCCGCCGCGGGCGGCGAGGGGATGGCCGCGACGGACATCGGCACGGCGGTGCACGCGCGGCTCGAGCGAGGCGACGACGTGCCGCCGCCGGACGCCTCCCCGGAGGACCTCGCACGCATCGAGCGGCTCGTCGCCGCGTGGCACGGGTCGGAGCTCGGCGTGCGCATCGCGGCGCTCGCCGGCGTCGAGCGCGAGCCGCACTTCACGTTCGAGCACGACGGCGTGCTCCTGCACGGCTACATCGACGTCCTCCATCGCGCCGGCGCACGGGCGCTCGTGGTCGACTACAAGACGAACGCGCTCGGCGAGCTCGACCCGGCGACGGTGGTCGAGCACGAGTACCGGCTCCAGCGGCTCGTCTACGCGCTCGCGTGCTTCCGCGACGGCGCGGACGAGGTGGAGGTCGTCTACAGCTTCCTCGAGCGCGCGGAGGCGCCGGTCGCGCGCACGTTCCGTCGCGAGGACGTGCCGGCGCTCGAGGCCGAGCTGTCGGCCGCGATCGAGGCGATCCACGCGGGCGAGTTCCGGCCGCGCCCGTCGGAGCTCGCGTGCAGCGGCTGCCCGGCGCTCGACCTCGTGTGCGCGGGGCCGCGGCTGCGCGACGGCGGCGGAGGCGTCCGCGCGCTGACGACCGCACGGTAGGGTCGGCCCCGCGATGCGCGTGGCGGCGCTCTACGACGTCCACGGCAACTTCCCGGCGCTCGAGGCCGTGCTGGACGAGGTCGCGCGGGAAGACGTCGACGTCCTGGTCTGCGGAGGCGACGTCTGTGCCGGCCCGATGCCGCGCGAGTGCCTCGACGCGCTCGCCGGCGCGGTGTTCGTCCGCGGCAACGCCGACCGCGAGCTCGGCGGCTGGGCGGCGGACCGGCTGGCCGAGGAGCAGCGGAGGTTCCTCGCGGGACTGCCGCTCACCGCGTCGTTGGACGTCGCCGGGCTCGGGCCGACGCTGTTCTGCCACGCGACGCCTCGCAGCGACGAGGAGATCGTCACCCGCCTCACGACGGACGACGACCTCGCGGACGTGCTCTCGGACGTCCCCGAACGGGTCGTCGTCGCGGGGCACGTCCACGTGACGGTCGACCGCGTCGTCGCGGGCCGCCGCTTCGTCAACCCGGGCAGCGTCGGCATCCCCTACGAGGGCCGACGCGGCGCCTACTGGGCGCTGCTCGGGCCCGACGTCGAGCTGCGGCGGACGACCTACGACGTCGACGACGCGGTGCGGCGGATCCGGGCAACCGGCTACCCCGACGCCGAGCAGCTCGCGGGCTGGCTGCTCGAGCCCGAGGACCCCGCGGAGGTCTCGGCCTACTTCGAGTCGCAGCGCTGATGGCACGCAGCTACGTCCACGAGGCGCGGCGACGCGTCGGGCCGAAGCGCGCGCGCATCGGGCCGGTGATCGCGAGGCTGGCCGCCGAGCACCAGGACGCGACGATCGCGCTGCGGTTCCGGAGCCCGCTCGAGCTCCTGGTCTCGGTGATGCTGTCGGCGCAGACGACGGACGTGAACGTCAACCGGGCGACCGAGCGCCTCTTCCGGGACTTCCGGCGGCCGGAGGACTACCTCGCGGTTCCGCAGGATGAGCTCGAGCGCCGCATCTACGCGACGGGGTACTTCCGGCAGAAGGCACGGTCGATCCAGGGTGCCATGCGCGTGCTCCTGGAGGAGTTCGACGGCGAGGTGCCGCGCCGCCTCGACGAGCTCGTGCGGCTGCCGGGGGTGGGGCGGAAGACCGCGAACGTCGTCGCCGCCGAGCTCGGCCACGCGCAGGGGATCGTCGTCGACACGCACGTGCGGCGGCTCTCGCAACGGCTCGGCTTCACGCGCCGGGAGGACCCGGAGCGGATCGAGCGCGATCTCCTCCGGCTCGTGCCGCGCGCGGACTGGGCCCGGTTCCCGCACCTGCTGATCTGGCACGGCCGGCGGGTCTGCATCGCGCGGCGGCCGCAGTGCGAGAGGTGCGTCGTCGCCGCGCTCTGCCCGGCGAGCCGCGTGCCGGTGCCGGCCCGCTAGCGGTCGCGCGCGACCGCGGCGAGCAGCCCGCGGTAGTGCGCGACCATCGGCTCGTGCTCGTGCGCCGGGAACGTCGACGTGACGGTGTCGACGAGCACCGCGTCCATCTCGGGGCCCGCGAACCACTCGGCCGCCCGCTCGTCGAACGCGGCGAGCGGGCCGTCGCAGAAGTCGCGGTAGGCCTCCACCTCGAAGTGCTCGTCGGCAAGCCTCCGGTACGCGGCGAGCTTCTCCTCGTAGGAGAGGTCGTCGCGGTCGCCGATCGCCCAGTACGGCTCGAGGTCGAGCGCGACCCGCATCCGCCGGCCGGTCGCGACGCAGAACGCCGCCCACCGTACGAGCGCCGTGATCGCCCACGGGAAGTAGTAGTGGAGCGAGATCAGCGAGACGTCGGGCGAGGCGTTCGCGTAGTCGATCGGGTGGACGACCCCGTCCTTCACGATCGTCTCGCACGAGTTGAACTCCCAGCCGAAGAACGCGTTCACGAGCCGGGAGATCGTCACGACCTCCTCGCCGTTCTCCGGCGAGAGAAACGCGTGGTCGACGTGGTACCGGTCGTGCATCGGCCGGTCGGGCTCGAACCGCATCGTCATCGTCTCGGCGCCGATGGAGAGGCTCCGCGCGAACACGTCGAAGTCGTCGACGGCGGCCTGGAGGTGCATGAGCCGCTTGCCCGACTCGTCGTAGCGCCGCTGCAGCTCGTCGGGCGAGGAGACGCGCGTGACGCCGATCCACTGCCCGCCGTCGAAGGGCTTCATGTAGAGCGGGTAGCCGACGTGGGAGGCGACCTCTGCGAGGTCGAACGGGAGGTTGTACTTCGCCGCGGTGTACGGAAAGCGGGGGTTGTCCGGCGGCTGCTTGTGCGGGAGCAGCCACGTGTTCGGCACCCTCAGCCCGAGGCGCATCATCGCGCAGTAGGCCGAGTGCTTCTCCATCGACTGGAACGTGAACGGGTTGTTGAGGAGGTAGACGCCGTCCATCAGCGCCACCTTCTTCAGCCACTCGCGCGGGACGTAGTACCAGTACGCGAGCCGGTCGATGACGAGCGCGTGCCGTGGACGCGCGCGCAGGTCGAACGGCTCGATCGTCACGCGCTCCGTCGTCAGGCGGTGACGCCGGCCGTCGTGCTCGAACTCCCCGAGGAGCCCGACGAGCGCCTCGAACGCGCGCGGCCAGTCCTCCTCCGTCCCGAGCAGGAGCCCGACGAGGTGCTCGCTCGTCACGCGAGCACCTCCGGCAGGTACAGGTCGAGGGCGCGGCGCCACGAGCGCCAGTCGTGGCCGCCGGGCACCTCGTGGAAGCGCAGCGGGTACCCCTGCCGCTCCAGCGCGCCCGCCGCCGCGCGGTTGTTGGCCAGGTTCTCCTCGTCCACGCCGCAGGTGATCGTCACCGGGATCGGCGAATGCCACGCCTCCGTGTTCAGCAGCGTCCCCACGAAGCGCGCGATGCGTGCGAATCGCGGGAAGCCCGCCTCCTGACGATCGGTTCGGCGGCGGAAGAGGCTCGGCGACTGCGCCACGATCGCGTCGAAGGCGTCCGGGTACCGACGGTGCGCGTGGATCAGCGCGAGCCCGCCGAGGGAGCACCCGAGCCCCACGCGGCGCGACGCGGGCCCGAGCTCGGGGAGGATCTCCTCGGCGAGCGTCCGCGCGTACCGCGCCGACGCCGAGTAGTGCTCGTTGCGGTCGTTCGAGTGGAGCAGGGCGACGCGCAGCGGCTGGAACGGCTCGAGCAGCCGCCGCAGCGAGGCGCGCCGGCTGTACTCGGGCCCGTCGTGCACGACGAGGAGCGGGACGGAGCCCGCCCGTGCCCCGCCTCGCGGGGACCACACGACCACCCGCTGCGCCTCCCTCAGTACTGCACCTTCCGGCGGCTCTTCGCGAACCGTCGCCACTGCTTGCGCTGCTCGGACCGGAGCGCCTTGTCCTGCCGGATCTCGAGCGCCCGGATCTCCGCCTGGAGCCGTCGGTAGCTGTCCCACCGCTCGGGGTCGAGCCGCCCGTCCTCGAGGGCCGCCTGCACGGCACAGCCCGGCTCGTGGTCGTGCGTGCAGTCGGAGAAGCGGCAGTCCGCGGCGAGCTCGGACACGTCCGCGAACGCCGTGTCGAGTGCCTCCTCGTCGGCGTAGAGCTGCAGCTCCCGCATGCCGGGTGTGTCGAGCAGCAGGGCGCCGCCGGGCAGCCGGACGAGCTCGCGGTGCGACGTCGTATGGCGGCCGCGCTCGTCGTCCTCGCGCACGGCCGCCGTCGCCATCCGCTCCTCGCCGAGCAGGCTGTTCACAAGCGTCGACTTGCCCACCCCGGACGAGCCCAGCAGCGCGACCGTCCGGCCGGGCGCGAGGTACTGCGCGAGCGCGTCGAGCCCCTCGCGCGTCACGTTCGAGACGACGTGGACCGGCACGCCGAACGCGATCGACTCGACGTCCGCGAGGGCGTCGGGCACGGACTCCGGGTGGAGGTCGGCCTTCGTCAGCACGATCGCGGGGGCGGCGCCGCTGTCCCAGGCGGCCGTGAGGTAGCGCTCGAGGCGGCGCAGGTTGAGGTCGTGCCCGAGCGCCGACACGAGGAACACCGTGTCGACGTTCGCCGCGACGATCTGCTCGCCCAGGCGGTCCATCGTCTCCTTGCGCGTGAAGGCCGACCGGCGCGGGAGCACCTCCTCGACGAGCGCGCGTCCGTCGGGCAGCGTGCGGAGCGCGACCCAGTCGCCCACGGCGGCGAGGTCGCCCGAGCGGACGAGTCTGCGTGCGGCCTCGGCGTCGCGCTCGCCCTCCTCGGTGAGCACGACGTAGCCGCCCCGGTGCTGCACGGCCACGCGTGCGGGCAGGAGCCCTGCGTCTGCGAAGGGGCGGAACGCGTCGGCGAACGCGTCGTCCCACCCAAGCGATTCCAGCGTCAAGCGGAGACCTCCGTCGTCTCGTCGGGGAACGGTCTGACGAGGCTCGGCGGCGCGCGCCGGATCAGGCGCGGACCGAGAGCCTCGCGGCTCGGAACACGGCTGCTGCAGGCATGAATCCGGCCCTCCTCTCGGTCGCTTGGCGCATGCGGGGTGCGTACGGCTTCGTCAGAGTAGACGCGCATGCGCCTGGAGGGCAAGCACGTCGCGGTGACCGGGGCCTCGCGCGGGATGGGGCGCGCGATCGCCGTGCGCCTCGCCGCGGAGGGGGCGCGACTGTCGCTGCTCGCGCGCACGCGCGCGGGCCTGGAGCAGACGGCGGCGCTCGCCGGCGGCGGCCACGTCGAGGCGGTGGACGTGCGCGAGCGTGCGCAGGTCGAGCGGGCCGTCGACGCGGCCGCGGCGGCGAACGGGCCGCTCCACGGGTTCGTCGCGGTCTCCGGCCTCGGCGGTGCGAACGAGCCGGGGGACGGCGACCGCTGGGACGACCTCGTCGCGACGAACCTCTCCGGGACGTACTGGTGCCTGCGCGCCGCGCAGCGTCACCTCGAGCCGGGGCCGGGCGCGCGCCACCTGGTGGTGATCTCGTCGATCCTCGCGCGGATCGCGGTGCCGTTCTACACGGGCTACTCGGCGTCGAAGGCGGGGCTCCTCGGCCTCGTCCGCTCCTTGGCCGCCGAGCTCGCGCCGGGCAACGTCCAGGTGAACGCGATCTGTCCCGGCTGGGTCGACACGGACATGGCGTGGCAGGGGCTCGACGCGATGCCGGGGACGCGGGAGGAGGCGTACGCCGACGCGATGCGCGAGGTTCCGCTCGGCCGGATGTCGCAGCCGGAGGAGATCGCCGGCACCGTCGCCTGGCTGCTCTCCGACGACGCGCGCGGGCTGACGGGGCAGACGATCGACCAGAACAACGGCGCCTGGATGGGCTAGGGAATGACGCGCGCGGGCGCCGCGTTGAGGTAGTTGATGACGCAAGCATCCGAACGGATCGCGAGCGCGGTGACGGGCTGGGACGGCGTCGAGGCCCACCCGCACCGCTTCGGTGGCATCGAGTTCCGCCTCGGCCGCCGGGAGCTCGGCCACCTGCACGGCGACCGGCTCGCCGACCTCCCGTTCCCGACGCGCATCCGCGACGAGCTCGTCGCCGCCGGCCGCGCGCGTCCGCACCACGTCCTCCCCGAGAGCGGCTGGGTGTCCGTGCCGATCCGCGGCAGCGACGACGTGGAGCGCGTCATCGACCTCTTCCGGATGAACTACGACCGCGCAGCGGCGAAAGCGAGGACCGAGTGAAGCTCGAAGGCATCCACCACGTGACGGCGATCACCGCCGACGCGCCCGGCAACGTCGACTTCTACGCGCGCGTGCTCGGGCTGCGCCTCGTGAAGAAGACCGTGAACCAGGACGACCCGACCGTGTACCACCTGTTCTACGCGGACGAGCTCGGCTCGGCCGGCGCAGACATGACCTTCTTCGAGTACCCGGGTGCACGCCGCGGCCGCGCGGGCGCCGGGATGGTGCACACCGTCGTCTGGCGCGTGGCCTCGGAGGAGGCGCTCGACTTCTGGGAGCGCCGCCTCGCAGCGGAGGGCGTCGCGACGCGGCGGTCGCCCGGGCGCCTGGCATTCGCCGACCCGGAGGGGATCGGGATCGAGCTCGCCGTCGTCGAGACGGCGGACGAGCCCCTCCTCGCCGAGTCGCCGGAGATCCCGCGGGAGCACGCGCTCCAGGGCTTCGACGGCGTGCGCGCGTTCGCCGCCGACCCGGCGCGCAGCGCCGCGCTGCTGCAGGAGGCGCTCGGGTTCGAGCTGCGCGGCGACGACGCGTACGAGGTGCGCGGCGACACGCGCGGCGGCCTCTACGCCTACGACGCTGCGCCCGCCGAGCGCGGGATCGGCGGCGCCGGCACGGTGCACCACGTCGCGTTCGCCTCGACGATGGAGGAGCACGACGCGTGGCGCGAGCGCGCGCGCGACCACGGCCTCGCGCCGACGCCGGTGATCGACCGCTTCTACTTCCGCTCGATCTACTTCCGCGAGCCGAGCGGGGTGCTCTTCGAGATCGCGACCATCGGCCCGGGCTTCGCGACCGACGAGCCGGCGGAGAGCCTCGGCGAGCGCCTGTCCCTGCCGCCGGACTTCGAGCACCTGCGCGAGCGGATCGAGCCCGTGCTGACGCCGATCGAGAACCCGCGGGACGCCTGGAAGACGGCCGCGTCGTGAGCCTGCGCGCGCTCGTGCGCG
>JBLNEO010000225.1:0-5050 GCA_050262775.1 Pseudomonadota bacterium | reverse complement strand
ACAGCCGGCTCGAAGCCGTCCTGAAGGCCGCCGCGCAGGGCCTCGTGCAGGTCTGAAAATCACCCCAGATGGGTCAGGCGGGACGCGGCGGCCGCACGCCACACTGCGCCGGTCGGAAGAGCGTCGGTCATCTCCCCCATGCGACCGCCCTCCGTCCGGGGGCGCGGTTGGCCGCAGCCGCGCCCCCACTGACCCGCCCGGCCTCTACCCCTTGACGACCCCCAGGGGGCGGAGGCGGGCCACGCGGCGTGCGAGCCCGGCCCGCTCGACGACGTCGACGACGCGCTCCACGTCCTTGTAGGCGAACGGCGCCTCCTCCGCGAGACCGCGGTTCGAGGCGCACCGGACGACGATGCCCGCCGCCGCGAGCTCGTGCCGCAGCTCGCCGCCGGTGATCCGCCGCCTCGCCGCCGTGCGGCTGAGCCGGCGTCCCGCGCCGTGGCACGTGGTGCCGAACGACCGCTCGAGCGCGCCCGGCAGGCCGACCAGCACGAAGCTCGCCGTGCCCATGCTCCCGGGGATGAACACCGGCTGGCCGACCGCGCGGTACGCGGCGGGGATCTCCGGCGAGCCCGCCGGGAACGCGCGTGTCGCGCCCTTCCGCTGCACGCAGACGTCGCGGCCGCCGTGCCGCTCGACCTTCGCGACGTTGTGCGCGACGTCGTACACCTGCCGCGTGCCCTCGGCGACGTCGGCGCCGAGGACGCGCGCGACGGCGCGACGGATCTCGTGCGCGACGGCGTGGCGGTTCGCCCACGCGAAGTTCGCGGCCGCCGCCATCGCGGCGACGTAGGCACGCCCCTCCGGCGACGAGAGCGGCGCGCAGGCGAGCTGGCGGTCGGGCAGGTGGATGCCGTACCGCACCTCCGCCGGGGCCATCGCCCGCACGTGATCCGTGCACACCTGGTGCCCGAGGCCGCGCGATCCCGAGTGGACGAGCACCGTCACCTGGCCGACGCGGAGGCCGAACGTGTCCGCCGCGACGGGATCGAACACCTCGTCGACCCGCTGGACCTCGACGAAGTGGTTGCCGGAGCCGAGCGTCCCGACCTGGCCGGCACCGCGCCGCTTCGCCCGCTCGGAGACCGCCGACGGGTCGGCGTCGAGGAGGCGGCCGCCGGACTCGGTGTGCTCGAGGTCGTCGTCCGTCCCGATCCCCGCCCGCTCGACGAGCGTCCGCGGCCCCTCGCGGAGGACGCGGTCGAGGTCGCTCGCGGCGAGCCGGAGCGAGCCTCCGCGGCCCGTGCCGGCGGGGATCGCGCGCGCGAGCTCGTGGACGAGGGGCTCGCGACGCGCCCCGAGCTCCTGCTCGGACAGCGGCAGCGCGAGGAGACGGACGCCGCAGTTGATGTCGTAGCCGACGCCTCCGGGCGAGATCACGCCGTCCGGAAGCTCCGTCGCGGCGACGCCCCCGACGGGGAACCCGTAGCCCTCGTGGATGTCCGGCATCCCGAGTGCGGCCTCGACGATCCCGGGGAGGGTGGCGACGTTCCGCAGCTGCCAGAGCGAGCGGTCGCGGCCGATCGCGTCGAGCAGCACCTCGTCCGCGAAGACGCGCGCGGGCACGCGCATGTCGGCGTGCGCCTCGGCAGGGATCTCCCACAGCGTCTCGTCCACGCGGCGCAGGTCGGAGACGAGCCCCGCCGGGGCCGAGGAGAACGCGGTACCCGTCACGACCCACCTCCCGTCGACGTCTCGGGACTCACCGCCGGACCGGGCGGCCCCCGGCCCGGTCCGGCGGCTGCGCGCCGCTTACGCGCGGCAGAGGTCGGCCGTGTCGGCGCCGGTCAGGCGCAGCAGCGCCGCGGCGCTCGCGCGCACCGACTCGACGTGCGAGCCGGCCTCGAAGACGACCTGCTCCAGGTGGGCCAGGCGGCTGTCGACGAGCACCCGGTCGCCGGCGGGTCCGCCGATCGGCGGGACCGCGCCGAGCTCGAACATCGGGTACGCCATCACCAGCTCGGCCTCCGTGGCGAGGCGAGGCCGCTCCGCGAGCCCCGCGGCCGACTGCACCTTGTGGAGGTCGAGCCGCTCGGAGGCCGGGATCACCGCGCGCAGGAACCCGTCGTCGGTGACGAGCACGATCGTCTTCGCGACGGTCTCGGGGCTCGTGCCGATGGCCGACGCCTCGGCGGCCGCCGTCTCCGTGCGCTCGTGATGGATGACCTCGTAGCCGAGCTCGCTGCGCGCGAGCTCCTCGAGAACGGGCTGCGCGCTGACCGGTGCATGTCCCTCCGGCCGGTCGACGTGCCGGATCGTGGCGTCGTTCCCGGGGTAGAAGACGCTCTCGTGGCCGTCCTCCCACCGGACCTTGTAGTGCAGGTGACCGGCCTCGCCGAGGACCTCGACGATCTCGCCGGTGCGGCCGACCTCGCCGACGCGATGCCCATGCACCGTGACGAGGTCGCCGGATCTGGGCTCGTGCGTGTGCTCTGTGGCGCTCATCTCCGACTCCTCTCCGCGCGTTGCGTGCGCCACGACCCTCGCGCCGACGGGTCTGCGGATCATCCGCGCAAGCCCTGATTTCCGCGCGGACGCGCGGTCTCGGCGGCCGCCGCCCCGCCGCCGCGGCCACGGCCGCGTGACCGCTGATGCAGACTCGGTGGTTCCGCCGATGCCCGTCCCGCCGGACGGGCGGACGCTCGTGGCGATGGGCGACCACCTGCACGTCGACGTGCGCCGATTCGCGGTCGTGCGCGAGCTCCTCCTCGTCGCCGCGGCGGCGGTCGCGTACGGCGGCGTCCGCGCCCTCACGGAGGGCGACCTGGAGACGGCGATGGACAACGGGCGCGCGATCGCGAACCTGGAGCTGACGCTCGGGCTCGCGTGGGAGCACGCCACACAGTCGCTCGTCCTCCCGCACGCGGCGCTCGTGACGCTCGTCAACTGGATCTACATCTTCGGCCACTGGCCGGTGATCGTCGTGAGCGCGATCTGGCTCTACCGCACGCGGCGGCCCGCCTACCGTCGGCTCCGGAACGCGATCCTCCTCTCCGGGGCGGTGGGGTTCCTGTTCTTCGCGCTGCTCCCCGTGGCGCCGCCGCGCCTGCTGGAGCTCGGGCTCGCTGACACGGTGGCCGACCGCTCGACGGCGTACCGGGCGCTCCAGCCACCGGCGCTCACGAACCAGGTCGCGGCGATGCCGAGCCTCCACTTCGGCTGGAACCTGCTCGTCGGCGTCGTCGTCTTCACGGCAGCGACCTCGCTCGCCGCGCGGGCCTTCGCGGTGGCGATGCCCCCCGCGATGGCGTTCGCGATCGTCGCCACCGGCAACCACTTCGTCCTCGACGCGTTCGTCGGGATGACGCTCGTCCTGCTCTCGCTCGCCGTCGTCATCGCGCTCGAGCATCGGCCTACACTCGATGGAGACCTTCGTGACCTTCGTCGTCGGACATCGCTGTGGCAACGACCTCGCCACGCTCCGCTCGGCCGCCGCTAGCGGCGTCGCGGTCGTCGAGGCGGACGTCCACCTGTACCGGGGCAGGCTCGAGGTGCGTCACCTGAAGTCGCTCGGCCCGCTGCTGTGGGACACGTGGTACCTCGCGAGCCCGTCCACCCCGCGCCTCCTCCTCCGCGACCTCCTGGCCGCGTGTCCACCGGGGGTCGAGCTGATGCTCGACCTCAAGGGCCCGCGCCGGGCGATCGCGCGCCTCGTGCTCGACGCCGTCCGCCCGTACCGCGGCCGGCTCCGGCTCGCCGTCTGCGGCCGCCACCCGCGCGTGCTGGCGGCATTCCGCGGCGACCCCGACGTCCGGCTCGTGCGCTCCCTCGGCAGCCGCCGTGCGCTCCGCGCCTTCCTGCGAAGCGGCGGGCGGGAGGACACGGTCTCCGTGCGGGCCGAGTTCCTCGACGCCGAGACGACGGCGGCGCTCCGCGCGCGGGCCGGCCGGATCCTCACGTGGCCCGTCAGGACACCCGAGGCGGCGCTGCACCTGCGCGCCCTGGGCGTCGACGGGCTGATCACCGAGCGCCTCGACCTCGTCGACACGCTGCGGGCGGCCGCATGAGCGAGCTCGACCGCCAGCTGGACACCGCGGTGTCGGCCGTCGGCGGGGTCGACCTCCACCTCGTCGCGGTCGCGATCGCGTTCCAGCTGGCGAACCTCGTCCTCCGCTCGGTCGCGTGGCGGAACGTGCTGCGGGCCGCGTACCCGGCCCGGAAGGTGCCGCTGCTCGGGGTCGGCAGCGCGTATGCCGCCGGCGTGGCGGCGAACGCGGTCACGCCGGCGCGAGGCGGCGAGCTCGTCAAGCTCGTGCTGCTCCGGACGCTGATCCCGCACAGCTCGATCGCGACGATCGCGGGCTCGAGCGCCGTCCTCGCCGTCTTCGACGGCGTCCTCGGCATGGCGTTGCTCGCGCTCGCCGCGTCGACCGGCGCCGTCCCCGGGCTGTCGCTCGTCCCGCCGCTGCCCAACATGTGGTGGATCGCCGCCGCCCTCGCCGTCGCGGTGCCGGTCGGGGTCGTGGTCTTCTACCGCGCGCGCCCGGCGATCGGGCGCCTCCGGCGGCAGCTCCTCGCGGGCGGCGCGATCTTCCGGACCCCGCGGCGGTACCTGACCGACGTCGCGACCGTGCAGCTCGGGGCGTGGGTCTGCCGCGTGGGCGTCGTCTACGCGCTCCTCTGCGCCTTCGACCTCCCCGCCAGCCTCTGGGTCGCCGCCCTCGTCGTCATCGTCGGCGGCCTCGCGACCGTCGTCCCGGCGACGCCCGGCGGGCTCGGGACCCAGCAGCTCCTCCTGGTCGCCCTCCTCCACGGCACCGTCTCGGCCGCCGAGGCGATCTCGTTCTCGCTGACGCTCCAGCTCGGCGCGTCGGCGATCAACGTGGCGCTCGGGATCGCGGGCGCGATGCTCCTGGTCGGGACGCGCAGCCCGGTGGCCGCGGTGCGCTCGCTCCGGCAGTAGCGCGGAGACGACGCACGGGCACCCGAGGCGCCGGCCGGCGCCCGCGGGGAGCGGCGCGGGAGTGGGGGGGGCGGGGGGGGCGGCCCCCCCCCCCCCCCCCCCCCCCCCCCCCCGGGCGCCCGGGGGCGGCGGAAGCCCCCCCCGCCG
>JBLNEO010000224.1:0-8326 GCA_050262775.1 Pseudomonadota bacterium | reverse complement strand
GCGTACATGTAGTCGCGCTCCTCGTCGGTCACCATCTCGAGCGTCAGCTCGTCGTGGTTGCGCAGGAACAGCCCCCACTGGCAGTTCTCGGGAATGTGCGGCGTCTGGCGGAGGATCTCGTAGATCGGCGCCGCGTCCTCGCGCCGCAGCGACATGAACATGCGCGGCATCACGGGGAAGTGGAAGGCCATGTGGCACTCGTCGCCCTCGCCGAAGTACTGGACGACGTCGGCCGGCCACTGGTTCGCCTCGGCGAGCAGCACCTTGTCGGGGTAGTGCGCGTCGACCTCGGAGCGCACCCGCTTGAGGAACTCGTGCGTCTCCGGGAGGTTCTCGCCGTTCGTCCCGTCGCGCTCGTAGAGGTACGGGATCGCGTCCATCCGGAACCCGTCGATCCCGAGGTCGAGCCAGAACCGGAGCGCGTTCAGCATCTCCTCCTGCACGCGCGGGTTGTCGTAGTTGAGGTCGGGCTGGTGGTGGAAGAAGCGGTGCCAGTAGTACTGGCCGCGCACGGGGTCCCAGGTCCAGTTCGACGGCTCGGAGTCGAGGAAGATGATGCGTGCCTCGTTCCAGCGGTCGTCCGCGTCGGACCAGACGTAGTAGTCGCCGTACGGGCCGCCCGGGTCGGTGCGCGAGGACTGGAACCACGGGTGGTCGGACGAGGTGTGGTTCATCACCAGGTCGGCGATCACACGGATCCCGCGCCGGTGCGCGGCCTCGACGAGCGTCCGGAAGTCCTCGACGGTGCCGTAGTCCTCGTGGATCGCGTAGAAGTCGGCGATGTCGTAGCCCCCGTCGCGCAGCGGGCTCTTGTACATCGGGAGCAGCCAGATGCAGTCGATGCCCAGCCACTGCAGGTAGTCGAGCTTCTCCTGGATCCCGCGCAGGTCCCCGGAGCCGTCGTCGTCGGAGTCGAAGAAGCCGCGCGTGTGGATCTCGTAGAAGACGGCGCGCTTGAACCACAGCGGGTCGCTCTCGAACCACTGCCCGGCTTCCGACACTACGCGCGCTCCGCCGCCAGGACGTGCGCCTGCCCCGGGCCGAGGCGAACGTAGTTGCGGCCGATGTGCCACGTGAACGTCTCGTCTGCGAGGAGGTCCCGCATCGGCACCGCCGGGGGCAGGCCGAGCCAGGCGGGGAGGATCGCGACGCCCTCGCGCTCCTCGAACGGGTTGAGGTTGCAGACGACGAGGACGACGTCGTCGCCGCGCTTCTTCGCGTACGCGATCAGCTCGTCGCCCTCCGTCTCGAGCCACGCGAGGTCGAGCCACTGGAGCGCCGGGTGCGCCCGGCGGATCTCGTTCACGCGCCGGACGAGCGGGAGCAGCGGCCCGTCGAGCGCGCGCTCCTTCGTCTCGTACTTCTCCGAGTCGAGGTACTCCTCCGACCCCTCCCGCACCGGCTCGTTCTCGAGGTGCTCGTACCCGGAGTAGATGCCGTAGCTGGGGGACAGCGTGGCCGCGAGCACGAGCCGCGCCTCGAACGCCGGCCGGCCGCCCTGCTGCAGGTAGCGGTGGAGGATGTCGGGCGTGTTGGCGAAGAGGTTCGGCCGGTAGCAGTCGCGCCAGGCGAGCAGGTCGTTCACGAACTCGACCAGCTCCCACTTCGCGTTCTTCCAGGTGAAGTACGTGTAGCTCTGGTTGAAGCCGATCTTCCCGAGCGTCTGCATCATCGCCGGGCGGGTGAACGCCTCGGCGAGGAAGACGACGTCGGGGTCGGACGCGCGCACCTCGCGGATGAGCCACTCCCAGAAGGGGACGGGCTTCGTGTGCGGGTTGTCGACGCGGAAGATCTTCACGCCGCGCTCGACCCAGGTCTGCGTGACGTCGAGGAGCGCCTGCCAGAGCCCCCTCCAGTCCTCCGAGTCGAAGTTGAGGTTGTAGATGTCCTGGTACTTCTTGGGCGGGTTCTCCGCGTACTTGAGCGTCCCGTCGGGGCGCCGGTTGAACCACTCGGGATGCTCGCGGAGCCACGGATGGTCGGGCGAGGCCTGGATCGCGAGGTCGATGCAGACCTCGCACCCGACCTCGCGGCCGCGCGCGACCATCGTCTCGAACTCCTCGAGCGTGCCGAGCTCGGCGTTGATCGCGTCGTGGCCGCCGTCGTCGCCGCCGATCGCCCACGGGCTCCCGGGGTCGCCGGCCGCGGCGGTGAGCGCGTTGTTGCGCCCCTTCCGGTTCGTCACGCCGACCGGGTGCACGGGCGGCAGGTAGACGACGTCGAACCCGAGCGCCGCGAGCTCCGGCAGCACCGCCGTCACGCCCGCGAAGCCGCCCCACGAGCGCGGGAAGAGCTCGTACCAGGAGCCGAAGCGCGCGCGCTCGCGGTCGACGTCGACCCCCAGCGTCGGCGAGGTCGTCAGCTCGGAGCGGTCGCTCTCGGCGTGCGCGAGCGCCTCGGCGACGGTCAGCGTCTCGACGCCGTAGAGGACCGCGCCCTCGGACAGCTCGCCCGAGAGGTCCTGCTGCTCTGCGTCGACCTTGCGCTGCAGCTCGTGGCGCCACGACGCGAAGCGGTCGACCCACGCGCAGACGGCGAACTCCCACAGCGCGCAGGCGTCGAGATCGACGTGGCCGACCCACCGGTCGTTGCCGGCGTGGTACATCAGCGTCTCCCGCCAGCGCCGGTCGCCCTTCGGCCGCGCGCGTACCGCCGCCCCGAGGATCTCGTGCCCGTCCCGGAAGATCGTCGCCGACACCTCCAGCCGCTCCCCCTGCGAGCGCTTGACCGGGTACCGGCCGCCGTCCACCTGCGGCTCGACGTGCTGGATCTGGATCCGGCGCGGTGGTTCGCTCGTCCGTGGCAGGGCCATGCGTCGTCTCTGTCTCAATCGGCTCGGAACCCCAAACGGCGATGAACCTACCGCGTTCGAGCGGCGTCCTGCTGCATCCGACGTCCCTGCCGAGCGGTCGCCTCGGCGCCGACGCGCGCGCCTTCGTCGACTGGCTCGGTGCCGCCGGACAGACGTGGTGGCAGGTGCTCCCGCTGGGGCCGCCGGACGAGTTCGACTCGCCGTACAAGGCCGAGTCGGCCTTCGCCGGGTGGCCGGGGCTGCTGGAGCAGCCGGACGCCGAGGTGACGACCGAGGAGCTCGACGCCTTCGTCGCCGCCCAGGCGGCGTGGATCGACGAGTGGGCGGCGTTCGCCGGCGAGGGCGCGGTCGCCGACCAGGTGCGGTTCGAGCGCGAGTGGCGCGCGCTGCGCGCCTACGCGAACGAGCGGGGCGTCCGGCTCATCGGCGACCTGCCGATCTACGTCGCGGACGGCGGTGCCGACCACCTCGCGCACCCCGAGCTGTTCGTCGACGACGTCGTCGCGGGCGTCCCGCCCGACGCGTTCACCGACGAGGGGCAGCGGTGGGGGAACCCGATCTACGACTGGGCGGCGATGCGCGAGCGCGGCTACCGCTGGTGGATCGAGCGCTTCCGCCGCACCTTCTCGCTCGTCGACCTCACGCGCGTCGACCACTTCCGCGGCTTCGTCGCGTACTGGGCCGTGCCGGCGGAGGCCGAGACCGCGAAGGACGGGTCGTGGCGGCCCGGCCCCGGGCGGGAGCTCTTCGACGCGGTCGCGGCGGAGCTGGGCGGGCTGCCGCTGATCGCGGAGGACCTCGGCGTGATCACCGAGCCCGTCGTGCGCCTGCGCGACGAGCTCGGCCTCCCCGGGATGCACGTGCTGCAGTTCGGCTTCGACGACGACCCGAACAACCCGCACCGCCCGCAGGCGCATCGCGAGAACGGCGTCGTCTACACCGGCACGCACGACAACGACACCGCGCGCGGCTGGTGGGACTCCCTCACGGACGGGCAGCGGGCGCGCACGGGACTCGATCCGGCCGATCCCGCGTGGAGCCTGCTCGAGCTCGCGTGGTCGTCGCGCGCGCGCCTCGCGATCGTCCCCGCGCAGGACCTCCTCGGCCTCGGGAGCGAGGCGCGGATGAACGTGCCGGGGCGCGAGGCGGGGAACTGGCGCTGGCGCCTCGAGGAGGGGCAGCTCACGGACGGGCTCGCGGCGCGGCTGCGCGAGACGACTCGTGCCGCGCGCCGGTAGGCGCGGCTAGGCGGCGTGCCGCCGCGGCGTCGCCTCGAGCGCGCGCATCACGTCCGTCACCGAGAGGAGCCCCGCGAGGCGGCCGTCGGGAGCGAGCACGAGCGCGCGCCCGCCCCGGCCGAGGTCGCCGAGGGAGCCGGTGAGGTCGGCGTCGACCGGGAGCGTCGGCACCTCGGCGATGCCCTGCATGCACTCCGAGACGCGGCGTGTGTCCCACTCCGAGCGCGGCACCTGCGCGACGCAGCGGAAGGGCAGCAGCCCCACCGGCCGCCCGTCGGTGCCGACGACGGGGTACGTCGTGTGGTGGCGCGACCAGACGACGTCGTCCATGAACGCTCCGAGCGTGAGCTCCGGCGCGATCGTCACCGGGTTGCGGACCATCAGGTCGCCGACGCGCAGGCCGCCGAGCGCGTCGCGGACGAGCACGTAGCGCGCCTCCGCGCTCGCCGCCGTGAGCAGGAACCAGCCGATGAACGCGAGCCACGCGCCGCCGACGGCGCCGTAGAGCACGAACATCGCGATCCCGCCGCCGATGAAGAGGAAGCCGAACGCGCGTCCCACGGTCGCCGAGACGCGCGTCGCCCAGCCGAAGTCGTCGCGCGCCGCCCAGAGCGCCGAGCGGAGCACCCGGCCGCCGTCGAGCGGCAGCGCGGGGAGCATGTTGAAGGCGAGCAGCAGGAGGTTCGTCACGCCGAGCCAGCCGACGATCCCGTCGACGACGTTCGGGAGCTCGAGCCCCGCGGCGATCGCGACGCCGAGGACGCCGAGGGCGAGCGAGACGAGCGGCCCGGCGATCGCGATGCGGAACTCCGCCCGCGCCGACGGGAACATCCCCTTGAACTTCGCGACGCCGCCGAAGAGCCAGAGGGTGATGCCGTCGATCTCCATCCCCTCGCGCCGCGCGACGACGGCGTGGCCGAGCTCGTGCGCCAGCAGGGAGGCGAAGAAGAGCGCCGCGGCAGCGACGGCGCCGATGATCGCGCCCGCCTGCGAGAGCTCGGCGTAGCGGTCGCCGAGGTCGAGCGCGATCGACCAGACGATCAGCACGAAGACGACGAGCCAGCTCCAGTTGACGCCGATCTCGATGCCGGCGATACGCCCGAGGCGGATGCTCGACGTCACGTCTCGATCCTAGTTGCAGCGTGCCGCTACGCCGGCTCGACCGGCAGCGACGACGCCACGAGTCGCTGACCGCCGGCCTCGTAGACGACGTCGACGTTCTCGTGGCCCCGGTAGGTGCCGGCGATGCCGAGGAAGATGCTCAGCCAGCGCCAGAACCCGAGCCGCCCCTCGCGCGCGAGCGCGCGCGTGAAGACGAGCGCGCGCCCCGCGACGACGTAGTCGGAGCCCGGCTCCTGCCGCACGCCGTTCACGTACACCTCGAGCGGCTCGGGCACGTAGTCGGGGAGCGGGACGCGGCTCCGGCCGGGCGCCGTGGCGGTGGGTTGCGCGGCGTCCTCGGACACCGCCGTAGAATGCCACCGCCCGTGCGCCGGATCCCGCTCGCACTCCTGCCCGCCGTGGTCGCCGCGCTCGCTGCGGCCGGGGCGGCACTCGCCGACGGCAACGCGGGGTTCACGCCGCGCGACCCGGCGTCGCCGGGCGCGGCGCGGGTTCTCGACGCCTACTGGCTGCTCGTCGGCGTCTCGGCGTTCGTGTTCCTCGTCGTCGTGGTGCCGCTTGCGATCTTCGTCGTCCGCTACCGCTCGAACGGGCGCGGCCGGGAGATCGAGGGGCCGCAGATCCGCGGCAACTCGCGGCTCGAGATCGGCTGGACGCTCGGCGCCGTCCTGATCGTGGCGGCGATCGTCTCGTTCGTCTTCTACAAGCTGCCCGGCATCGTCGACCCGGCGGCGCAGGCCGGCGACGGGAGCGAGATCGTCGTCGAGGGACACCAGTTCTACTGGCGCTACGTCTACCCGAACGGCGTCGTCTCCTTCGACGCGCTGCGGCTGCCGATCGACCGCGAGGTGACGTTCGCGGTCACCGCGCCCGACGCCGACGTGATCCACAGCTTCTGGGTGCCGAACCTCGCCGGGAAGCGCGACGCGATCCCCGGCCGGACGACGCGGTTCCGCGTCCTCCCGACGAAGGAGGGCACGTTCGACGTCATCTGCGGCGAGTTCTGCGGTCTCCAGCACGCCGCCATGCGCGGCACGACGCAGGTGATGCCGGCGGCCGAGTTCGACGCCTGGCTCGCCGACCAGAAGACCGCGCAGCAGACGGGGAGCGCGGAGCTCGGCGGGTCGATGTGGACCGCCGTCTGCGCCAAGTGCCACGGGCCCGACGTGGCGGGGAAGATCGGCCCCAAGCTGGAGGGGAACCCGCTGCTCGCCGACCGGCAGGCGCTCGAGCGGATCGTCCGGCAGGGGCGCCGGACGATGCCGGCGGTCGGGCAGGGGTGGACGGACGAGGAGATCGACTCGCTCGTCGCGTTCACGAAGACGCTCGCGGGAGGCGGCGGTGGCGGCCAGGGCTGAGGTTCAGCGCTACCGGCCCGACTGGATGCGCGGCCGCGTCACGTCGTGGCTGACCACGGTCGACCACAAGCGCATCGGGGTCATGTACATCGCGACGTCGCTCGTCTTCTTCGTCGCCGGCGGCGTGATGGCGCTGCTGATGCGGACGCAGCTGATCACGCCGGACAGCGACTTCCTCACGCGCGACTCCTACAACCAGGTGATGACGATGCACGGGACGACGATGGTCTTCCTCGTCGTCGTGCCGGTGTGGGCCGGGTTCGCGAACTTCCTCGTGCCGCTGATGATCGGGGCCCGCGACATGGCGTTCCCGCGCCTCAACGCGCTCTCCTACTGGCTCTTCCTGTTCGGCGGGATCGTCCTGATGCTGAGCTTCTTCGCCGGCCACGGCGCCGCCCGCGCAGGGTGGTACAGCTACCCGACGCTGTCGATCCAGACGGCCGGGCACGGCCAGGACTACTGGATCCTCGGGCTGCACATCCTCTCGGCGGCGTCGCTCGTCGGGGCGATCAACTTCATCGTCACGATCCACAACATGCGCACGGCTGGCATGACCTGGATGCGCCTGCCGCTCTTCGTCTGGACGGTCGAGGTCTACGCGTGGCTGCTCGTCGCGGTGCTGCCGACGCTCTCCGCGGGCCTCACGCTGCTGCTCCTCGACCGGCAGTTCGGGACGAGCTTCTTCCTCCCGGCCGGGGGCGGCGAGCCGCTGCTCTACCAGCACGCCTTCTGGTTCTTCGGCCACCCCGAGGTCTACATCATGATCCTGCCGGCCTTCGGCGTGATCTCGGAGGTGCTGCCCGTCTTCTGCCGGAAGCCGATCTTCGGCTACAAGGCGATCGCGTTCTCGACGGTCGCGATCGGGTTCTTCTCGCTGCTCGTCTGGGCGCACCACATGTTCGCCGTCGGCCTCCCCGACTACCTGAACGGCTGGTTCATGGTCGCCTCCGTGCTGATCGGCGTCCCGACCGGGATCAAGATCTTCAACTGGGTCGCGACCACGTGGCGCGGGAACCTGATCTTCGACACGCCGCTGCTCTACGCGCTCGGCTTCCTCGTCGTGTTCACGCTGGGCGGGCTGTCGGGGATCATGGTCGCCGCGTTCCCGTTCGACTGGCAGGTGCACGACACGTACTTCGTCGTCGCCCACCTCCACTACGTGCTGTTCGGCGGCTCGATCTTCGCGCTGCTCGCCGGGCTCCACTACTGGTGGCCGAAGCTCTTCGGGCGGATGCTCGACCGCCGCCTCGGGCGCATCGAGTTCGTGCTCGTCTTCATCGGCTTCAATCTGACGTTCTTCCCGCAGCACCTGCTGGGGATGGCCGGGATGGTGCGGCGGATCTACACGTATCCCGACGAGGGCGTCCTGCCGGCGTACAACATGGTGTCGTCGATCGGGTCGTACGTGATGGGGCTCGGGCTGCTGCTCTTCTTCGTCAACGTGCTCGTCACGCGCCGTCGCGGACGCCGCGTCGGCAACGACCCATGGCTCGCCGACACGCTCGAGTGGTACACGAGCTCGCCGCCGCCGGCATGGAACTTCGACCGCGTCCCCTACGTGACGAGCGCGCGCCCGCTGCGCGACCTGCGCCGGCGGCTCCAGGAGCAGACGTGACCGTCCCCGGGCCGTGGCTCCGCGCGTGCGCCGCCTTCGGCGCCGTCGCCACGGGCGTCGCCGCCGCGAGCGGCCCGCTCGGCATCACCCACCGTGCGCTCGTAGGGATCGCACTGCCGCCGCTCGTCGCCGTCGCCATCGCCGCGTGGCACTCGTACCCGCGGCTGCGCCTGCCCGCGTC
>JBLNEO010000223.1:0-2524 GCA_050262775.1 Pseudomonadota bacterium | reverse complement strand
GGCTCCGACTCGCTCGCCGGCGAGGCGGCGGCGGCGCTCGATCCGCGGCTCGCCCGCGTCGCCGCGCCGCTCCCGTCCTTCGTGCCGAACGCCGACGCGCTCGCAGCCGGCGCCGACGTCGTCTTCCTCTGCCTCGATCACGAGGAGGCCGCCGCGGTCGACCCGCCGGCGGAGGGCGTCGTCGTCGACCTCTCGGGCGCGCACCGGCTCGCGGACGTCTCGCTCTACCCCGCGTGGTACGGCTGGGAGCATCCTGCGCGCGGCGCCGCGGCGGCGTGGGACTACGCGCTGCCCGAGCTCGCCCCTCCCGGCGGGCGCCTGATCGCCAACCCGGGCTGCTACGCGACGGCGATCCTGCTCGCGCTCGCGCCGGTGCGGCACGCGGTCGATCCCGGGGCCGTCGTCGTCGACGCGAAGTCGGGCGTGTCGGGCGCCGGGCGCGTTCCCCGGCCGAGCTCGCACGCGGGCAGCGTGCTGGAGAACGTGACGCCGTACCGCGTCGGCGCGCACCAGCACGCCCCCGAGGTCGCACAGGTGCTCGGCTTCCCCGTCTGCTTCGCGCCCCACCTGCTCCCCGTGCGCCGCGGCCTGATCGCGACGTGCTTTGTCCGTCCGCTGCCGGGGTCGGACGTCCGGGAGCTGCTGGAGGACGCGTACGCGGAGAGCGCGGTCGTGGACGTCCTCCCCGCGGGCACGGCCCCCGAGCTCGCGCGCGTGCAGGCCACGGATGCGGCCGAGGTCGCCGTGTTCGAGGACGCCGCCACCGACTTCGTCGTCGTCGTCTGCGCGATCGACAACCTCGGGAAGGGCGCCGCGGGTCAGGCCGTCCAGAACGCGAACCTCGCCCTCGGTCTCGACGAGACGGCCGGCCTGCGGCTCACGGGGGTGCCGGTGTGAGCGTGACGCTCCCGCACGGGTTCGAGGCCTCCGGCGTCCATGCGGGGATCCGCCGCTCGGCTCCGGACGTCGCGGTCGTCCACTCGACCCATCCGGCGGTCGGCGCGGCGATGTTCACCGCGAACCGCGTGCAGGCGGCGCCCGTCCTCGTCTCGAGGGAGCACCTCGCGGCGGCGCAGCCGCAGGCGGTCGTCGTCAACGCCGGCGTCGCGAACGCGGCGACGGGCGCCGACGGCATCGCGGCGGCGCGGAGGACCGCGAGCCACACCGCGACGCTGCTCGGGCTCGAGGCGGAGCAGGTGCTGGTGCTCTCCACGGGCGTGATCGGCGTGCCGCTCCCGCTCGGCAAGCTCGTCGCGGGCCTCGACGCCGCGGTGGCGGCGCTCTCGAGCGACGGCGGTCCCGAGGCGGCCGGTGCCATCCTCACCACCGATTCGGGGCCGAAGCAGGCGTCCGCGCGCGGCGACGGGTGGTCGGTCGGCGGCATGGCCAAGGGCGCCGGGATGATCCATCCCTGCCTCGCGACGATGCTCGCGGTCGTCACGACGGACTACCCGCTCGAGCCGGGCGAGGCCGACTCCCTCCTGCGCGGCGCGGTCGACGCATCCTTCAACCGGATCTCCGTCGACGGCGAGTGCTCGACGAACGACACCGTCGTGCTCCTGGCGAACGGCGCGGCCGCCGTCGAGCGCACGCCGGCGACCGACACGGCGTTCGCGGCCGCGCTGCACGCGGTCTGCGCCGACCTCGCGGGCCGGATCGTCGCCGACGGCGAGGGTGCCACGGTGCTGCTCGAGATCGGCGTCGAGGGCGCGGCGAGCGACGGCGAGGCCCGGGCGATCGCCCGTCGGATCGCGACCTCGCCGCTCGTGAAGACGGCCGCCTTCGGCCGCGACGCGAACTGGGGCCGCGTGCTCGCAGCGGCGGGGTCCGCGCCGTGGAACGGCGGCTTCGCCCGGCTCGACCCGGAGCGGCTGACGGTCGCCTTCAACGGCACGCGCGTGTTCGGCGGCGGCGCTCCGGCGGGCGGCGCACCCGCGGTGGACGGGACCGCGTTGCGCATCGAGCTCGACCTGGGCCTCGGCGCCGGGGCGGCGTCGTACCTCGCGTCCGACCTCTCCTACGACTACGTCCGGATCAACGCGGAGTACCGGACGTGAGCATCGTCGTCGTCAAGTGCGGCGGGGCGCGCGCGGCAGACGCCGCCGCCGAGATCCGCGCGCTCCTGCGGCCCGGCGAGCGCGTCGTGGTCGTCCACGGGGCCGGGCCGCAGATCAGCGAGGCGATGGCGGACCGCGGCCTGCCCGTCGAGTTCGTGCGCGGCCGCCGCGTCACGTCCGCGGCGGCGCTGGCGGTCGTGCGCGAGCAGCTCGCGGCGGTGAACCGGGCGCTCGCCTCGGCACTCGGCCCGCGTGCCGTCGGCCTCTTCGGCGACGTCGTCGGTCTGCGGGCGCCGCCGGTGCCGGAGCTCGGCCTCGTCGGCGACGCGCTCCCCTCCCGCCCGCCGGCCGTCGCGGCCGCCGTCGCGGCGTCGCTCGTGCCCGTCGTCGCGCCGCTCGCCGTGGGGCCGCACATCGTGAACGGCGACGCCGCCGCGGCGGCTCTCGCGCTCGGGCTCGAGGCGGAG
>JBLNEO010000222.1:0-6388 GCA_050262775.1 Pseudomonadota bacterium | reverse complement strand
GGCGCGTCGGCGCCGCCGCTGCGGGAGGCGTACCAGGTGGTGGTCGAGCCGAGGGGCACGCTGCTCGTCGCGGACGGCGGACGTGGCGCCGGACGCATCGTCCGTGTCGACCCGCGGACGGGTCGACGCACGCTCGTGGCGGGAGACGGCGGCACGCGGTTCGCGGGCGCGGGCGGGCCGGCGACACGGGCGGCGCTCGGTCGCGTGACGGACGTGGCGCTCGGGCCGGACGGGTCGATCTGGGCGATCGCGAGCACGCGGCTCGTCCGGATCCGCGGCGACGGACGCCTCCGGGTCGTGCACCGCTTCGCGGCGGCCCTCGGGGTGGCCGTCGACGCCCGCGGCGCGGTATGGGTGACGGACGACGAGGGCGGAAGGCTCCTGCGCCTCGCGCCGGGCTCGGCACGACCGACGGTCGTCGCGTCCGGGTTCTCGCAGCCGATCGGCGTCGCGGCGACGCGCGACGGCGTCTTCGTCTCGAGCGGCCACGAGGGCGGTCGGGTCGAGCGCGTCGCCGCTGACGGCACGCGCACCGCCGTGGTCGGCGGCCTCGCCCTCGCCGCGTTCGTGACCGACGCGGGCGACGGTTCGCTCCTCGTCGTCGACCACGTCCGGCACGGTGCGCTCGGGCGGATCCTCCGCGTCGCCGACGGCCGCGTCACGACGGTTTCCGAGGGTGCCGCGCGGTCGCTGTCGAGCGCGGCGCAGGGGCCGGACGGGACGATCTACGCGACCGCGTTCGGGCCGCCGACCCTGGGTCGCATCGATCGCGCGACGGGCCGGCTCGTCCCCCTCGGCCGCGCACGCTGACTCAGTCCCGGAAGAACTCGCCGGGGTGCGCCGCGACGGTTGCCTCGAGCAGGCCGCGGAGCTCCGCCTCGCGCGCCGCCCAGCGCGCCTCCAGCTCGTCGAGGCGCGCGAGTGCCTCGTCGCCGAGGAGGTCGAGCGCACGCTCCCGTGCCTCGTCGTCCGCCGGCGCGGCGCCGCCGGGGAAGAGCGCGTCGACCTCGCGCAGGATCGCGGCGTGGTCGGCGGCGCCGACGTGCTCGGCTGCCGCGCCGGCGGCGCCGACGCTGCGGCCGCCGGCGCCCTCGAGCCACGCGACCATCCCGCCGTCGGCGATCTCGGCGCCCGCGCCGAAGAGCAGGTAGACCGCGCGCTGGCCCGGCGTCGCGGCGGCGAGCACGCGCGCCTCGTCCTCGAGCTCCTCGTCCATCGCCGCGATCAACCGATCGGCGACGGCGAAGAGGACGTCCTCGTCGTGGCCGAGCTCCGTGCGCGAGAGCCGCGTGTCCGTCACGGCGCGGGCCGCTCGTCGAGGAGCGCGCGCGCGTAGCTCCCGAGCGACCGCTGGTAGCGGCGGAGGTGGGGCGCGAGCGCGGCGAGGGCGGTCGACAACGCCTCACGCTCACGGCCCGCGTCGACGAGCGCGAGCGCCAGGAACGCCGCGACGGCGTCGTCCAGCTCGTCCGAGCCCGCGTCGCGCTCGGCCCGCAGCAGCGCGACGCTCTCGTCCGCCCGCCCGACGTTGCGGAGCGAGCTCGCAAGCTGGATCACGGCACGGCGGCGACGGTCCGGGCCGAGGCCGAGGTCGAGCGCCCGACGGTAGAGCGCGACCGCGCGCTCCTCGTCTCCCGTCGAGTCGAAGGCGGACGCCCGCTCGAACGCCGCGACGGCGGGGTCTGACAGCTCGGCGGCGAGCGCGTCCATGCGCGCCAGGAACGTCTCCTCGTCGAGGTCGTCGAACGACGCCCAGAGCTCGTCGAGCCGCCGCTGCCGGTCGTGCTCCTCGTCCATCGCGGCGAACCCTACGCGCGGCGCCCGCGCGCGATGCCGGGGGAGGGAGTCGAACCCTCACGGCCCGAGGGCCGCCCGATTTTAAGTCGGGTGCGTCTGACCAGTTCCGCCACCCCGGCGCGGCCCGGATGGTACTCCCGTGGCCGGGCTCGCCTCACTACACTCCGCGCGTGACAGACGTCGGCCATGCACCCGTCGAGCCGCCGCTCGAGTGGGACACGCCGCTCTTTCGCACGGCACAGGCCCAGCTCGAGCAGGCCCTTCCCTACGCCGGCATCTCCGACCGCGTCGCGGAGCGCCTTCGCTTCCCCGAGCGCGCGGTCATGGTCTCCATCCCGGTGCACATGGACGACGGGACGCTGCGCGTGTTCGCCGGGTACCGGGTCCAGCACTCCACCGTGCTCGGGCCGACGAAGGGGGGCATCCGCTACGACGCCGAGGTGACGCTCGGCGAGTGCGCCGCGCTCGCCGTGTGGATGACCTGGAAGTGCGCGCTCTTGCGGCTCCCCTACGGCGGTGCCAAGGGCGGCGTCCGCTGCGATCCGCGGCAGCTCTCGCCGGGCGAGATCGAGCGCCTCACGCGGCGCTTCACCTCCGAGCTGCTGTCGGTGATCGGGCCGAAGGCGGACATCCCGGCCCCCGACATGGCGACGAACGAGCAGACGATGGCGTGGCTGATGGACACGTACTCGATGCAGAAGGGCCACGCCGTCCCCGAGGTCGTGACCGGGAAGCCGATCTCCGTCGGTGGCTCGGTCTTCCGCCACGAGGCGACGGGCGCGGGCGTCGTGATGGTGACCGAGCGCGCGTGCCAGCGGCTCGAGATGCCGCTGTCGCAGCAGCGGTGCGTCGTCCAGGGTTTCGGCAACGTCGGGGGCATCGCAGCGCAGGAGCTGGTCGACAAGGGCGCGGCCGTCGTCGCCGTCTCCGACGTCTCGGGCGGCGTCCACGACGAGGCCGGGCTCGACCTCGTCGCCGTCCGTGCATGGATCGCCGACCACGGCACCCTCGACGGCTTCCCCGACGCGGAGCACGTGTCCAACAGCGAGCTGCTGGAGCTTCCGTGCGACATCCTCGTCCTCGCCGCCCGCGAGGACCAGGTGACGGAGGAGAACGCCGACCGCGTCCACGCACGCCTGATCACGGAGGGCGCCAACGGCCCGACGTCGGTCGAGGCCGACGCGATCCTGCGCGAGCGCGGGATCCCGGTGCTCCCGGACGTGCTCGCGAACGCCGGCGGCGTGACGGTCTCGTACTTCGAGTGGGTGCAGGATCTCGGACGGCTCTTCTGGGGCCGGGAGGAGATCCGCGCGAAGCTGGCCGAGAAGATGGCCGACGCCTTCGACCGCGTCTGGCTCCTGTCGCAATCGGAGGGGATGAGCCTGCGCGAGGCCGCCCTCGTCTCCGGCATCCGCGAGGTCGCGGGCGCGCTCGAGGCGCGCGGGATCTACCCGTGAACACGGCCGAGACGCACGAGCACGTTCGCGACGCGATGGTGCGCGACCCCCTGTCTCTCGGGGCAGACGCGACGGCGCAGCAGGCCGGCGAGGCGTTGTCCCCGGCGGACGTCCGTGCCGTGTTCGTCTGCGACGACCACCGGCTGGTCGGCGTGGTGACGCGCAAGACGCTCGTGCGCGAGGTGGTGGCGAAGGGTCTCGACCCGACCGCGACGACGCTTCGCTCGATCGCGGAGCCGCCGCTCCACACGATCGAGGCCGACCTCTCCGTCGAGGACGCGTTCCGGATTCTCGAGGAGCACGACCTCGAGCGCGTGCCGGTCACGGAGGGCGGACGACTCGTCGGCGTGCTCTCGCGCAGCGTCCTCGGCCGTCGACTCGCGTACGACGAGGATCTCGAGCCGCCGGACGCCTGACGTGCACGCGGGCCGTCGGGCGCGTACGCTCGCCCGGTGGAGAGGGAGAGGCTCCGCCGTGCCGGCTTCGCCGCGCTCTGCGCTGCGGCAGCGGCGGCGAGCGCGGCCGCGATGGTGTGGATCCTCGCGCCGCGCGGGGCCGGCGCCGTCGTGGGGGCCGAATGCGCTCCGCCGGCGAACACGGCGTCCGCCGTCCGCGACCGCTTCGTCGCGACCGCCGTCCTCCGAATCGACACCGTCTGCTCGTTCGAGCTCGTGACGCCCGAGCTGCGTCAGGGCCTCTCGCGTGCGGTCTGGTCGCAGGGGACGATCCCGGTGATTCCGTTCCACACGCTGCGGAAGGACCGCGTGCGGATCGAGACGGTGCCTCGCGACGCGGAGCCGGGCCAGCGTGCGAGCCTCGTCCTCATGAGCGCGCCGGACATCGGCTCGTACGCGTTCGAGGTCGTGCTCGTGCGGCGCGCGGGGCGGTGGCTCGTCGGCTACTGGAACGCCGCGCCGGCCGGCGTCGCGGCGCCGTCCGCCGCAGCCGGCTGAGGTCGGGCTACCCGTACTGCGCGCGGCCGGCGAGCGGCGTACGCTCGTGTCATGGCGTCCGCTCTAACAGCAGGTGTAGGCGCCGGGAGGCGCATCCCCCTCGACGCGCGCGGGGAGCTCGGCCGCGGCGAGCGCGGCCCCGTCGAGGAGGTCGTGCTCGCTGACCTCGACGGCGTCGAGGCCGAAGCGCCGCAGCGTCTCCGCGACGATCGCGACGCCGGCGACGAAGACGGGCGCGCGCTCGGGATCCAGCCCGACGACGCGGCGCCGCTCCTCCACGGTGAGCGGCGCGAGCCGCGCGAGCTGCCGCTCGACGCCCTGCGCGGTGACGCGGTGGCCGTCGACGAGGGCCGGGACCTCCTCGGGCAGGCCGAGGTCGAGCGTCGCGAGCGTGGTGGCGGTTCCGGCGACGGCGACGAGTTCTCGCGTCCGCGCCGCGACCTCGTCCGGCACCTGCTCCCCGAGCAGGGCGGCGGCGGCGCCCCGGAGGGCGCCGACGTCGTCGCCGAAGCGCTCGGTGAGGCGGACGCAGCCGATGTCGAGGCTCAGCCGGAAGCCCCCGGGCTCCACGAGCTCCGTCGAGCCGCCGCCGACGTCCACGACGAGTGCGCCGGGCGCGAGCGGTCGGCCGGCGGAGACGCCGCGGACGGTGAGCGCCGCCTCCTCGTCGCCGCTCAGGAGGCGCGTCTCGAAGCCGTAGCTCCACTCGATCTCGCCGAGGAACGCCTCGCCGTTGTCGGCGTCGCGCACGGCGCTCGTGGCGACGGCGAGCACGCGCTCGGCACCGAGCGCATCGGCGACGCGCCGGTACTCGGACAGCACGTTCCGGACGCGCGCGATCGGCACGGGGAGGAGGCGGCGCCGCCCGTCGACCCCCTCGCCGAGACGCGTGATCGCGAGCCGGCGCTCGACCGCGGCGAGGCTGCCGTCCGCGACGTCGGCGACGAGCAGCCGCGTCGAGTTCGTGCCGAGGTCGACGGCGCCGACGCGGGTCACTTGCGCGGCACGATGCCGGTCACGCGCCCGACGGCCTCCCGCACGTCCGAGATCGCCGCCGAGAGGACCGCGAGGCGCGCGCGGCTCCTGCCGAGGCGCTCGAGGGCCGCGGCGAGCCGCTCGGAGTCGTCGCCGACCGCAGCCGCCTTGACGGCGACGGCGTCCGCCGAGGCGGTCACTCCGGCGAGCGTCCCGCCGAGGGAGCCCGAGAACGAGCGGAATCCCCGCCACGCGGCGAGCGTTTTCACGACCACGAACGCGATCGAACCGACGAGGGCGGCGAGCGCGATGCCGAGCGACACCCAGACCCAGAGCACGGGCCGGATGCTAGCGGCGCTTGCCTGGATCGCCCGGCGCCGCCACGGCCTCACGCAGATCGCGGTCGTGCTCGCGGCCGTCGGCGTCTACGAGTCGGCGCGCATCGCGATCACCCCGGACTGGACGGACGCGCTCCACAACGCGCGGCAGATCTGGGAGTGGGAGCGGGCCCTGCGGATGAACCTCGAGGAGCCCATCCAGCAGGCGTTCCTTGCGATCCCGGACGCGGTCGAGGCCCTGAACGTCTTCTACTTCGTCGGCCACTTCCTGCTCACGGCGGTGTTCTTCCTCTGGCTCTACCGACGCGACCAGCGTGGCTTCCGCGCGTTCCGCGACGGCTTCTTCGCCGCGACGATGCTCGCGCTCGTGATCCACTGGCAGTTCCCGACGGCGCCGCCGCGACTGGCCGGCGTCGGGCTCATCGACACGCTCCGCGCCCTCTCGGGCATCGACATCGGCTCGCGGTCGAGCGAGGCGCTCTCGAACCCCGTGTTCGCCGTTCCGTCGCTGCACGCGGGCTACGCCGCGGGCGTCGGCGCCGGTCTCGTGCTCTACGCGCGCCGCCGGTGGCTGCGCATCCTCGGGTTCGTGTACCCGCTCCTCGTCGTGCTGACGATCGTCGTCACGGGCAACCACTTCCTCTTCGACGCCGTCGCCGGCCTGCTCGTGATGGCGGTCGGATTCGGCCTCGCGGCCCTCGTCGGACGGCTCTGGGAGCGCGGGCACGGTGCTATACTCGAGCCGGCGACGCGGGGTGGAGCAGTCAGGTAGCTCGCCGGGCTCATAACCCGGAGGTCGCGGGTTCAAATCCCGCCCCCGCTATGGAGAAGGCCCTGGCGACAGGGCCTTTCTCGTTTCTCGGCTGCG
>JBLNEO010000221.1:0-11377 GCA_050262775.1 Pseudomonadota bacterium | reverse complement strand
GCCGCCTCGGCCCTGGGCCGGGGCGGGGGGCGGGGGGGGGGGATACCTGTGGGCCGGGGGGGGGCCCCCCCCCCCCGCGGCCCGCTCCTCGACGTCGACGCTCTCCACGACGACGCCGGTTGCGTACGGCGCCGACGTGTCCTCGTCGACCCACGCGTCGACGACGGCGCCCTGCGCGCGCGTCCCCGGTGCGGCGTCGTCGAAGTGCTCGCGGAAGTGCTCGGGCGTGAAGTGCGAGAGCGCGCCGAGCCGGACGCGGACGCGGACGATCCGCGCGTCCTCGGCGCCGGCGACCTCGTCGAGCTTCCGCATCACGTCGCGCATGAGCGCGTGCTCGTGCACCTACCCGACCTCCTCCTCGATCCGCGCGACGGCCTCGCGGACGCCGCGCTCGACCTCCGGCGACAGCGGTCCTCCGGCCTCGAACGCCTTGCCCTCGACGCCGTAGACGACGAGGGACGCCGGCAGCCGTCCGAGCGCGCGCCCGAGCTCGATCGTGTCGCCGAGGGAGAAGTGATGCGTCGAGGCGCGCACGAGCGAGTGCGGGAGCGGCCCGGCCGCGGCGTCGACGCGGTGCACGGTCCCCGGGTCGGCGCCCGACGACACGGCGTCCACCACGACCGCGCGGTCGTAGCCGTCCCACGCGTCGAGCAGCCGGGTCGGCTCGGCCTCCGTCTCGACCACGTCGGCGCCGCGGAGGCCGCGCTCGCGCAGCGCGTCGACGACGGCGAGCCCGGCCGCGTCGTCGCCGCGCATGCGGTTCCCGACGCCGATCACGATCAACGCCGCTCGACCGTCAGCGTCAGGAAGTGGGTCGCGCACGAGATGCACGGATCGTAGTTCCGGATCGCCTGCTCGCAGTGGTGCCGGAGCGCGTCCTGCTCCATGTGCGCGACGTTCGCGCGCACGAAGCGCTCGACGTCCTCCTCGATCGTCCGCTGGTTCTGCGAGGTCGGCGGGACGATCTTCGCGTCGAGGATCAGGCCGTCGTCGTCGATCTCGTAGCGGTGCCAGAGGAGCCCCCGCGGCGCCTCCGTGCACCCGAAGCCGACGCCGGCACGCGGCACGGCCTCGACGAAGGGCGCCGCCGGCGGCGCGTACGCGTCGACGATGCGGATCGCCTCCTCGCACGCGAGCACGAGCTCCACGGCGCGGACGACGATCGAGCGGAACGGGTTGCGGACGACGGGCTCGAGCCCGACCTCGGCCGCGACCGCGGCCGCCGCCGGCGTCAGCCGGTCGCCGAAGAGCGCGTGCCGCGCGGCCGGCCCGACGAGGTACGAGCCGCGTCCGACGAGCCGTGCGTGCAGGGCGTTCGAGTGCGGCACGTGCAGCTCCTCGACGTGCTCGAGGAAGTCCGAGATCTCGAACCCGAGCCCCTTGCTCGAGACGAGCCGCCGCCCGAAGTCGATCGGGTAGCGCCCGTCGGGCTGGTCGACGGCGACGAACTCGTAGTCGAACTCGAGCGCCGGGAAGTCGAGCGTCGCCGCCCACCGCACCGTCTCGAGCGAGGCCTCGAGCGCCCACTCGAGCTCCGAGCGGAGCGCCGCCAGCTCCGCGCGCTCGGGCACGCGGTAGAAGCCGCCGACGCGGACGTTGATCGGATGCACCGCGCGGCCGCCGACGACCTCCATCACGCGGTTGCCGAGCTTCTTCAGGCGCAGCGCCCGCTCGACGACCGCCGGCGCGACCGCCGCGAGGTCGATCGCGCTCGCGAAGCCGAGGAAGTCGGGCGCGTGGAGCATGTAGACGTGGAGCGCGTGGCTCTCGATCCACTCGCCGCAGTACAGGAGCCGCCGCAGCGCCCGTACCTGCGGGTCGAGCTCGACGCCGCAGATCTCCTCCATCGCCTGCGCGGAGCTCATCTGGTAGGCGACGGGGCAGATGCCGCAGATGCGCGCCGTGATGTCGGGCGCCTCGGTGAACGCGCGCCCGCGGAGGAGCGCCTCGAAGAACCGCGGCGGCTCGTAGATCCGGAGCTGGACGTCCTCGACCTCGTCGCCGCGCAGCTTCACGAGCATCCCGCCCTCCCCCTCGACGCGCGCGAGGTAGTCGGTGCGGATCGTGCGCGTGCGGGTGCCGGTGCTAGGCATGGCGCGCCGCCTCCTCCCGGAACGGCTCGGCGTCGGCGTTGAAGGTGCGGAAGAGCCGGAGGAGCTGCGGGTCGGCGAGCCCGAGCTCGCGCAGCCGCGCGGACAGCGCGGGCGCGTTCGCCGTCTCCTGCGGGCCGAAGCAGCCGAAGCAGCCGCGATCGTAGGCCGGGCACAGCGCGCCGCAGCCCGCCTGCGTCACGGGCCCGAGGCACGGGACGCCCTTCGAGACGAGCACGCAGGTCACGCCGCGGCGCTTGCACTCGAAGCAGACGGAGTGCGCGGGCACGTTCGGCTTGCGCCCGGCGAGCAGCGACGCGACGACGTCCAGCAGCTGGTGGCGGTCGATCGGGCAGCCGCGCAGCTCGAAGTCGACGGGGACGTGGTCGGCGATCGCCGTGGAGGTGTCGAGCGTCTCGACGAACTCGGGCGAGGCGTAGACGATCGACAGGAACTCGTCCACGTTCGCGAAGTTGCGGAGCGCCTGGATCCCGCCGGAGGTCGCGCACGCGCCGATCGTGACCAGCGTCTTCGACTGCTTGCGGACACGCCGGATGCGCTCGACGTCGTGCGGCGTCGCGATCGAGCCCTCGACGAGCGAGACGTCGTACGGGCCGCGGCCGACGGCGCTCGTCGCCTCCAGGAAGTAGGAGATCTCCACCTCGCCCGCCAGCGCGAGCAGCTCGTCCTCGCAGTCGAGGAGGCTGAGCTGGCAGCCGTCGCAGGACGAGAACTTCCAGACCGCGAGCTTCGGCTTGCGCTTCACAGCTCCCGCACCCCCATCAGCGGCTCGATCTCGTCCCAGCGGTACACGGGGCCGTCCCGGCAGATGAGGGTGGGTCCGAGCTGGCAGTGCCCGCAGAGCCCCACGCCGCACTGCATGTTGCGCTCCATCGAGATCCAGATGCGGTCGCGCGGAACGCCCGCCTCGGCGAGCGCGCGCGCGGTGAACCGCATCATCACCTCGGGGCCGCAGACGATCGCCGTCGTCGACTCGGGGTCGAACGACGCGCGAGGGATCAGCCGCGCGGCGAACCCGACGCGGCCGCGCCAGGACGGGCCGGCGGCGTCGACCGTGACCTCCACCTGGAGGTCGAAGCGCCCGCGCAGGTGCTCCAGCTCCCGCCGGTAGAGGAGGTCCTCCGGCGTGCGGCTGCCGTACAGGAGCGCGACCTCGCCCAACCGCTCGCGGTGCGCGAGCGCGTGGAGGAGCGCGGGCCGTACCGGCGCGAGCCCCACGCCGCCGGCGACGATCACGAGGTCGGCGCCCTCGTCTCCCGTCGGCCAGGTGTTCCCGTACGGCCCGCGGATCCCGAGCACGGAGCCGGGCCGCGCGTCGCAGATCGCGTGCGAGACGGCGCCGACGTCGCGCACGGTGTGGACGAGCCGCGCGCCGTCCGGCGCGCCGCTGATCGAGATCGGCACCTCGCCGACCCCGAACGCGTAGACCATCGTGAACTGGCCGGGCGCGAACGCGAGCGCCTCGCCGTCGAGCGGCTCGAGCTCGAGCGTCCAGGTGTCCGCCGTCTCGCGGACGCGGCGCTCGACGCGGAACGGCCGCGTGGCGAGCACCGGGGGCGCGAGCTCAGACGCTGATGCGGTCGCCATAGACGTCGAGGAGTCGGAGTCTCGTCGCGTCGAGCCGCTCGCTCATCACCTGCGAGAAGCGCCGCATGAGCTCGTAGCCGAGCACCGGGTCGTCGGCGCACTTGCCGCGGAGACAGGCGCCGTCGAAGCACACGGCGCGCACGACGTCGAGCGCGCGGGCGTCGAACTGGTTGCGGTAGGGCGGGAAGAGCCACGACCAGCCGAGGACCTCGCCCGCGTCCAGCGTCTCGATCGACACGGCGCCCCGTCCGGGCGCATACGTCTCGAGCGTCACGTGGCCGCGACGGATCAGGAAGAAGGTGTCGGCGGGCTCGTTCTCCCGCATCAGGAGCTCGCCCGCGGCGGCGCCGCAGTTGCGGGCGCACCCCGCGATCAGCTCGAGGTACTCCGGCGCGAGACCGGCGAACAGCGGGTGCTCGCCGAGCGTCTGGTCAAGCGACTTCATCTGCGCTCCCTTCCGTCGCGCGAATCGCGGCGACCTCCTCCGTGATGTCGATGCCGACGGGGCACCACGTGATGCAGCGGCCGCAGCCGACGCAGCCCGAGGTGCCGAACTGGTCGTGCCACGTTCCCAGCTTGTGCGTGAGCCACTGGCGGTAGCGCGCGCGGGGGGACGGCCGGACGGCGCCGCCGTGGATGTACGAGTAGTCGACCGAGTAGCAGGAGTCCCACACGCGCCAGCGGGCGGCGCCCTCGCCGTCGAGATCGGTCGTGTCCTCGACCGCCGTGCAGAAGCAGGTCGGGCAGGCGAGCGTGCAGTTGCCGCACGTGAGGCACCGCTCCGCCACCTCCTGCCACCGCGGGTGCTCGAGCGTGCGTGCGAGCAGCTCCCGGAGCCCGTCCGTCTCGAGGCGCCGTCCCATCCGGTCGACGGCGCGGTCGGCCTGCGCTCGGGCGGCGTCGAGGTCCGCGTCCGTGGCGGGAGCGGGCTCGAGCCCCGCGACGACCTCGGCGCCGGCCTCGGATCCGGCGCGGACGAGGAACCGGTGGGGGCCGCCGTCGACGAGCTCCGTCAGGGCGACGTCGTAGGCGGCGCCGTCGACCGTCGGGCCCGTGCCCATGGACGCGCAGAAGCACGTCCCGCCGGGCTCGTGGCAGTCGACGGCGACGACGAACACGTTCGCGCGGCGGGCGGCGTAGTCGCGATCGGCGTAGCGGCCGCCGGTGAAGACGCGGTCCTGGATCGCGATCGCCGCGAGCTCGCACGGCCGGACGCCGAGGAATGCGACGGGTGTCTCGTCGACCGGCTCGTCCTCGCGCTCGAACGTCTGCCCGCGCCGCCGCGCCTGCCACAGCCGGATGCGCGGCGGCAGGAGCTCTCGCTTCCACGAGTGCGGCCCCGACGCGTAGCCGAAGCGGGCCTCGTCGTCGCGGCGTTCGAGCCGGTAGGAGCCCGGCTCCTGGACGTCCGTCCACCCCGCCGGGAGCGCGGACGCGTCCTCGATCTCCGCGTACACGATCGCGCCGTCCCGGACGGTCGGCCCGACGACGCGATAGCCGCGCCGCCGCAGCTCGACCACGAGGGCGTCGAGCCCGTCGAGACCGATCACGCCGGTCGCCGTCATCTGGCTTCACCTCACCAGGTCGACGGGTCGCCCGAATCGGTGGACGACGCGGAAGCCGTGCGGCTTTTCCGTATCCGCTTGCGGCTGCGCGCCGACGACGGGAGCGGCTGCCTTCGTCAGCGTTCACGGCGTGAGCACGACCATCGAGCGCCGCCGCTTCCGGGCGCGGGGCGTCGTCCAGGGCGTCGGCTTCCGGCCGTTCGTGTACGGGCTCGCGCGCCGGCACGGGCTGGCCGGCTTCGTGCTGAACGACGGCGCGGGCGTCGTCGTCGAGGCCGAGGGCGACCCCGTGGCGCTCGACGCCTTCGCGGCCGCCCTGCGCGAGGAGGCGCCGCCGCTCGCGCACGTCGCGTCGGTCGCCGCCGAGGCGGTCCTCCCCCTCGGGGCGGCGGGCTTCGCGATCGCCGAGAGCGCGGCGACGGGCGGCACGGCGCTGGTCCCGCCGGACGTGGCGACCTGCGACGCCTGCCTGCAGGAGCTCTTCGACCCGGCCGACCGCCGGTACCGCTACCCGTTCGTCAACTGCACCCAGTGCGGGCCGAGGCTCACGATCGTGACGGCCGTCCCGTACGACCGGCCGAACACGACCATGGCCGGCTTCCCGCTGTGCGACGACTGCCGGCGCGAGTACGAGGATCCGCGCGACCGGCGCTTCCACGCCGAGCCGATCGCGTGCCCCGTGTGCGGGCCGCGGCTCAGCCTGCCGCTCGAGGAGGCGGTGGTACACCTCCACGCGGGCCGCATCGTCGCGGTGAAGGGTCTCGGCGGCTACCACCTCGCGTGCGACGCGACGAGCGAGGCGGCGGTGGCGCGGCTGCGCGACCGGAAGGCACGGGACGAGAAGCCGTTCGCCCTGATGACGGCCGACCCGGACGCGATCGTCGACCTCACGCCGGAGGAGGAGCGCCTGCTGCGCTCGCCGACGCGGCCGATCGCGCTCGCGCGACGGAAGGAGGACGCGGCCGTCGCGCCGTCGGTCGCACCCGGCTCGCCGTGGCTCGGCGTGATGCTGCCGTACACGCCGCTGCACCATCTCCTCCTCCACGACGTCGGCCGTCCGCTCGTGATGACGAGCGGGAACCGCGCCGACGAGCCGATCGCGTTCGACGACGCCGACGCCGCGGCGCGCCTCGCGGAGATCGCCGACGCCTACCTCGCGCACGACCGCCCGATCCACCGGCGCTGCGAGGACTCCGTGGTGCGCGCGGGCTTCCCCATCCGCCGCTCGCGCGGCGTCGCGCCGGCTCCCGTCCCGCTGCCCGTCGCCGCCGGGCGGCCGCTCGTCGCCGCCGGCGGGGAGCTGAAGGCGACCTTCTGCGTCGCCGCCGGCCGCGACGCGTACCTCTCCCCGCACCTGGGCGACCTCGACACCGAGCTCGCGGACGACGCGTTCCGCACCGACCTCGCGCTCTACCTGGCGATGCTGGCGATCGAGCCGGAGCTCGTCGCCTGCGACCTCCATCCCGACTACCGCTCCTCCGCCTGGGCCCGCGCGCAGGGGCTGCCGCTCGTGGAGGTGCAGCACCACCACGCGCACGCCGCCGCGTGCCTCGCCGAGCACGGCGAGACCGGGCCCGCGCTCGCGCTCGTCTTCGACGGGACGGGCTACGGGCCGGACGGGACGATCTGGGGCGGCGAGCTCCTCCGCTTCGACCTCCAGGGATACGAGCGCCTCACCGGCCTCGAGGGAGTGCCGCTCCCCGGCGGCGAGGCCGCGGTGCGCGAGCCGTGGCGCGTCGCCGCGGCGCACCTCGAGCGCGCCGGCCTCGACGTCCCCTGGCCCGCGTGGCAGCTCGTCCGCGAGAGCCTGAAGGTGAACGCGCCGGTCTCGTCCGGGATGGGGCGCCTCTTCGACGCGGTCGCGGCCGTGCTCGGCGTGCGCGAGCGGATCACGTACGAGGGGCAGGCGGCGATCGAGCTCGAGCACCTCGCCGGGACGACGGCCGCAGCGCCGTGGGCGTGGCGGTTCGGCGCCGCGACCGAGCTCGTCGCGACCTGCGTCGCCGAGCTCGAGGCGGGTCGCCCGCGCGCCGAGATCGCGGCCGCGTTCCACGAGACGGTCGCGAACGCGGCCGCGGACGCCTGCGCGGCGGCCGGCGCCGCCGACACCGTCTGCCTCACGGGCGGCAGCTTCCAGAACCTGCGCCTCCTCGACGCGACGCGGCGGCGCCTCGAGGAGCACGGCTTGCGCGTGCTCACGCACCGGCTCGTGCCGCCGAACGACGGCGGCCTCAGCTACGGCCAGGCGGCGATCGCGGCATGTGCCTAGGGATCCCCGCGCAGGTGGTCGAGGTCGTCGACGCCGAGCGGCGGCTGGCGAAGGTCGACATCGGCGGCGTGCGGCGTGTCGTCAGCGTCGCGCTGCTCGACGGCGGCGCGACTCCGGGCGACTGGGTCGTCGTCCACGTCGGCTTCGCGCTCGACCGCATCGACGAGGACCGGGCGCGCGAGACGCTGGCGCTGATCGAGGCCGCGTTCGAACGGGAGCTCGACGAGGTCCGGCAGGGGACGGTCACGTGAGGTACGTCGACGAGTTCCGCTCGGCGCCGCTCGCGCGGACGCTCGCACGCGAGGCCGCGGCGCTCGTCGAGCCCGGGCGGCCGGTGCGGATCATGGAGGTCTGCGGCGGCCACACGCACGCGATCTGCAAGCACGGTCTCGAGGAGCTGCTCCCGCCCGAGGTCGAGTTCCTGCACGGGCCGGGATGCCCGGTCTGCGTGATCCCGGCCGGGCGGGTGGACGACGCGATCGCGCTCGCGCTGCGCCCGGAGGTGACGCTCGCGACGTTCGGCGACATGCTCCGCGTCCCGGGCCGCCGGCGCTCGCTGCTCGACGCGAAGGCGCAGGGGGCGGACGTGCGCATGGTCTACTCGCCGCTCGACGCGCTCGAGCTCGCACGCCGGCTGCCCGACCGCGAGGTGGTCTTCCTCGCGATCGGCTTCGAGACGACGGCGCCCGCGACGGCGG
Source organism: Pseudomonadota bacterium (assembly GCA_050262775.1). GTDB lineage: Bacteria > Actinomycetota > Thermoleophilia > Gaiellales > Gaiellaceae > DATHTC01. The sequence goes on along the minus strand of JBLNEO010000221.1, from coordinate 3,147 downwards.
TGACGCTGCTCCAGGCGCAGGCCGACGGCGTCCGCAACTTCAGCGCCTTCTGCAACCACGTGACGATCGAGCCGCCGCTGCGCGCGATCCTCGCGCTGCCCGACGTCCGCATCGACGCGTTCATCGCGCCCGGCCACGTCTCGACCGTCGTCGGCACGCGGCCTTACCGGTTCATGGCGCACGAGCACGGGAAGCCGACGGTGGTCGCGGGCTTCGAGCCGCTCGACATCCTCCAGTCGACGGTGATGATCCTGCGGCAGGTGCGCGACGGGCGCAGCGAGGTCGAGAACCAGTACGCCCGCGCCGTCCGGGAGGAGGGCAACCCGCGCGCGCTCGAGGCGATCGCACGGACGATGGCGCCGCGCGACTTCGAGTGGCGCGGCCTCGGCACGATCCCGGCGAGCGGGCTCCGGCTCCGGGCGGAGCTGGCCGCGCACGACGCCGAGGAGCGGTTCGAGGTGCCGGGCGCCACGGTCGCGGACCCGAAGGCGTGCCGCTGCGCCGACGTGCTCACCGGCAGGTGCAAGCCGTGGGAGTGCCGCGTGTTCGGCACCGCGTGCACGCCGGAGCGGCCGCTCGGGACGTGCATGGTCTCGGCGGAGGGCGCGTGCGCCGCGTACTACGCGTACGGCCGCGAGCGGCGGCGGCGGGAGCTCGCGCCGGCGTGAGCGGCGACCTCGTCACGCTCGCACACGGCGCCGGCGGCAAGGCGACGCGGACGCTCGTCGAGGAGCTGTTCGCCGCGAGCTTCGCGAACGAGGCGCTCGCGCCGCTCGGCGACTCGGCGGTCGTGGCGCCGCCGCCGGGGCGGCTCGCGGTCACCACGGACGCGTACGTCGTCAAGCCCTCGTTCTTCCCCGGCGGCGACATCGGCAGCCTCGCCGTCAGCGGCACGGTCAACGACCTGGCGATGGCGGGCGCGCGCCCCCTCTGGCTGTCGGCGGGATTCGTGCTCGAGGAGGGGCTCCCGCTCGACGACCTGCGCCGCGTCGTCGCGTCCATGGCGGCCGTGGCGCGCGAGGCCGGCGTCGCGATCGCCTGCGGGGACACGAAGGTCGTCGAGCGCGGCAAGGCCGACGGCCTCTACGTGACGACGGCGGGTATCGGCACGATCGCCGACGGGGTCGAGCTCTCCCCCGCCCGCGTCCGCCCCGGCGACCGCGTGATCTGCTCGGGGACGCTCGGCGACCACGGGATGGCGGTGCTCGTCGCGCGCGGCGACCTCGAGCTCGAGGTCGAGCTCGAGAGCGACGCCGCGCCCGTCCACGAGCTCGTCGCGGGGCTGCTCGAGCTGGGCCCGGCGCTGCGGTGGCTGCGCGACCCGACGCGCGGCGGCGCCGCAACGGCGCTGAACGAGCTCGCCGCCGCGGGCGGCGTGTGCGTGCGCCTCGACGAGCAGGCGCTCCCGATCCGGCCGCAGGTCGCGGCCGCGTGCGAGATCCTCGGCATCGACCCGCTCTACGTCGCGAACGAGGGGAAGCTGCTCGCGGTCGTCGCACCGGAGGCGGCGGACGCGGCGGTGGCGAGCCTGCGTGCCCGCGAGCTCGGGCGCGAGGCGGCGGTCGTCGGCACGATCGCCGACGCACCCGAGGGGCTCGTCGTGCTCGAGACGGCGCTCGGCGGCACACGGATCGTCGACGTCCTCGTCGGCGACCCGCTGCCCCGCATCTGCTGAGCCCCGATGCGGCGGGAGCCGGATCGCTCCGGCTCCCGCCCGCTCGTGTCGGCCGAGCTCAGACGAGCGCGGGCTCGCGCTTGTACTCCGGGATGATCTCCTCGAAGAGCGCGTACTGCTTCGCGACAGCCGTGCCGACGAACGCCTCGATCACGATGAACATCGCGTGATCGAGCATCGCGCGGAGCTGCAGGTCGTGCAGATCCTCGCGCTGCCGCAGCACGACGAGCTTGTCCGGCTCGCCGTAGACGAGGACGAAGCCGTCGAGGTCGCCGCCGTGCGGCGCGAGCAGCACCGGCTCGAACCGCTCGATCAGTCCCTCCGCCTTCAGCTTCTCGAGGATCCCGATGAACTCCTCGTAGTGCTTGAGCGCGAACGGCTCCCGACCGGGGTACGTCTTGCCCCACCCGACGAAGAGCGCCGTGTCGACCACGATCCACCTCCTGGCTCGGATACGTGTCCGAGGGCCGCGCCCACGCGCAAATCGCGCGCCGAGGCGCGCCCTCAGTGTTGAGTCTCGGCGAGCGCGGACGCGGGAGATCGGGGAATTCGCTGACCCCGCGTGCCGCGAACTACGGTGCGCCCGGCCGGGGCGCCTTGGAGCCGGCGCCGACCGCCCCGGGGGCGGGCCGATCACGCCGATCGTCGACCTGGGCACCGCCGGGGAGCGCCCGCCCGCTCACGCGACGAGCAGCGCGGTGCGCGTCGGCCCGAGCTCGACCGCCGGCGTCTCCCAGTGCCCGCCGCCGTCGTGCGAGAGACGCAGCTCGCCGCTCCCGAGCACGGCGACGACCGTTCCCGGCGCCGGCGCCGCCAGCAGGTACGGCATCGCCGGGAGCTCGTCCGCGACCGTCGTCCATCCGGGCGCGTCCGCGCGGAGAACGACCGCGCCGGCGTGACCGGACCCGTGGGCGCGACGCGGCCCGTCCGCTGCGGCCACGTACCAGCAGGTGGGATCGGCGGGATCCGCCGCGACGCCCCAGCAGTACCGATGCGCGAGGCCGGAGGTCCGCTTCCGCCAGGAGACGCCGCCGTCGCTGCTCACCGCAGGCCCCGTGCCACCGCCCTCGTACGCCCAGGTGGGGTCGCCGGCATGGAAAGTCACGACGTGGGGGTCTCGGGACGCCCGCCTCGAGTGGCCGCTCCACGTCCTGCCCCCGTCGGCCGAGCGCAGCAGGGCGCCGGCCTCGATGCCCGCGAGCAGGACGTCGGGGTCGGTCGGCGACACGGCCAGCGTCTGGACGTAGGCCGTATGCGGCCTCTCGGCCGGCGACCACCAGAACCACGACCGCAGGCGCGGGAACGGCGTGAGCGGCTCCCATCGCTCGCCGCCCGACGTGGCCCAGATCCGCGCCGGCTTCGTGCCGGCGTACACGCGGCCGTGCGCCGCCGCGAGCGAGCGGATGCGCTCGCCCCGGAGACCGGCCTCCCGCCAGCTCCGACCCCCGTCGTCGGAGCGCCAGACGCCCGCG
>JBLNEO010000220.1:0-3917 GCA_050262775.1 Pseudomonadota bacterium | reverse complement strand
TCGATCGCGCGCTCCACCTCGGCGGCTCCGCCGGCGTGGACGTCGGCGAGGACGTGGTGGCGACGGTGGGGCATGACGGACTCGAACGTGTCGCCCGTGCGGACCTCCTCGCCGCCGATCACCATCGGGACGTCGAGGCGCTCGCCCTCCATCCGGCGCAGCTGCCGCTGGAGCTCCTCGCGCTCCGGCGAGCCCGGCTCGTAGCCCTTCACGGGCTCGTTCTGCGGGACGGGCGGGCGCGGAATCGCGTGGAGTGCCATCGCTCCGCGATTCTATGACCGACGCGATGGGAAAGGTCGACACGTACCGCGAGGAGCTGCGCGCGCACCCGGTGGGCGGGTGGGGTCCCTGGCTGTCCGCACGTTCGAACCTGCCGGGGCCGCGGGCGAACCTGGAGCTCGTGTGGGCGGTCGCCGAGGAGGCGGACGCGGGGACGGCCCGCGCGCTCGCGGCGTCGGGCGACGAGTTCCTGCGCGTGTGCGGGGTGGTCGCGCTCGGCCGCCACGGCGAGCTGGCGCCGGTGCGGGCGGCGGCGAACGACGAGCGGTGGCGGGTGCGGGAGGCGGCGGCGATGGCGCTCCAGCGGCTCGGCGACGACGATCCGGAACGGCTCGCGGCGGTCGCCCTCGCCTGGGCGAAGGGGACGCCGTGGGAGGCCCGCTGCGCGGTCGCGGCCGTCGCGGAGCCCCGCCTGTTGCGCACGCAGGCGGCCGTCGGGGCCGCGCTGGCGGTGCTCGAGCGCGCCACCGACGCCCTCGCCGCCTCGCACGACCCGGTGCTCGCGAAGGGACTCGCCTACGCGTGGAGCGTGATCGCGGCGGCCGACCTCGACCGCGTCCGGCCCGCGATGGAACGCCGGCTCGCGTCTCCCGATCCCGTCGTCGCACGTGCGCTGCGGGCGAACCTGACGAAGGCGCGCCTGCGCCGGCTGGATCCCGAGTGGGCAGACCGATGGCGCGCGTGACCTACACGGCCTACGAGGCGCCCGGGTGGGGGCGCGGCGAGCTCTGGCTCCTCGGCGACCGGGTCGTCCAGTGCGAGCACCCGCGGCGGGAGCTCGACGCTCGGAGCCACGAGCACCACCCGGTCGCCGAGCGTCTCCGCGCCTGGTTCGCCGGCGCGGCGGACGACTTCCTCGACGTCGAGCTCGAGCTCGAGTGGTGCACGCCGTTCCAGCGCGCGGCGATCGAGGCGCTGCGGCGTGTGCCGCGCGGCGAGGTGGTCACCTACGGCGAGCTCGCGGCGCTGGCGGGACGTCCCGGTGCCGCGCGCGCGGCCGGGAGCGTCTGCGCGACGAACCGGTTCGCCGTGATCGTGCCCTGCCACCGCGTCGTCTCGTCGACGGGCCTCGGCGGGTTCGGCGGGCTCGGCGAGGACTACAAGCGGCGCCTGCTGGGGATCGACGGTGTCGCTCTCTGACGCCCTCCGCGAGGAGCTCGCGGCGATCGAGCCGCGGAGCGAATGCGACCGGCTCGCGGAGCTGTCGGGCCTGTGCCACACCGCGGGCAGCGTCCACCTCCGCGGCCGCGGCGAGGTCGCGCTCCATCTCGACCTGGCGTCGTCGGCCGTCGCGCGGCGCGCCTTCGCGCTCCTCCGCTCGTTCGGCGTCGAGTCGGAGATCCGCACGTACCGCCGCCGCGCCTTCGAGCGCGGCACCCGGTACCAGCTCCACGTCCCGGGGAGCGAGACGGCGCGGTCGGTGCTGCGGCGGGCGGGCGTCCTCGGCGACGGGCTCGCGCCGCGGACGGTCCCGCCCCCGTCGGTCGTCGCGCGCACGTGCTGCCGCGGTGCCTACGTCCGCGGTGCCCTCCTCGGCGCGGGCTCCCTGTCCCCGCCGCCGGCGCTCCACCTCGAGATCCGCACCGACGGCCTCGAGGGCGCGCGGCTCCTCGCGTCGCTCGCGCCGCTCGCGGTGGCCGACCGCGGCCGGCACGGCGTCGCCTACGCGAAGGGCCGGAGCGCCGTCGAGGACACGCTGGCGCTCGCCGGCGCGGGCGGCGTCGTCCTCGAGCTGGAGGAGGGCGCGGTCATGGGGGAGACGCGTGCGCGCGCGAACCGGCTCGCGAACGCCGACCACGCGAACCTCGTGCGCACGAGCCGCGCCGCACACGTCCAGTTGCGCGCCGTCCGCCGGCTCGCGGCGCGCGGCGGTCTCGACGTGCTGCCCGAGCCCCTGCGCGAGGTCGCCGAGCTCCGCCTGCGCTATCCGGCGTCGTCGCTCGCCGACCTCGCGCGGCGCTGCGACCCGCCCGCGACGAAGGCGTCCGTGCACCGCCGCCTGCAGCGGATCGTCGAGCTGGCGGAGCCCACCGTGTAGGTCGGATCACGATGCATATCCGACACGATGTCCCAGGTTTCCGCGCGGTTCTCGCTGGTTTTCGTCGGCGGGTGACGCGATACTTTCCATTGCGGCGGGTTCCGTGCCCGTCGGGCGCCGGATTCAGACCCCGTCCGTCGCCACGGTCCTGGGCACGGAGAAACCGGGTGGGAGGATCGTCCTCGGAGCCTCTCGCCCGGGCCCGCCGCATCGCTCCGCGACCCCGCGACGGCCGCGGGCGACTACGGAGTCCCGGGCCCGTGCCCTTGGCTAGAGTCGCCGCGGACGACGCAGACGAACCAAGGGAGATCGATGGCAACCCGTGTAGGGATCAACGGCTTCGGCCGGATCGGCCGCAACTTCTTCCGCGCAGCGCTCGCCCGCGGCGCCGACATCGAGCTCGTCGCCGCGAACGACCTCGGCGACGCGGCGACGATGGCGCACCTGCTGAAGTACGACTCGAACCTCGGCCCGCTCGACGGTGACGTCGAGCTCGGCGACGGCACGATCCGCGCCGCGGGCAAGGAGTTCCGGCTGCTCTCCGAGCGTGATCCGGGCGCGATCCGCTGGGGCGACCTCGGCGTCGACGTCGTGATCGAGTCGACGGGCTTCTTCACGAAGCGCGAGGGGGCGCAGAAGCATCTCGACGCCGGTGCGCGGAAGGTCCTGATCTCGGCCCCGGCGACCGATCCCGACGTCACGATCGTGCTCGGCGTCAACGACGACCAGTACGACCCGGACGCGCACCACATCGTCTCCAACGCGTCCTGCACGACGAACTGCGTCGCGCCGATGGCGAAGGTGCTGCACGACGCATTCGGGATCGAGCGCGGCTTCATGACGACGATCCACGCGTACACGAACGACCAGCGCATCCTCGATCTCCCGCATGAGGACCTGCGTCGGGCGCGCGCCGCGGCGATCAACCTGATCCCCACCTCGACGGGCGCCGCGCGCGCGATCGGGCTGGTCCTGCCCGACCTGAAGGGCAAGGTGGACGGCGTCTCCGTCCGCGCTCCCGTCCCGACGGGCTCGATCACCGACTTCGTCGTCCACCTCGGCGCCGACGTCACCGCGGAGCAGGTCAACGACGTCTTCCGGGCCGCCGCCGACGGGCCGCTCGCCGGGATCCTCGAGTACACGACCGACCCGATCGTGTCGTCTGACATCGAGCAGAACCCCGCGTCGTGCATCTTCGACAGCAGCCTCACGATGGCCTCCGGCGGCCCGATGGCGAAGGTCTTCGGCTGGTACGACAACGAGTGGGGCTACTCGTGTCGCCTCGTCGACCTCGTGACGCGGCTCTAGTGCACCGCCCCCGCTCGGTCAGGCAGGCGGACGTGCGCGGGAAGCGCGTGCTCGTGCGCGCCGACCTCAACGTCCCGCTCGAGGGGGGGCGCGTCGCCGACGACACGCGCATCGTCGCCGCGCTGCCGACGCTCGTCTGGCTGCTCGACGAGGGCGCCGCCGAGGTCGCCGTGTGCTCGCACCTCGGCCGCCCGAAGACCGACGAGGACCGCGCCAGGTACGCCATGGCGCCGGTCGAGGCGGAGCTGCGCCGGCACGTCCACGACGAGCGCCTCGTCGTGCTCGAGAACAC
>JBLNEO010000219.1:0-6071 GCA_050262775.1 Pseudomonadota bacterium | reverse complement strand
GCACGTCCCGCGCGACCTGGGCGTCGTGTGCCCTGGCGGTCGGGTGCGCGTCCGCGCCGCGGCCGGCGGGCAGGACCGCCGCGGCGGCGGCGGCGACAGCGACGGCGACGTGAACGCCCCTCGGTCGCGGCAGGACGCTCGGGCGCGTCACGCGTGGAGGCCCGCTCGCTTCAACGCCTCCAGCGTATGCCGCACGCACGCGCGGCGGTAGCCGCCCCGGCCCTTCGCCGACCCTTCAGTCTGCCCAACCGTGAGGCTCTACCCTGACGGTGCGTGAAGCCGAATCGCTCCATCCCGTCCGCCGTCGTCGTCCCCGTGCTGATCTACCCCGACGTGCGCGAGGCGGTCGACTGGCTCGGCGCCGCGTTCGGGTTCGCCGAGCGGCTTCGGATCGGCGAGCGCCACCGCTCGCAGCTCAGCGTCGGCGAGGGGGCCGTGATCGTCGCCGACGTGCGTCACGAGCGGCAACCGCCGCGGCAGGGCGAGGTCACCCACTCCGTGCTCGTCCGCGTGGAGGACGCCAATGCCCACTGCGCGCGTGCGCGGGCGCATGGAGCGCGGATCGTGATGGAGCCGACCGACTTCGAGTACGGCGAGCGACAGTACGAGGCCGAGGACCCGGCGGGCCACCGCTGGACGTTCTCGGAGACGCTCGACGACGTCGCGCCCAGCAGCTGGGGCGGCGAGCTGGTCGCGCCGGGGTAGCGACCCCGCGAGGGTGCTCGCGCAGGCCCCCGCCGAACGGTGGAGCGAGCCGCACCGAGAGACGCCTGCCAGCCGGACTGACGCCGTCGCTCGCGAGAGCGACGCTTCCCCCGTCCTCACTGCCCACCAAGGAGCCGGCAATGGCAGCCGTTCACGTCACCGAGAGCCGTCGCGAGCTAGCAGAGCGCTCCAACAACGGCGTGCACGTGTCCCTCCTGTGGTCGTCCGTCGACGACGCGCTGACCGTCGCGGTCCGCGACGAGGCCGGCGAGTCGTTCGAGCTCGACTGCGCGCCCCACGAGGCGCTCGACGTCTTCAACCACCCGTACGCCTACGCGGCCTTCCGCAGCGGCGCCGACGCACCCGTGACGCTCGGCGTCTGAGGGCGGCCGACGGGCCGAGCCCGCGACGGCGTTCGCGTGCCCGACCGCCGGCCGCTAGGTGAGCACGCCGGCGACGCGCGCCAGCACGGCGGCGATGTTGCCGCTCAGCAACGCGAGCGCGGCGACGACGGCGGCGGTGATGACGGCGAGGATCACCGCGTACTCGGCCATCGTCTGGCCCTGCTCGCTCCTGGTGTTCCACGTGCGCATGCTGCTCCTCTGATTCGCGTCCCCCGGAGGGCCGCAGGCGCCGGGCTTTCCCACATTGTCCGCTCTGCCACATGCGCGGCAATCCCTCGAAGCAGGGAGTTGTCGGGGTGCGCGAAGGGGCGCCGCGGTGGCAAGATGGGTGGACTGCGGAGCTGTGCCCCTCGGACGTTCACGCGTGGCCTCCGCACCGACCCCTCACCCCCACACCGACGAAACGACGTTCCCGGCGACACGCGGCGAGCGTGCGTTCGTGGCCGTCGTCGTCGCAGCTCCGGTTGCGGTCCTCGTGGGCCTCGCGGCCGGATACTCCCTCGGCCCGCCCGGCGGCGTCGCGGTGGGCGCGCTCATGCTCGTCGGGGTCGCGGCGTACGTCCTCCGGTTCACGGCCGCCGCAGCGCCGGCGCCCGTGACGCCGCCCGCGGCCTGCGCGTCGTGCTCCGCGCCGTTCGTCCCGACGCGACCGTCGCAGCGCTACTGCAGCGTGCGCTGCCGCCGCCGCGCGGCCGCCGACCGGCGGCGGGCGACCACCCGCGCACTCGCCCGCGAGCGCACGTCCGCGCCGCGCGAGCGACCGTCGTCGCGTCGTCGGTAGCCGCTGGCTGCGCGGCGCGCAGGGGCGTAGGGTCCCGGCGACCCGACGGTTCGACCGAGGAGGGCATCGTGTACGCACGCATCGCACGGTTCGAGGGAGCCGATCCCGCACGCATGGACGAAGGCATCGCGATGAGCAAGGAGATGGTCGAATCGAGCTGGGACGCGCCCCCGGAGGGGCTCGACGACGCGACCGGCGTCCTGATGCTCGTCGACCGGGAGTCGGGCCGGAGCCTCGGAATCACGCTCTTCGCCTCCGAGGAGGGCATGCGGCGCGGCCACGAGGCGCTGGACGCGATGACGCCCCCGGGGGGCGACGGCAGCCGCCGCGCCTCCGTCGAGTTCTACGAGGTGGCGCTCCACAAGGACCGGTGACGACGCGGGCGGCTGCGGCGGGCGTCGCCGTCGGCGGCGTCCAGGAGGGCCGCCTCGACCTCGGGGTCGCGTACGCGGGCGGAAGCGTCCTCGCCGGCGTCGCCGCCGTCTCCGTCGGGATGCGCGTCGGGCGCGCGCTCCCCTAGACGGCGCGGCGCCCGCTCACGAACGAGACCAGGAACACGATCAGCGCCACGATCAGCAGCAGCCAGAGCAGCTTGCTCACGAGGATCCCGCCGCCGACGGCGATCAGGAGGATCACGAGCAGCAGGATCAGCAGGAGTGGACTCACGGTGGGATGCCTCCTTGGTCGACGACCGTCCGCGTGTTCCCCACGCAGGCGAACGCCGAACGTCGGGGTCGACCGAACCGACGACCTCGGGCGCGTCCGTGTGCTCCGATCGGCGAGGACGCTCACGGCGGCGTCCGCACGGCGACCCACCGCGCGCCGAGCGCGGTGGCGAGCGTCCGGTGCGCAGGCCCCGTTCCCACGAGCACGGAGCGCGCGAGATCGACGCCGTGCGCGCGGGCGAACGCCACGGCGAGACCGGGGAGCGGCGGCCGGCACCAGCAGCGCGGCGGGCCCGCCGCGTGCGGGCAGACCGCGACCTCGACGGGCGCCGCGATCCCGGCGACGAGCGGTTCGACCTCCGCGGCGAGGTCCGCGACGGCTCCGCCGGGCCACCAGTCGAACACGAGGTGCGGCGCGCCCCGGTCGCCCGGCGACGGCACGGCGCCGAGCCCGCTCCGGAGCGCCGCCGCGGCGACGAGGACGCCCGGTCGGGTGCGGCCGGGCACCGGGCGACGCTCGAACGGCACCCGCTCCACCGCGGCGAAGCCCTCGTCCTCCCCCGGCGGCTCGAGCTCGCGGAGCACCCGCATCTGGGACGTGGGCAGGAGCACGCCCGGCTCGCGGGCCGCCGCGCCGCGCAGCTCCTCGGGCATCGGCAGGGCGCCGAAGCGGTCGAGGAGCCGCTCGACGACGTTGACCTGGGCCTGGGCGAGGGGTGTGTCGAGCCAGACGCACCGCGTGCGCACGCCGTGGCGCGCCGCCGCCTCGACCACGTCGTTCCGCGCCGCGCGGGTCGCGTACGTGTTGTCGAGCACGACGCGTCGCTCACCTCCCGCGAGCGCCTCGTCGAGCGCCTCCGCGAGCTGTCGCAGCGACCCCGCGCGCTCGTCGCGGTTGAGGCGCCGGTACCCGCGGGCGACGTACGCCTCCGCGATCCGGCTCTTCCCGGCACCCGGGATCCCCATCACGATCACGGCCTCGGCGTGCTCCCGCGCCCGCCGGCGCCTCACCGCGTGCGCGGGGCGCACTCGACCGAGCGCCCGCGCGAGTGCTTCGCGCTCGTCGCCGTCGAGCTCGAGCGCCGCCGCGCGGGCGGCGGACGACGCCGTCTCCGGCCGCCGTGCGCCCGGGATCGCCACGACGGCCGGCGAGAGTCCGAGCAGCCACGCGAGTGCCACCTCGGGCGGCGACGACCCGCGTGAACGCGCGATCTCCGCGAGCGCCGGACGCCGCGCGAGGGCAGGCGCGCGCCGGACGCCCCCGAGCGGCGAGTGCGCGATCACGGCGATCCCGAGGTCGGCGCAGCGCGCGACGAGCCCGCCGCGGAGCGCGCGGTCGTCGAAGGGGCTGAGCGCGACCTGCACGGCGGCCACCGGCACGAGCTCGAGCGCCTCGTCGAGTCGGCGGCGGTCGACGTTCGCGAGCCCGACACGCGCGACGAGCCCCTCGCCGAGGAGGCGCGCGAGCGCGCGCACGGACGTCGACCACGGCGTCCTCGGGTCCGGCGCGTGGAGCAGGTAGAGGTCGATCGGGAGCCCGTCGAGCGCCGCGAGGCTCGCCTCGCAGTCGGCGCGGATCGCGCGCGCCCGCCCGTCCGGGAGCCAGGCGCCCCCGGCCCGCGTCATCCCGCCCTTCGTCACGATCCGAGCCCGCGCCTCCCCGGCCGCGCGCCGCAGTCCGCGCGCCAGCAGTCCCTCGTTCTCGCCGTGGCCGTACGCCCGCGCCGTGTCGAAGACCGTCACGCCGCCACGCACGGCGGCGGCGATCGTCTCGAGCGCGAGCTCCTCCTCCGGGCCGTCGTCATCCGACAGGCGCATGCAGCCGAGACCGATGCGGAGCTCCGACGGATTCAGCCAGGGCGGGCGGCTCAGGCCACGGAGCCTACGCCACGGGCGAGGTGACACCGGTGGACGAGGCCCGTAGGATCGCCGACCGTGGCACTCCTCTCGGTGGAGGGCATCACCCGACGCTTCGGCGGCATCGTCGCGCTCGACGACGTGTCGCTCTCCGTCGACGCCGGCGAGGTCGCGGGGCTGATCGGCCCGAACGGCGCCGGCAAGACCACCGCGTTCAACGTGATCACGCGTCTGTACGAGCCGGACCACGGCCGTGTCGTCTTCGACGGCGTCGACCTCCTCGCGATCGCGCCCCACCGCGTCGTCGGCACCGGCGTCGCGCGGACGTTCCAGAACGTCGAGCTGTTCCGCGGCATGTCGGTCCTCGAGAACGTGCTCGTCGGCGCGCACTCGCGGACCCGGCTCGGCGGTGAGAGGCAGGCCCGCGCAGAGGCACGCGCCACGCTCGACGAGCTCGGACTCGGCGAGATCGCACACCTTCCCGTCACCGGGCTGCCGTTCGGGACGCAGAAGCGCGTGGAGCTCGCCCGGGCGCTCGTGTCGCGCCCGAAGCTGCTCCTCCTCGACGAGCCGGCCGGCGGCCTCAACCACGAGGAGGTCGAGGCGCTCGGCGGGCTGATCCGGCGCATCCGCGACGAGTACGAGCTCACCGTCCTCCTCGTCGAGCACCACATGAACCTCGTGATGTCGGTCTCCGACCGCGTTCACGTGCTCAACTTCGGGCGGAAGATCGCCGAGGGCACGCCGGCCGAGGTGCGGGCCGACCCGGCGGTGATCGAGGCGTACCTCGGAGGTGAGAACGGCGATGGCGGCGCTGCTGGAGCTGCATGACGTCTCGGCCCGGTACGGGCCGGTCGAAGCGCTCCACGGGATCTCGCTGACGGTCGACGAGGGCGAGGTCGTGGCGCTGCTCGGCGCCAACGGCGCGGGCAAGACGACGACGCTCAAGGCCGTCTCGGGCACCGTCGCGACCGACGGCGCGATCCGCTTCGCCGGGCGCGACGTGACGAAGCGCTCGCCGGACGGGATGGCCCGCGCGGGCGTCGCGCACGTCCCGGAGGGCCGCGGCATCCTCGGGGAGCTCACCGTCTGGGAGAACCTGCGGATGGGGGCGTACGTCCGGCGCCGTGGGGGCGACTTCCGGCGCGCGTTCGAGCAGTTCCCCGTGCTCGAGCGCCGCCGCGACCAGCAGGCCGGAACACTCTCCGGCGGCGAGCAGCAGATGCTCGCCCTCGCCCGGGCGCTCGTCGCGCGGCCGCGGCTGCTGATGCTCGACGAGCCCTCGCTCGGGCTCGCGCCGTTGGTGGTGCACGAGCTCTTCCGCGTCGTCGGCGAGCTGAACCGGGAGGAGGGCCTCACGGTGCTCGTCGTCGAGCAGAACGCGAACGCGGCGTTCTCCGTCTCCAACCGCGCCTACGTGCTCGAGGTCGGCAACGTCGCCGTCTCGGGCGCGAGCGCCGACCTCCGCGAGGACGACGCCGTCCGCCGGAGCTACCTCGGGTACTAGCCGATGCAGGAGTTCCTCCAGCAGCTCGCGTTCGGCCTCGCGATCGGGAGCGTCTACGGCAGCCTCGCGCTCGCGCTCGTCCTCATCTACCGGACGACGCGGGTCGTCAACTTCGCCCAGGGCGAGATGGCGATGTTCACGACCTTCATCGC
>JBLNEO010000218.1:0-8801 GCA_050262775.1 Pseudomonadota bacterium | reverse complement strand
CCCCCCCCCCCCCCCCCCCCCCCCCCGCGGGGGGGCGGCGCGCCGCGCGCCCCCCCCCCCCCCCCCCACTCCGCGCGCGGGTCGCGGCCGCCGCGACGCAGGAGCGCGCGGCGCTCGCGGCCCGCCTCCGCACCGCGGGGGTCGACCACGTCGTCCTCTCCACGGAGGGCGACTGGCTCCGCACGCTCGTCGGCGCGCTGCGGGCACGCGGAGGCCGCGCGTGACCTTCCTCTGGCCGGCCGCGCTCGTCGGGCTCGTGCTCGTGCCGCTCGCGCTGCTCGCGTACGTGCTCCTCCAGCGCCGCCGGGACCGGTACGCCGTCCGCTTCACGAACCTCGACCTGCTCGCGAACGTCGCCCCGCGCAGGCCCGGCTGGCGGCGGCACCTTCCCGCGCTCCTCGCGTTGCTCGCGCTCGCCGCACTCGTGCTCGGCGTCGCACGGCCGCAGGCCGCCGTGAAGGTGCCGAAGCGTTCGGCGACGCTCGTGCTCGCGATGGACACCTCGGCCTCGATGACCGCGGACGACGTGCCGCCGACCCGGCTCGCGGCTGCGCGCGCCGCGGCGCGGACGCTGCTCGAGTCGCTCCCCGACCAGGCTCGCGTCGGCGTGGTCGGCTTCGCGCAGTACGCGGCGACGATCTCCCCGGTCCTGTCCGACAAGGAGGCCGTGCTCGCGGCGATCGAGGACGCGAGGCCCGAGGGCGGCACGGCGCTCGGCGAGGCGATCGACCAGGCGCTGGCGATGGGCCGGACGGCGACCACGAGCCGCGGGGAGGCGACGCGCGACGACGGCCCGCCGTTCGCGATCATCGTCCTCTCCGACGGTGCGAGCACGACCGGCCGTGACCCGATCGCCGCGGCGCAGCGCGCGAAGCAGGCCGGCGTCCCCGTCTACACCGTCGCGCTCGGCACCGAGTCGGGGACGGTGGAGGTGACCGACGAGTTCGGCGCGATCCACGTCGTCCCGGTCCCGCCCGACAAGGAGACGCTGCAGCAGATCGCGGAGATCACCGGCGGCAAGACGTACGAGGCGCCCACGGAAGCGCAGCTCCGGAGCGTGTACGAGGACGTCGCCACGCGCGTCGGCTACGACACGCGCCACCGCGAGCTGACGGTCGCCTTCACCGCCGCGGGCGGGATCCTGCTGCTGCTCGGTGCGGGCTTCTCCGCCCTCTGGTTCAACCGCTTCCCGTAGCGCGGGGCTGGACGGGCCGCGAACGGGCCGCGTAGGATCGCCCCGTGCGCAGCCGCCAGAACTCGAAGGTCGACGCGATCGCGCACGTCCCCCTGTTCTCGGCCGCCTCGCGGTCGGAGCTGCAGAAGATCGCGTCGATCGCCGACGAGATCGACCTGCGCGAGGGGAAGGAGATGACGCGCGAGGGGGCGCCCGGCCGCGAGTTCTTCGTCCTCGTCGACGGCACGGCCGACGTCCGCCGGAAGGGCCGGAAGATCCGCTCGCTCGGCCCCGGCGACTTCTTCGGCGAGATCGCGCTCGTGTCGAGCAAGCCGCGGACGGCGACGGTGACGGCGACGAGCCCGGTGCGTGCGCTCGTGATCACCGAGCGGTCGTTCAAGCGGCTGCTCGAGGAGCAGCCCGCGATCGGTGCCAAGGTCATGCGCGCGCTCGCCGAGCGCGTGATGGACGACAACCTGTAGGCCGTCCGCGCGCCCCGTTAGGGTCGTCGCCGTGATCCGCATGCCCCCGCACCGAGGCGGCTGGCTCGAGGTCGTCTGCGGCCCGATGTACAGCGGCAAGAGCGAGGAGCTGATCCGGCGCCTGCGCCGCGCGGAGATCGCCGGCCAGCGGGTGCTGGTGGTGAAGGCCGGGTTCGACGACCGCTACGACGTCGCGCACGTCGTCAGCCACGCCGGCGACCGCATCCGTGCCGTCTGCGCCGACGCGGGCGACGTGCTCCGCCTGGCGGAGGGATACGACGTCGTCGGGCTCGACGAGCTGCACTTCTTCGACGAGCCCTCGATCGTCGACGTCGTGCTCGCGCTGCGCGAGCGCGGACGCCGCATCGTCGTCTCCGGGCTCGACTGCGACTTCCGGGGCGAGCCGTTCGCCGCGATGGCGCGGCTGCTCTGCCTCGCGGAGCTCGTCGACAAGCTGCAGGCCGTGTGCCACCGCTGCGGCGGCCCCGCGACCCGCACGCAGCGCCTGCTCGACGGCCGTCCGGCGCCGTTCGCCGGCCCGACGATCCAGGTGGGCGCGCTCGACTCGTACGAGGCGCGCTGCGCCGGCTGCTACGAGCCCGGCGAGGACAGCGGCTCGCTCGCGACCGGGACGCTCTCCGCGTCCGGCGCCTAGACCGCCAGCTCGAGGCGGTCGCCGACGCCGAGGCCGCGACGCGCGGCCTCGCCCGCCGGGAGCTCGAGCACGGCCTTCGCGCCGCGGCGCCCGGCCGTCCGCCACGGCGCGAGCGCCGCGACGACTGCCGTGACCGTGAGGTCGCGGTCGAGGAAGACGACGTCGATCGGGAAGCGCATGAACGCGGTGTGCACGGAGCCGGCCGGCCGGAGCAGGATCCCCTCCCCGGAGGGAAGCGCGTCCCGCCCCAGCAGGCCCCTGAGCCGCGACGGCGCGTGGCCCGCGAGCGTGCACCGCTCGCAGACCACGCGCCCGTCCGTCCGGCGCAGCTCGCCGTGCTTCGCCACCCGCCTAGAACCCCACGTGGATGTGGTCGGCGTGGTCGGCGAGCGGGAACGACGGCCCGCCCAGCCCGAGCAGGGAGATGACCTGGCGCGGACGCATCTCCGCCGGGAGCAGCAGGATGTCGCGCACGGCGCGCTCCGTGAGCCCGCCCGGCTCCTGGTGGCCGGCGATCGGCGTGCCGCCGAGCGCGGCGACGTCGACCGCCTCGCCGTACATGTGCATCGAGACGACGCCCGGGCGGGCGTAGAGGCGGTGCCCGGACATCAGGCTCGACACGGTCACCTGGCCGTACGACTCGGCGAGGTACTCGACGAGCGCGAGGACGCGGACGTCGATGCGCCCGGCCTGCACGTCGTCGCGACCGCCCGCGTACAGCTGCACGCGCTCGTCGTTCAGGACCTTCTCCGCGAGCGCGTCCTTCCGTGCGAGGAGCCCGTCGACGAGCGTCTGGAGCCCGACGGCCCGGTAGTACCGCGCCAGCGCCATCGCCCGGTCGGCGGCGGCGGTCCGGCCCGTGTACGCGAGCGCCGCGTCCCAGCGCGAGGCGTCGGAGCGCAGCGAGGCGAGGCGGTGCGCCGTCTCGGCCAGCGTCGCGCGACGCGTCGGCACGGCGGTCGCGCTCGAACCGTCCGCGCGGATCACCGCGAGGAGGTACGCCCAGTCGAGGCCGGCGCCCTTCGCGGCCGCCGACAGGCGCGACGCCGTGCGCGGCGCGAGCCGGAGCGACGGCGGCGTCGGGTCCGGGAGCTCGCGGTGGAGCCACACCGTCGCGGACAGGTTCGCCTCGTGGACCTCGGGGTCGACCTCGACGCTCGGCGCATGGGTCGCGACGGGAGCCGCGCGGAACGCCGTGGCCGTGCGCGCGGCCGACGGCCGCGGCTGCGAGACGCGCGCCACCGCCTCCTCGCGCGTGGGCGCGGGCGGCAGGTCGGCCTCGCCGTCGTCCGTCGCGGGCGCGACGTCCTCGGGGGCAGGTGCCTCCGCGGCGGGCGCGGCGGCCGGAGCGGCCTCGGCCGTGGCCTCCTCCGCCGGCGCGGGCTCCGGCGCGGGCGCGGGGGTCGTCTCCGGCACCGGCGCGGGCTCCGGGTCGGCGTCGACGACGGCGGATCCCTGCGGGACGCCCGTCGACTCGTCGGCCGCCGGCGCGTCCTGGGCGAGCACGAGCGTCTCGCCGCCGTCGCCCTCGAGCATGCCGGCGACGTTGTCGCCCGCGAACGCCGAGAACGAGGCGCCCGTGAAGAAGAGCGCCACGAAGGCGAGGTTCACGGCGAGGCGGCGCCGCGTGCGCACGGGGCGCGTCCGGTCGGGCCGCGCCGGGCTGGACGCCCAGCCCGGCACGTCGAGGTGCCGCGACTCCGGCCGGAGCGCGGCGTCCGCCGCCGCCGCGGGCCGGGGGCGCGACTGCTCGCGGCGCAGGGCGGTGAACGCCCAGGCGGCGAGCGAGAAGAGGATGAGCCGGACGATCCGGCGGGTGTTCCGATCTGACATCTCGCAGAGCTCCCGTTTGCGTCGAGCGCCGAGGCCGCGAGATCGGCGCGGATGACATCCGTCGAACATCCGCTGCCGCGCACGGAGTCCTCCGCGTTATCGCCGCGCGAGGGCCCTCGGACCTCCCCCATTGGAGGGAGCACCCGGCGAATCACCAGGAAGGGGGATATCCGGTGTCGGATTTCGTTTCGATGATGCTCGCCGTACGGGCAATTTGGCGGCGCGGCCACGCCGACGAGTTTGGGAGGGATTCCCCGTGGCCTTCTGTGCCGCTAGTGCATTCGAGACGACCTTCTCTCCCACCTTCGATCCATCGGCACGCCGCCGCCCGGCGGGCCCCGAGTCGACCGAAAGGAGGTGAAACGCATGCTGAAGCTGTCCGCTTGGGTTCACTCCTTCGCGCCGACGTCGCTCCGCCGCGAGGAGGGGCAGACGATGGCCGAGTACGGCGTCATTCTCGCCGTCATCACGGCGGCGATCATTGCCGCGCTGGTGCTCCTGTCCGGGAACATCGCCAACGTGCTGAACCGCGTCGCAGGCGCGATCACGTAGTTCGATCCACACCGGCCGGCGGGGCCTTCGATCCGCAGGGAGTCTCCGCCGGCCGATTTCTCCGTCCGAAAGGCAGCCGCACACCGAAATGGCACGTCGAGTCTCACTCAGGCAGCAGCGTGGCCAGTCGCTGGTCGAGTTCGCGCTCGTCCTCCCGGCGCTCATGCTGATCCTGCTCGCGATCGTCCAGTTCGGGATCGTCTTCAAGCAGTACATCACCCTCACGGACGCGGTTCGCGAGGGCGCGCGCAAGGCGGCGGTCTCGCGCATGCGCGCCGACCGCGACAGCTACGTGAAGAACGCGGTCGTCACGGCAGGGTCGGATCTCGGGAGCTCGTTCAGGACGAGCAACGTCAGCGTCACGAGCACGTGGGATCCCGGCTCCGACGTCACGGTGCGCGCGGTCTTCGGATTCAACATCGATGTGCTCGGACGTGTCGTGAAGAGCGGCGACATGACGAGCACCGCAACGGAGCGTGTCGAATGACCAGGCTCGCAAACGAGCGCGGCCAGGCGATGGTGATGTCCGTCGCCTTTCTCACCGTCCTTCTCGGAATGTCGGCGATCGTGCTCGACGTCGGCTCGTGGTACCGCGCCGACCGGCACGCGCAGATCACTGCGGACGCTGCGGCACTCGCGGGCGCCCAGGCGCTCCCGGAAAGCTCCGGCACGGCGCGGTCGCTGGCGCTCGACTACGCCAACAAGAACGAGGGCGGCCTCGCGGAGAGCGCCGTCCAGTTCCCCGACTCGTCGACGATCCGCGTCACCGTCCAGCGGCCGGCCCCCGGCTTCTTCTCGAAGCTCTTCGGGATCGACTCGGTGCAGGTCCGGGCCGTGGCGAGCGCCCGCGTCGGCCCGCCGTCGTCGGCGCTCTACGTCGCGCCGATCGTGGTCAACATCGACCACCCGATGCTGAAGTGCGCCCCCGGCTGCTTCGGCACCGAGACCGAGCTCGAGTACTACCACCTCAAGACCGGCGGCGGCGGCAAGACCGAGCCCGACGGCGCCGGCTCGTTCGGCTTCATCAACCTCGACGGGAGCGACACCAACCCGGGCACGAGCACGCTCGGCGACTGGATCCGCTACGGGTTCGACAAGTACATGCCGGCGAACTCGAACTACCCGGCGCGCACGGGGAACCCGTTCAGCTCGTCGAACGTCGGCGACATCCTCCAAGCGAAGATGAACGAGGGCGACGAGCTCCTCTTCCCGATCTACGACAAGCTCACGGGTTCGGGGAGCGGCGCGAAGTACCACATCGTCGGATGGGTCGCCTTCCACCTGACCGGCATGGACCTCAGCGGCACGAACGAGAAGCTGTTCGGCTACTTCACCCACACGATCTGGCAAGGGGTTCAGGGGAGCTCCGGGTCGAGCTACAGCCCGGGCGTTGGCGTCGTCCAGCTCGTCGAATAGCCACCGACAAAAGGAACCCGAAAGAGACCATGACGTATCGCCTCAGAAATATCGTTCTCGCCGTCGGTCTGGCGGCGCTCGCTGCCCTGCTCACGAGCTTCTACGTCGCCAACTACAAGCGGACCGTGCAGCAGGACGAGGCGAGCGTCACCGTCTACGTGGCGGCGAAGGAGATCCCGGCGGGCACGCCGGGCTCGGACGTCCTCGCCGACAACCTCCTCCGCTCGGAGAAGGTCGCCCGGCGCAGCGTCGTCCCCGGCGCGATCTCGCAGCCCTCGCAGGTCGAGGACCTCGTCGCGACCGAGACGGTCTACGAGGGAGAGCAGGTCAGCGTCAACCGGTTCAAGCCCGTCGAGGCCGCCGGCGTCCGCGCCGAGCTCCGCGGGAACCTCCGCGCGGTGCAGGTCGACTCCGACGCCAACTCGCTGCTCAGCGGGACGGTGAAGCGCGGCGACCACGTCGACCTCGTCGGCGTGTTCACGGTGAAGCGCGAGGGCTCCGAGCTCGAGTACTTCGTCAGCCGCGTCGTCCTCCGCAACGTGCTCGTGCTGCGAGGACCCTCGAGCGATGCCTCGACGTCCAAGCTCGCCGCGAACAACGGCGAGGTCAACGTCCAGCTCGCCGTGACGGATGCGCAGTCGCAGAAGCTCGAGTTCGCGCGGGAGACCGCGAAGGGGTGGACCCTGGCGCTCAGGCCGGTCTCCGACTCGACCGACAGCCCGGAGCGGCTCGAGACCCTCAGAACCATGTTGTGCGACGGGATGCGTCCCGGCGCGGCCCCTGAATATTGCTAGTGGAGGAGCCTCGATGACCGACCATTTCTTCGAAGAGACGGACGGCCGCGACCGTGTTCGCGTGTTCGTGACCGGCTCGTGCGAGGGCCTCGACGGCCTCCGCGCGTCGCTCGACGGACACCCCGAAGTGGAGCTCGTCGGCTTCTCCGAGCAGGTCCGCGACGGCGCCGGCGCGCTCGCCGGCGGGCACCTGAACGTCGTCCTCCACGGGACGCGCGGCGAGTCGCTGCCGACGCTCGAGCTGGCGGCGATCCGCGAGTACACGCGGGCGCCGATCATCCTCGTCGCGTCGCTCGAGTCGTCGGCGCTGCTCGAGGCCGCGCTCGAGGCCGACGTCGCCGACGTCCTGCTGCTCCCGCAGCTGCCCGAGAACGTCGTGTTCGCGGTGCGGAAGGTCAGCCACTCGGGGCGGCGCGCCGCCGCGAGCGGCCGCCGCGGGCGGATCGTCACCGTGTTCTCGCCGAAGGGCGGAACGGGCAAGACCGTCACGGCGACGAACCTCGCCGCCTCGCTCGCGAAGCACGACGCCAAGCGCGCGCTCCTGCTCGACCTGGACCTCCAGTTCGGCGACGCCGCGATCATGCTCGGGATCGAGCCGGACAAGACGATCCACGACTTCGTCACGGCACCGGGCGAGCTCGACCAGGACAAGCTCGCCGGCTACATCACCCGGCACGCGTGCGGACTCGACATCCTCCCCGCGCCGCTGCGCCCGGAGGACGCCGAGCTCGTGACCGAGGCCAAGCTCGCGAAGCTGCTCGAGGTCGCGCGGGAGGCGTACGACCTGATCGTCGTCGACACCTCGCCGTTCTTCCACGGGCCGATGCTCGCGACGCTCGACCGCACCGACGAGCTCCTGCTCCTGTGCGCGCTCGACGTGCCGACGCTGAAGAACGTCCGGCTCGCGCTCCAGACGCTCGAGCTGCTGTCGTTCCCGCCCGAGCGCGTCCAGGTGGTGCTCCGCCGGACGCACACGAAGGTCGGGATGAAGCCGAAGGAGGTCGAGGGAGCGCTCGAGCGCCGCGTCTCCTTCGAGATCCCGGCGGACGGCGCCGTGCCGCTCTCGGTCAACCGCGGCAACCCGCTCGTCCTGTCGGAGCCGCGCAGCGACTTCGGCAAGGCCATCCGCGAGATGTCGAAGACGCTCGCGGCCGGCTCGGCGGCGAAGACCAAGGAGCGCCGGCGGATGCTGGCGCTCGGGAAGGCGTAGGCGGCGCCATGGGTCTCCACGACCGCCTCAAGACGAATCCCAACGGCAACGGGTCGGCGACCGCCACGCAGGAGCCGACCCGCGCCGGGCAGGTCACGACGCCCGTCCGCGTCGAGGCGGCGCCGTCGGATCCCTACGCCGAGCTCAAGACGCGGATCCACCACGCGTGCATCGCGAAGCTGGGACCGGAGATCTTCACGAAGACGGCCTCCGCGCAGGAGCTCAGCGACCGCGTCGTCCACGCCGTCACCGAGCAGCTGATCCTCGACCGCACCCCGCTCACGCGCGAGGAGCGCCAGCGGATCGTCCGGGAGATCGCCGACGACATCCTCGGCTACGGGCCGCTCGAGCCGTTCCTCGCCGACGAGACGGTGACGGAGATCATGGTCAACGGCCCCGAGTCGATCTTCGTCGAGCGCTCGGGCAGGCTCGAGCGGACGACGGTGACGTTCCTCGACGACGCGCACCTGCTGCGCATCATCGACAAGATCGTCTCGCAGGTCGGGCGCCGGATCGACGAGGCCTCGCCGATGGTCGACGCGCGCCTCCCGGACGGGAGCCGCGTCAACGCGATCATCCCGCCGCTCTCGCTCAGGGGCGCGACCCTGACGATCCGGAAGTTCTCGCGCGACCCGTACACGATGGACGACCTCGTCGCCTTCGGGTCGATCACGGCGACGGCCGG